>CAKUEM010000011.1 GCA_934646115.1 uncultured Oscillospiraceae bacterium
AGAAACGATCCCTTGCAGAAATGCTCTGCAGGGGAGCGCTTTTTCTTGACGACTTTAGGCAAAAAAATACCCGGGGAGAAAGACAGCTTCCGTATGGAGCTGAAAAAGCAAATACTTGCCGGTGGGCAATACGCCATCGCATCTTAAATATGGCAGCATCACGGTCTGCCGCGCAACGCGCTCTTGCGCCGCGGGATACCCGCGTTGGCAAACGCAGCCCGCGCAGCCTTGACTATTCCTCCGGCGGCTTGGCGGCCGGCTTTTTCTTCTGCGTCACGCCGGAAAGCGGGTTTGCGCGCGCGGCGACCATCAGATCCTCCTGGTCAACGTGCGTGTAGATCTGCGTGGTGTTTAAATTCTGATGCCCCAAAATCTCCTGCAGCGTGCGCACGTCCACGCCGCTTCGATACATGAGCGTGGCGGATGTATGGCGCAGCTTATGCACGGAGATCTTCGGGTCAAGCCCGGCCAGCCCGCAATATTTTTTCACGAGCCATTTGACCGTTTCCGTGCTGATTCGGTTGCGGCGCTTGCTGATAAACAGGGCGTTTTGATCCGCGGGGCGGATGCCCTTCATCTGGCTGCGCAGCGGCAGATACGTCGCCAGCGCCTTGAGACACGCATCGTTTAAATATACCGTGCGCTCCTTGCCGCCCTTGCCGAGCACGCGCAGCCGATCCTCCCGAATGTCCGGAAGATTGATGCCGCAAAGCTCTGCCACGCGCAGCCCGCAATTTAAAAACAGCGTGATGATGCAATAATCGCGCTCGCGGAACTCGCCGTCAATATGCTCGAGCAGGGCAAGGCTTTCGTCCAGCGTGAGATAGCGGGGGAGCTTGGCGCGCGCCCGCGGCGATTCCAGCTCTTTCATCGGGTTCTGCTCGATCAGCCGCGCCTTTTTTTCAAGATAATCATAAAACGCGCGGATGGAAACTACCTTGCGCGCGCGCGAGCTGGCGGACAGCCCGTGCGGCGTGGCGGCGCTGTTGGGATGCGTGGCGCGATCGCGGGCAAGATAGTCGAGAAATGCATACACATCGGTCAGCTTAATGCGCTCGATCAGCGCGAGCGACACGTCCTGAATCGGGATCTGGCTGAGATCCGCGATCGCGTCGCGCGGCGTCAGCTCAAAATACCACTTCATATAACGAAAAAACATGCGCAGATCGAGATAATATTGGTCGCACGTTTTGGGCGCGCGCCCGCCGACCGTGAGCAAATATCGGGTAAAATCGTCCAGCAGAGGGAAGGAATCCTCCGACCTTTTTTCCAGCATACCGATCAGGTCCTTTTCTTTTTTTTAGGGAGCGGAACCGCTTGCGCGAGAACGGATAGCACCTGCGCGAGCAGCGCGCCGTCATCAATATCAAGAATATAATGCTCCTTCGCGCCGGGATAGGGCAGCCCGTGCGGCGCATCGCAAAGCAGCGCGGAAACGCAGGGCAGCTCTTTCACAAACACCGTGTTGTCACACACGAGCAGCAGCGGCTTTTCGTCCACATAAATCATATATTCGCCAAACATCTTCTTCGCGCGCACCGCGTATTCGGGCGGGATCTGCCCGCATAGGTATTCAATCAATTCCGGGCTGCATGCCATAAAAACTTATCCTTTCGGTTCAGGGCGCGACCGGGGTCGTGGTCACGTCCGCAATTTTTGCCGAGAAATTGCGCTCGCTGATATGAGAAAACACGCGCTTCATCCGCGCGATCGAGCTGTCACTGTCGTCAAAGCGGAGCACGGTGCTGCCGCGCGCATCGAGCAGGCGGATCGCCTGCGCCGCAGTGCGTGCGCGCACATCCACATTCGCGCCCCAGGGGCGATAGCCCGCCGCCTCCGCCTGCATGACCGGCGCATCGCCGCGCAGCAGGCGCGATTTCGTTTTCGTCATGGCGTAGAGCGCGGCGTTCACGCTCTCTGCGCCATCCACCGTGTCGGCATACACGCCGAGCGCGTGCCGGCTTGCGCAGATGCGGCGGAGCGTGTTGTCCTCGCCGGGCAGCGCCGCCTCGCCCACAAATAACGTGGCGGACAGGTTATAATCGCCGAGCAGGTTTAAAATTTGCGTCAGCGTGCCGGCGCGCTTGATGTCGATCGTGATATACACGGATTTTGTTGGCGTTTCCTGCGAATTTTCCGAATCGTCCGGCACGGTGTCGGTCGATTCGTCAGGATTGCTCGACGGGGTCTGCGTTCCCGGCTTCTGTGTGCCGGGCGAGGACGGCTGGCTCGGCTGCTTCGACGCGTTATATGCCGCGAGCAGGTCGGGGATGCGGTTTTGCGCGATATAAACAAACATGCTGTCTGACATGCTCGACGTGCTGCGCAGCCGCAGCGTCGAAACCGAGTTTAAATAAGTACATTGCACCCCAAACTGTTCTGCCGCAAAGGCAGCAGGGATATAAATCGTGCCGTTTCTTGCAAACGACCATTGCTTAAATTCCTTTCCGGCACACGTGGCAGTGCTCTTGCCGACCTGAAAGACCAGCGTGACATCCCAGTTATACAGCACGACCGTGCCCAGCTCGGCGTTATAAGACGCGTTGATCCCAAGATCGCCGCGCGTGAAATCCAGATAATCGATATACCACACGCCGTCAGACCGCAGGGGCATCGCATCGGTCAGCGGAAGCATGGCATTATTGATCCCAACATACACCTCGTTCGCCGCCTCGGACGACAGCGGGATCAGCATGAGGGCAAGAACCAGAAGCAAAGAAAGCATGCGCTTCATAAAACGCCACCTCCTGATCAGTTAAGCTTATACAGCCTCATTATAGCATAGCTTTCCGCGCGCAACAAGCATTCCGGCGGGAATGTAACGAAAATGTAGCAAAAAAAAGCGAAGAATCTATGCAAAATATAGTTTGCAGGCGGAAAAGATTGTGCTATAATAATATCATCGTATGATAACGCTTATCGCGCGAAATAGTTTAGGAGGAGCATGAGTATGATGCAGATCAGAACAGAAATCACAAAAAATCCGAAAACCAAGCCGGATGAAACCAAGCTCGGCTTCGGGAAATATTTTACAGACTACATGTTCGTTGCAGACTGGGATAAAGAGCAGGGCTGGCATGATGCGCGCATCGTGCCGTATGAGCCGATCCCGATGGACCCGGCGACCATGGTGCTGCACTACGCGCAGGAGACGTTTGAGGGTCTGAAGGCTTACCGCACGGCGGCGGGCAATATTCAGCTGTTCCGCCCGGAGATGAACGCGCGCCGTATGATCAAGTCAAACGAGCGTCTGTGCATGCCGGCGTTCCCGGAGGATATGTTCGTGCAGGCGGTGCGAGAGCTGGTTCGCGTGCAGGCGGATTGGGTTCCGTCTGAGCCGGATACCTCGCTGTATATCCGCCCGTTCATGTTCGCAACCGAAGCGAGCCTTGGCGTGCATATGGCGAACAAGTATAAATTCGTCATCGTTACCACGCCGGTCGGCGCGTATTACGCCGAGGGCATCAACCCGGTCAAGATCCTGGTTGAGGACGAGTTTGTTCGCGCGGTCAAGGGCGGTACGGGCTTTACCAAATGCGGCGGCAACTACGCAAGCTCGATCGCAGGTCAGATCAAGGCGGAGAAAATGGGCTGCGCGCAGGTGCTGTGGCTCGACGGCGTGCATCGTAAGTTCGTCGAAGAGGTCGGCACGATGAACATCATGTTCAAAATCGCGGGCGAGATCTACACTGCGCCGCTTGAGGGCACGGTTCTTCCGGGCGTCACGCGCGATTCGCTGCTCCATATCCTGCGCGATTGGGGCTATAAGGTCAACGAAACGCATCTGTCTGTGGACGATTTGATGAAAGCGGGGCATGACGGCACGCTGGAGGAGGCGTTCGGCACGGGTACCGCGGCGGTCGTTTCTCCGGTCGGCGAGTTTATTTATAAAGACGATTCTGTTACCGTCAATGATTTCAAGATCGGTCCGCTCACGCAGAAGCTGTATGACACGTTAACCGGCATACAGTGGGGCAAAATTGAAGATAAATACGGCTGGATCGTTCCGGTGAAATAAGAAAAGCGGCGGGGAATTTCCCCGCCGTTTTTTGATTGCAATCCAGACACAAGCGCCGCGCGGGCTGCTTGCGCGATTGGCTTTTTAGCCATTCATGGATTATAAAAAAGCTCTTGTTTTATCTAAAACAAGAGCTTTTTTGCGCAAAAAATCAGGCGATCCCAACACAGAGAGGGGTCGCCCGGTATATAGCGCCGCGCACAGCTTTCGGCGGCGCAAATGAGAGGAAGAAGTGGGCGCATCCGGTAAGCGGGGATAGAAACGCCTGCCGAATGCGCCCGGAAAACAGGAAGGAGATCAGAAAATTACGGTTCAAGCGAGGTCATTGTCAAATCGGTCGTCGTATCGCCAATGCGGAACGACTTGATCGCCCAGAACGGGCGCTCCGATGCGTTGTACGGATGATAGAGCGTGAGGACGACCTGCACGCCGTCAGACCGCAGATAGGTGAGCGAGTGGCTCGCCGCGTCCCAGCCCTTGATCAGGCGCGCGTTTTTATCGCCGAATTTTTTCTGCATGAACCGTGCGGCGACCGTCTCCGGCTCGAGGCGCCAAACGTCGTTGCCGTTATCGATCTCTTTTTGGATGTCCTCCGCCTGATAGAACAGCGCCTCGTCTAAATATTCCACCGTGATCTGCGAGGAGGACACGCGAACAACCCCATCCTGCTTCACAAAGGTGATGCGCTCCTGCAGAATGTAATAGTCATTTGCGGAAGTCGTTGTGCGGTAAGTGATCCAGACGTCATTCTCATCGCCGATGGCGATTTTATAATCCACGACCCACGGGCTGGAAACGCCGATTCCATATGTGCCCTCCGCGCCGATCTCTGCCTTTTCTTTCTGGAACGCGGCCTGCATCTCAGGCGTCATCATATCAAAGCGCGGCTTTCCGTCGCGGGTTTTCAGCGCGTTTGCCCAGGTGTGCGACATGCTGAGACGGTCGATAATGGAAACGTCGTTTGTGCGCACCGCGGAGGTGGCGAACGCCGCGCCCACGCCGATCACGAGCAGCAGCGCCAGAATCGTTGCGGAAATTTTGATTTTTTTACATTTCATAATCGATCCAATCCTTTCTCTCATCGCAGAATTACTAAAATGATTACAAAGCGGGGTATAGCGGCTGCGCACATCCTCCAGCGCGAGCAGCGCCATGGCGTAATCATGACGGTTCGTCACGCCGAGCCGCCGGATCACCGCCTCATCGCAGGAGACCTCAAGATCGCGATTTGCGAGGTAGAACATCAGCCACACGGCGGGGTTGAACCAGTGAATGCACAGCGCGACCACAAGCAAGAGCTTCCAAAGCACATCCAGCCGCCGGATATGGATATATTCATGCTCCAGCACGAAGGGGAGCTGCGGGCTGCCCTCGCGCAAAATCGATTTGGGCAGCAGGATCACCGGGCGCAGCGCGCCATAGGTAAGCGGCGCGGAAATACGGTCGCTCACGCGGATAGAAAGCTTGCGGCGCAACGGATGCCCGGCGCGCCATGCGGAAAGCGCGGGCAGCTCTGCCGGAAGCGCGGTGCGATATTCGTGCCGCGAGAGCAGATGCATCACGCCGAAAAACACAAACGTGAGGATCGCGCCCGATACCCAGACCAGCGTGAACGGAAATTGCGTCGGCGCGGAGGAAACAGGGGCGCTTTCGCTGCGCGTTGCGGGCGGTAGAAGCGCGGGCTGCGCGGTCTCCGCCGCCTGCGTGATCTCCGTTGCGATCCCGGGGGTCAGGTTATACACGCTGACCGGAGACGAAACGGAAAACGGAAGCAGCAGCCGCAGCGCCGCGATCAGCCATAACACAAGAAATACCCGGCGCGGCAAGTGGTTTTTAAAGAGCAGGCGCAGCAGGACGATCACAACGATCAGCACTGCGCCCATTTTACTCATGGAAAGCAGATCCATCGTTTAGCACCTCCTTCAATCCAACGCGGCGACCAGCTTGCGCAGCCGATCAATTTCATCAGACGACAACGCCTTGCGCGAGAGCAGACAGGCGACCAGTTGATCCGCCGCGCCATCGTAAAACTTATCGATGAACTCAGCGGTCTCGCTCTCCTGCACCGCCGCGCGCGTCAGCGCGGCACGACAGCGGAAGCCGGGGTCTGTGCGGATCACGGCGCCCTTGTCGATGCATTTTTTGATCACGGTATAGGTTGTGGTTTTGCTCCAGCCCGTGGAGTCACGCAGGGCGGCGGCGATATCCTTCGCCGCAAGCTCGCCTTCCTGCCAGAGCAGCTCCATCACCTTAAGCTCAGAGTCAAACAAATGGATCTCCATGTATCCTCACCATCCTTATGCGCATTCTACCGAAGTAGAATCTCTATTTGTATTCTATTCCGATAGAACGAAATTGTCAAGCATATTCTGAAAAAATTTTTTTATTTTTCGCAGGGGAGGAAACGCCGCAGAAAATCAGCGCTTTTGCGCATGGCCAAGCGGCGCGGTGAGGGCGGGGAGACATGTGCGGGGCATGCGGAAATCACGGGGCGGGACACAACCCCGTCCCGAGTGTGCAATGCGCTGCCTTGCGGTCTGCAAGGGCGCGCCCGACGAAAACGGAATGCGAGGGAAGGCAAGGTTAGCCGCGCCGGCGCCGCCGAAGTGCGCGAGAAAACAGGGGAGGCATGCCGCGCCGCCGAAGTGCAGACCGATGCGGAAACTATGTGCAGGTCACCTGCACGACGCGTCATACCGGTAGGCGCAAAATAGCCGAATGGATTTGCACATGCCCCGCCAAAAAGTGTGCAAGCAAAAACCCGCCGAATTTGCGCATGAAACCCACTAAAGGTGCGCAAACCCGCCAAAATTGCGCAAAAAAGCGCGCCGCTTTGAAAGCGACGCGCTGCGTTTTTATTTTATGCGGTTTCGATCCCGGCGTCCTCGCCAAGTCCCAGCTCGGCGATCGCCTGCTCGCGCATTTTAAATTTCTGGATCTTGCCGGACGCGGTCATCGGGAAGGAATCGACAAATTTAATATAACTCGGAACTTTATGGCGCGAAATGTTCTTCGCGATAAAGTCGTGCATCTCATCGACCGTGGTCTCCGCGCCGTCCTTTAAAATGATGCACGCCATGACCTCCTCGCCGAATTTCTTAGACGGAACGCCGATCACCTGCACGTCCTGCACCGCCGGATGCGTGTAGATCAGCTCCTCGATCTCGCGCGGGTAAATATTCTCGCCGCCGCGAATGATCATGTCTTTGATGCGGCCGGTGATGCGATAATAGCCCTCCTCGTCGCGCATGGCGAGGTCGCCGGAATGCAGCCAGCCATCCTCGTCGATCGCGGCGCGCGTGGCTTCTTCCATCTTATAATAGCCGCGCATCACGTTATAGCCGCGGCAGCAGAATTCGCCCTGCACGTTCGGGCCAACTTCCTCGCCGGTGTCCGGGTCGACCAGCTTACATTCGATCGCCGGCATTGCGCGCCCAACGGTCGTTACGCGCCGCTCAAGCGGATCGTCGGTATTCGTCATTGTGGTCACGGGCGACGCCTCGGTCTGCCCGTAGGGGATCGTGATCTCGCGCATGTTCATCTTCTCGATGACCTGGCGCATGGTCGCGATCGGGCAGGGCGAGCCGGACATGATCCCGGTGCGCAGCGAGGAGAAGTCATATTGATCAAAATCCGGATGCTCGAGCATGAAGATATACATGGTCGGCACGCCGTGCACGGCGGTGCAGCGCTCCGCCTGGATCGTCTGCATGACCTTCGTGGGCGAATAGACCTCAACCGGGACCATCGTGCTCGCATGCGTCAGACATGCCATGACCGCAAGCACCAGCCCGAAGCAATGGAAAAACGGAACCGGGATACACAGCCGGTCGTCCTTCGTAAAGCGCATGTTCTCGCCGATAAAGAAGCCGTTGTTGATGATGTTATAATGCGTCAGCATAACGCCCTTGGGGAAGCCGGTCGTCCCCGAGGTGTACTGCATATTCACCACATCGTGCGGGTCAAGTCCCGCTTCGATCTCGTTTAATACAGAATCGGGCACATCGTCGCCCAGCGCCATCAGCTGATCCCAGGAGAACGTGCCGGCGGGCGCGGGCTTCGGGTCGCGCGGGTTGGGAACATAGATCAGATTTTTCAGGTAGGGGAGCTTATCGGTATCGAGCTTGCCCGGCTCGCTCTCCGCAAGCTCCGGCAGCAGATCGTTTAAAATTTCCACATAATTGGCGGTTTTGATCCCGTCGATAAACACCATCGTCATAGAATCCGACTGGCGGAGCAGATACTCAAGCTCAAACGTGCGGTAATTGGTGTTCACCGTGACGAGCACCGCGCCGAGCTTCGCCGTGGCAAACAGCGTGATCAGCCACTCGGGATAATTCGTCGCCCAGATGGCGACATGGTCGCCCTTTTTCACGCCGAGCTGATGCAGGCCCTTCGCCGCGCGGCGGCAGACCTCATTAAACTCGTGATAGGTGAGGCGCAGCCCGCGGTCGACATAAACGAGCGCCTCATGATCCGGATGCTGCTTTGCCATATCGTCCAGCCAGCCGCCGATCGTTCTGTTAATGAAATTTACCATGCAAATTACCTCCTGACAAAACAAAAGCCCCTTGAAGCAAGAAGCCTTGCTTCAAGGGACGAATTCTTTCGTGTTACCACCCTTGATTCCACAGCATGGTCACCCATACCGTGCTCACGAGGATTACAGCTGCGTCTAACAACCGCTGCAACCTCCGGCATTAACGCTGCCGCAGGACGCCGCACTCTACTGAATGAAATCGCTCACAGGTTCAAGCACGGGGCGAATAAAGGAGTAAGACCCTGCGCGCCCCGCCGCTTTACACCAGCCAGCGGCTCTCTTCGCGTGCCCGCAAAATCTGCTTTTATTCTTTGCCTTTTCGTTATGAAATTATTGCTATTATAGCCCAAAGCGCGATATTTGTCAACCCAAAAAAATGCGCGCATTTCTGAATGATTTTGTGCAATTTCGCAAATACTAAAACACGGCGGCGCGCGGCATAAAAATTTTTCTATACAAACTGGGAATTTTATGCTATACTATAAATAATTATATAATGTGCGTTCTTATGCGCCGCGGCCAGGCGGCCCTGCCGAATCGGACCATTATGGTGCAGCACCGCAGCGTTTCGCGCGCAGTATGGCACATTATTGCATCGGATTTTTAAAAAAATCAGGATCCCTGCGCGTTATGGTATCGCCGTTTGGCGGATACCTTTAATTTCGTGTTGCCAAATGCGGGGATACATATGCAAGAATTTTTAAAACAGAATTGGAGAAGTGATTTCTAATATGGCACAAAAATTAAAAATGATCGCCCTCGGCGGTCTCAACGAGATCGGAAAAAACATGTATGTCTATGAATATGGCGGCGAGCTCATTGTGGTTGATGCTGGCCTTGCGTTTCCGGATGATGAGATGCTGGGCGTTGACCTGGTCATTCCGGATATCTCTTATTTAATTAAGAATAAAAAGCGCGTGCGCGGCATTATTTTAACGCACGGGCATGAGGATCATATCGGCTCGCTGCCGTATGTCCTGCGCGAGGTGAACGTTCCGGTTTATGCCACGAAGCTGACCGCGGGCATCGTTTCCAACAAATTGGAAGAGCATAATCTGCTCTCCAAAACCAAGATCAAGATCGTTGCGGCGGGCGATACCGTGCGTCTGGGCAACTTCCGCGTGGAGTTTATTCATGTGAATCATTCGATCGCGGATGCGGTCGCCCTCGCGATCACGACCCCGCTCGGGACCGTGATCCATACCGGCGACTACAAGCTTGACACCACGCCGATCCAGGGCAAGATGATGGACATCGCGCGGCTCGGCGCGCTGGGCAATGCCGGCGTGCTGGCGCTGTTTGGCGAGTCGACCAACGTGGAGCATCCGGGCTATACGCTCAGCGAGCGCAAGGTGGGAATGACGTTTGATTCGCTGTTTAAAGACTGCCGCTCGCGCATTATCGTCACGACGTTTGCCTCAAACGTGCATCGCGTGCAGCAGATCATCAATTCCGCCGCGAAATACGGGCGCAAGGTCGCGATCTCCGGGCGCAGCATGGAAAATATCATGGGCGTTGCGCAGAATCTGGGCTATCTTGATATCCCGGATAACGTGCTGATCGATATCAACACGCTCAACCGGCACCCGAAGCATAAGGTTTGTATCATCACGACCGGAAGCCAGGGCGAGACGATGAGCGCGCTGTATCGCATCGCGTTTAACGGGCATAAGAAAATTGAGATCATGCCGGGCGACCGGGTCATTATTTCCGCGTCGTCGATCCCGGGCAACGAGAAGGGCATCGGCACGGTCATCAATGAGCTGTTCCGCAAGGGCGCGGAGGTTATTTATGAAAAGCTTGCGGAGGTGCATGTTTCCGGGCATGCCTGCCGCGAGGAATTAAAGCTCATGCTTGCGCTGACGCAGCCGAAATATTTTGTTCCGATCCACGGTGAATATCGGCATATGCGCGCACATGCGGAGCTGGCAAAGCAGATGGGCGTTGCGCCGAAAAACGTGTTTATCAGCGACGTGGGGCGCGTGTTTGAAATTACCGAGAAGGGCGCAAAGCTCGCGGGAACTGTGCCGAGCGGTCGCGTCATGGTCGATGGACTCGGCGTGGGCGACGTGGGCAGCGTGGTCCTGCGCGACCGGAAGCATCTCGCGGAGGACGGGCTGATCACCGTGGTCCTCACGCTGGATGATAAGACCGGGCGCGTGGTCGCGGGGCCGGATATCGTCTCGCGCGGGTTCATCTACGTCCGCGAGGCGGAGGATATGATGGAGGAGCTGCGCAAGCTTGCCATCCAAATTGTGGAGCATTGCACGAGCGGACGGCGCACCGATTGGGCGACGATCAAAACCACGCTCAAGAGCAAGCTGTCTGAATTCCTGTTCCAAAAGACGAAGCGGCGTCCGATGATCCTGCCGATCATTATGGAGCTGGGGCAGCAGCAGGGCACGGAGCTGGAAGAGCCAAAGCGCCCGAGCGGACGGCGCGGCGCGCGGTCGAAATAGCTGCATATCCCAAGGGCGCGGGCGTTGTCGCTCCGGCTTGACGGGCGGCGAAAGGGGCGAAGCATCAGGCGGACGCCGCGCGCTCGATTGCTTTTGTATGATCGGGGCGGAGCGCAGGTCGACGCGGTCGGGTTGCGGCTCATGAAGAAGATAAGCATCAGGCTGACATCGCAAAAATTGCGATGTCAGCCTTTTTGCGCCTTTTGGCGCGGGAAAACTTTGGCTAGCTTTGGCTTTTGAAGGAAAGCAAAATGCCTGAGAGGCGGCGCTGAAATGAGAAGGGGCAGCGACGATCAAGCTTTCCCCGCCTATGGGTGTGCGCGTGATGCGATGATGTCATTCGATGCGGCTGGTCAGGCTACCGCTCTGACGATGATCGCCAAACGCGCCGGCGGGGGGCTATGCTTATCACGCCTGCCTGCGCCTTTTTGCGCAAAGAAAAAGCGGCGCGGTGAATTCCGCGCCACTTTTTAGATCGCCTGAATTTATGCTTTTTTGATCATTTTGCGCACCGCATAGGCAAAATGCGAGAACACAATGCCCGCATCCTCCAGCTCCGCGTTCCAGCGCTTGGTCCATTCCAGCGAGAGGAAGCCGTCATACCCGTTGGCTTTTAAAATCGAGATCGCCTGCTGGATCGGCAGGTCGCCATAGCCGAGCATTTTATAATGCATCGTGCCGCCGGTCATCACACTGTCCTTCACATGCACATGGCGGACATATGCGCCGATATTTTCCCAGGTATCCGCCGGATCCTCCGCGAAATAGCGCACCGGGTGGTTGATATCCCAAAGCGCGGCGACATAGGGCGAGCCGATGCGCTCGATCATGGCGCGCAGCACGCGGCTGTCTGCAAAGATGCCGTTGCTCTCGATGAGCATCGTGACCTTCTTTTCCTCCGCGTAGGGGAGCGCGGCGCAAAGGTTCTGAAACACCAGCTCCTCATTGACCGAATCGTCCGGCCAGGGATTCGTGTCGCCCAGCACGCGGATATAGCTTGCGCCCAGCGCGGCGGCAAGATCGAGATAAGAGCGCAGCTTCTCGCGCTGCGCCGCATCGTCCTTCATCAGCAGGCATTCGGTCGCAATCGTCGGGATCGAAAGCCCGTTTTTCTCAAGCGAGGCGCGCGTTGCGGGCAGATTTTCCGGCAGGAAGATCTTCGCCTGCGGAATAAAAAGATCCGCGCCCACGCCGCGCAGCTCGATCCCATCGTAGCCGAGATCGACCGCCGCGGCGATCATTTCATTCCAGGTCCAGTTCGGGCAACCCAGAGTGGAGAACGAAATTTTCATGGTAAACACTCCTTTAAAAAAGAAACTCAAGCGCAGCCGCGCCGGGAAATAAGCAAAGAGCCGCGGGCATTGCGCCGCAGCTCTTCTGCGTGATTACGGATTCATCGAATAGTTCGGCGCTTCCTTCGTAATATAAATATCGTGCGGATGGCTTTCCTTCAAGCCGGCGCCCGTGATGCGGATGAACTGTGCCTCATTTTGCAGCGTTTTCAGATCCTTCGCGCCGCAGTAGCCCATGCCGGAGCGCAGACCGCCGATCAGCTGGAAGATCATATCCGAGGCGGAGCCTTTATACGGCACGCGACCTTCCACGCCTTCCGGAACGAGCTTGCGCGCGTTCTGCTGGAAATACCGATCACGCCCGCCGCGATTCATCGCGCCAAGCGAGCCCATGCCACGATAGACCTTGAAACGGCGACCCTGGAACATCTCAAATTCGCCCGGCGCTTCATCACATCCGGCGAGCAGCGAGCCGAGCATTACAACGTCTGCGCCGGCGGTGATCGCCTTTGTGATATCGCCGGAATATTTAATTCCGCCGTCTGCAATGATCGGGATGCCGGATGCATGCGCGACCTCAGCAGCGTTTAAAATCGCCGTGATCTGCGGAACACCGATACCGGCAACGACGCGCGTGGTGCAGATCGCGCCCGGACCCATGCCGACCTTCAGCGCGTCCGCCCCGGCGGCGATCAAGTCGCGCGCGGCGGCAGCGGTCGCGATATTTCCGGCGATCAGCTGCGCCTCGGGGAAGCGGTCTTTCACTTTCGAAACCGCGTTTGCGATGTTGATATGATGCCCATGCGCAGAATCTAAAACCAGCACGTCCGCGCCCGCGGCGAGCAGGGCAGACGCACGCTCCAGCACGTCCGGCGTGTCGCCGATCGCGGCGGCGACCATCAAACGGCCTTTTTCATCGCGCGCGGAGTTCGGATACATTACGCATTTTTCGATGTCCTTGATCGTGATGAGGCCCTTGAGCGCGAAATGCTCATCCACGAGCGGCAGCTTCTCGATCTTATGGCGGCGCAGGATCTCGCTCGCCTCGGAAAGCGTGGTGCCGACCGGCGCGGTGACCAGATGCTCGCAGGTCATGACCTCGGAAATTTTGCGGCTATAGTCTGTTTCAAACTTCATGTCGCGATTGGTAATGATGCCAACGAGCTTGCTGTTTTCGCAAATCGGAACGCCGGAAATGCGATATTTGCCCATCAACTCGTCTGCATCGGCGAGCGTGTGCGACGGACTTAAATAAAACGGGTTGGTGATGACGCCGTTTTCCGAGCGCTTGACCAGATCGACCTCGCTTGCCTGGTCTTCGATCGTCATATTCTTATGAATCACGCCGATGCCGCCCTCACGCGCGACCGCGATCGCCATGCGCGATTCCGTAACGGTATCCATCGCGGCGCTCATGATCGGGACATTTAAATGAATTTTCTTTGTTAAATGCGTCGTCACATCGATCTCGCTGGGGAGGACGTTGCTTTTTGCGGGGACGAGGAGCACATCATCAAACGTGAGCCCTTCGCCGACAAACTTGTTTTCAGGCATCATAAAACCCATCACGCACCTTTCGTAAGTCCATATATGTATAAAAAATATAATACACGTTTCGTGCCGGAATGTCAAGTAAAATGCAGGGTTTTATGACAAAATGCCCGAAAAAAGAAAAGATATGACAGCGCGCCGCGCCGCCATATCTCTGCGCTCAGCAAAACCACGAGCGCTTTTCGCGCCGCGGGCAGATTTTCAGCTCATAATCGACGAGAATAATATCGTCGCCGATGCGGCGGATGGCGTTCCATGGGATAATATAATCCTGCCGCTGCCAGAATTTCCAGCGGCACGGTCCGGGCACGATGATCGCGACGACCTGACCGCAGGCGCAGTCGATCTCGATATCGCACACATAGCCGAAGCGCGTTCCGTTGCAAATATTGATGACCTCTTTGCAGCTGAGGTCGGTGATCCGGGTTCCGTTCATAGCGCATCACTCCCGTATTATCTATGCGCGCACGGGGAAAAATATGTATCGCGCTCAGCGCGTGAGTTTGCGCAGACCGCGGCTCACATAGCTCATCGGGATGCACAGAAAGAACCACAGCACGGTATAAAGCGGGCAGACCTGCCCGAACAGATTCCCGCGCAGCTTTGAATAATCCCAAACCTGCAGGTGCAGCCAGAGATTGACCACGCAGCCGACGCAAAATTCGATCGCCGTGATCAGCCAGCAGCCGCGCAGGCAGCGGAAGCAAAGCGCCTCGTCGGAGAAGCGCCCGTTCAGCAGATGAAAGCCGAGGAAGCACGCGCCGCCCGTCAGCGTCATGCTCCAGTGCGTCCAGCCGCGCCACAGCAGCTCGATCGCGCTGTAGCCGACCGCGCCGAACGCGTATACCAGGGAATATTCCTTCGCTTTTCGCATTTTTATCACCCGCAACAGTATGCCCGCCGCGGGCGAATTTATACGCAGAGCAGGATGAGTAAAAACGCCAGATTCCATGCGGTAAATAAAAGCACATAGCGCAGCGGCGCGGCATGCGGCGTGCGCAGATACAGTTTAAACGAGATCAGGCTTGCGAGCGAGGCGATCAGCGTGCCCAGTCCGCCTAAATTGGTATAGACAAGCAGCGCGCGCCAATCGTCCGTAAAGCCGGAGAGCAGGATGGCGGCGGGGACGTTGCTGACGCCCTGACAGGCGAGCAGCGTGCAAACCGCGGGCGACGCCTGCATCCATCCGGCGAGCAGCGCGCGCAGCGGCGCGATCCGCGCGATATTCCCCGCGAAGAGGAAGAAGAACACAAACGTGGCGAGCAGCGCATAATCGATTTTTGAAAACAGCGCGCGGTCACAGATCAAAAGCGCCGCAAGGACGGCGGCAAGCAGCAGCCAGTCGCTGCACAGCCGAAACACCGCGAGCAGGCACAGCGCAAACAGCGCAAGCATGACCCAAAGCCGCGCGCCCGCCTGCACAGGCATCCGCGCCGGAAGCGCCACGCGCGCCTTTCCGCCGGGCAGCAGACGCACCGCGCCGAGCAGAAGCAGCAGCGAAACGAGCGCAAACGGCAGCACTGTGCTGAAAAACGCGCCCGGCGCAAGCGAAAAGCGGCTGTATAAAAACAAATTTTGCGGATTCCCGACCGGGGTCGCCATACTGCCGAGATTTGCCGCAATCGTTTGCAGAACGACCGTGTGGATCATAAGCGCCTCGCGCCCGGCTGCACGCAGCACAAGCAGCGCGAGCGGAACAAACGTGATAAGCGCCACGTCGTTTGTGATGAGCATGGAGGAGAAGAACGGCAGCAGCACGAGCACATAAATCAGCCGGCGCACGCTGCCCGCCCGCGCGCACAGCCGCGCCGCAAGCGCATCGAGCACGCCGCAGGCGGAAATGCCCGCAACCACAGCCATCAGGCAGAACAGCAGGATCAAAACATGAAAATCGAGATAGCCGAGATACGCCGCGTCCGGCGGGACGAAGCACATGCTCACGCACGCCGCGGCCGCCGCGATCACAAGAACCGCTTCGCGCTTGCAAAATGCGAAAATGCGTTTCATGTCTTAGCCCTCATGCGTGCGCAGGGCAAAGCGCGCGGTGAATCGCTCGCCGCCGTTTGCGTCGTGCCCGGCGACAAAGGTGCGCGCCGCGTCGCCGGAGAGCAGAATTGTTTCGCCCGCCATGCATTCGCCGGTGTAGTTGATCTGCAGCGTGTGAAAATCGCAGGGCGCGCCGGATTCCAGAGCGAGCGCGTCGCAGATCAGGTCGGCGTATTTTGCGTTGTTTAAATGGCAGTTCACATCGAGATCGCTGTAGCGGATCGTCCGTGTGATGCGCGGGATCAGATCATCCGGGCAGGGGAGCTTTTGCAGCGTAACGCCGAGCGAGCGCTCGGGCGCGGCGGAGCGCTCGTCGATCTCCTGCATGCCGGTGGGTTTTTTCGCGCGATGCGTTACCGCGTCTGCCATGACCCAGGCATTTGTCGCGCGGCCGATCGCCTCGCCGTTTGCGCAAAGCGCGAAATCGCGATACCACGTTACGCCGCGCAGCCCGCGATGCCACGTCTCGACCGAGAGCGTATCCTCCTCGCGCAGCGGGCGGAACAGCTCCACCCAGCAGCGCGCAAGCACCCAGATCGCGCCGAATTGCCCGATCATCGCATCGCGCGACATGCCGATCAGCCCCGCATGCTGCGTTGCGGTGTCCTGCATGAAATTAAGAAGCGCGGACGGGCGGCAAAAATGAAAGCAATCCGTTTCGCCCGCGCCGACGGTATATTCTTTGGTTAAACTGCGCATACTAACACTTCCTTATCCCATTTAGTATACCGCGAAGTGCTTGCATACGCAAGAAAAATGCGCTAAAATAAAAGCAGCCGAAAAAATGGGAGGGATTTTTTATGGAGACAAAGAGCTTTGGTCGATTAAAAGACGGGCGCGAAGCGGCGCTTTTCATCATGATAAATGAAAGCGGCGCGGGCGTTGCGGTGACGAACGTAGGCGCATCGATTGTATCCATTGCGGTTCCGGACCGCGCGGGCAAGCTGGGCGACGTGGTGCTCGGCTATGGCGCGGCGGAGCCATACACCTCAAAGGGCGCGTATCACGGCGCGACGGTCGGGCGCGTGGCGAACCGGATCGAGGACGCGCGCTTCACGCTCAATGGGCGCGAATATCAATTAAAGCCGAACATGGACGGCGGGCATTTTCTGCATGGCGGTGAGTTTGGGCTGGATACGAAGCTGTTTTCGGCGGAGATCACAGCGGATGATACGGTGCGTATGACCACGGTTTCGCCCGACGGCGAGGACGGGTTTCCCGGCAATTTGACCGTAACGGTGACGTATCGCTTCGACCGGAAAAACCGGCTTCATATCGAACACAGCGCGGTCAGCGACGCGGACACGCCGGTCAACCTGACCAATCATGCGTATTTTAATTTAAGCGGGCAGGGCGTCGGCACGATCGAGAACCATGAGCTGCAAATTTTTTCTGATTATTACTATCCGCTCGGCGCGAACGGAATGGTCACGGGGGAGACCGCGCCGGTCGACGGCGTGATGGATTTCCGCGCGGCGAAGCGCATCGGCGAGGACATCGCGCGCGACGATGCGCAGCTTGCGATCGCGGGCGGCTATGACCACAATTATTTTCTGCAAAACGGCGCGGATATGATGCTTGCCGCGCGCGCCTGTGATCCGGAAAGCGGGCGCGTGATGCGCGTGTATACCGACATGCCGGGCATCCTGTTTTATAGCGGCAACGCGCTTGAGGGCGCGCCGACCGTGGGCAAATGCGGGCGGGCGTATCGCAAGCGCGAGGGCTTTTGCCTGGAAAGCAATTTCTGCCCGAACGCACTGCGCTTTCCGCAGCTGAAGCAGCCGATCCTGCGCGCGGGCGAGCGGTATCTGCATAAAACCGTGTATGAATTTGACGTGGAATAAAAGAAAAGAGACCGCTTCGGCGGTCTCTTTTTTATGTAATTTATGCCTCGCTTTTGCGGTGCTGCCCGGGGGAGACGCCGGTAATTTTTTTAAACACCCGGTGGAAATACGCGGGGTCGTTAAAGCCGCATTCATGGCAGATCTCCGTGACCGGGCGCGCCGTTTCGGTCAGCAGCTCGCGCGCCTTGGAAATGCGGCGATAGAGCAGATACTCGGTAAATGTGCTGCCTGTGATGCTTTTAAAAATCGAGGAAAACGCGCTGGGCGACATCAGCGCAATGCGGCACACGTCCTCTAGATAAATTTTTTCAGAAAAATTCGCGTCGATATATTGCAGGGCGCGGTTGACCGCGGCGCGATAACGCGCAAAGGTCTCGGCACGCGTGAAATCGCGCTGCTCGCCATATTGCCGCGCGATCAGCGCGAGCAGGCGCAGCACGTTTGCGCGGATCATCGTGGAATAAAACCGGTCGCGCTCGCTATATTCGCGCAGAAGCTCGGTCAAAAGCGCCTCGATCTCCTGCGCCGACGCGCCGCTGAAATACAGCGACGGCTCAAGCGTTTTGCAATGGATCAAAACCGGCTCGAGATACACGATGTCAAACAGACTCTCCGTGTCCTCCTGCGCCGCGATGCGCATGAAATCGCTGCTGAATTCGCAGGCGATCAGCTCCACATCCTTGCAGATCGTCGTGTCGATCGAATGCGCCATATAAGGCGGAATGATAAACAAATTGCCGCGCGTCAGCGTGAAATCCGCGCCGTTGAGATGCTGCCGGTATTCGCCGCGCCGGACATACCACATCTGTACATAATCGTGCGAATGCAGGGTCTGCCGCTCGCCGGCGTGCGCCGTGAATGTCATAAACGGAAACGGGTCCTTGCTGAAATTCGCCTCGCTTGTGTAAATATTCGTCATGGCGCCACCTTCCCGGCGGATGCGCAGTACGGAGCAAGCGTGCAGCGCTCGCATTGCGGCCGCCGCGCCGTGCAGACCGCGCGCCCATGGTGTACAAAGCGGTGGCACAGCAGGCATTGCTCCTGCGCGGGGATGAGCTTGGAGAGCGCCTGCTCAACCTTGCGCGGGTCTTTGGAATTCACAAAGCCGATGCGGTTTGACAGGCGAATGCAGTGCGTATCCGTCACGACGGCGGGTTTTCCGAATACGTCGCCAAGGATCAAATTTGCGGTCTTGCGCCCGATGCCGGGCAGGGTGAGCAGATCGTCCATCGTGTCGGGCACTTCACCGTGAAACCGATCAAGCAGCGCCTGCGCGCACGCCTTTAAATCGCGCGCCTTGGTGTGAAACAGCCCGCACGGACGCACGACCTCTTCCAGATCGCGAATATCGCATTCGGCGAACGCCTCAAGCGTGGGAAAGCGGGTATACAGCTCCTCCGCAACGATGTTTACGCGCGCGTCAGTACACTGCGCGGCAAGACGCGTGGAGAACAGCAGCTGATACGCGTGCTGATACCGCAGCGAGCATACCGCGTCCGGATAAAGCGCACGCAGCGCCGCGATCACGCCGTTTACGCGCTCGTTCATCGTCATACCATTCGCCTCCTTTTGCTTACAGTATAGCAAAAATAAATCAAAAAGTCATCATAAAATTTTAAGGCGATCATTTATTCGAAAAAGCTTGCGCGGCGCGAAAAAATATGGTATGCTGTTACTGAGTAAATGAAACGGAGGGTACAAAATGAAACGAAGCATGCGCAGTCTCGGGTCTATGGCAATAGTATTTGCGCTTATGTTCTCGCTTTGCGCCGGATGCATCACGGCGGGCGCGGCGAGCAACGTGATCACGGAAGCGCCGGACGTGCGCGTCATTATCGCGGGCGAGGAAAAAACCTATCCGCAGGTCCCGGTGATCATCAACGGAAGTACCTTCCTGCCGCTGCGCGCGCTTGCGGCGAGCCTTGGCATCCCGAACGACGACCAGCATATTATCTGGAACCAGCAGGACAAGAGCGTTACGCTCAAAAGCGCGGACGATGCGCGCACGGTGTTCCTTTCGATCGGCAGCCTGAAGGGGCGGGTGAACGGCGCGGAGAAAACGCTTAACGCCGCGCCGGTGCTTTATAAAAACAGCACATATATCCCGCTGCGCTTCGTGGCGGATGCGATGGATATGACCGTCCTGTGGGACGCGCCCACGCGCACGGTGTATATCCGCGATTTTGACGAGTATAACGAGATCCTGCTTGCGCTTTCGTCCGCCCGATATTCGCGCTCCGGCTCGTCGCTCGGCTATACGAAGGAATATTTGAAGAAAAAGGTCACGGTTAAAAACGAGACCGTGCTGGATTTTATGCGCGAATTCGGCGAATATCAGCTCAAGGCGGGGGAGAACGATATCGACATTTCCGCCACGGTTACGACCGAGTATAAGCGCGGCGCAAAAGAGGTGGAAAAGTTCGCGACGACGGACGAGGGGATCGAGTATTCCTTAAACGGCAAGCTGCAAGGCATTTTAAACGAGGAAGCGGAAAAAGAGTTTGTGACCGATGTGCTAAAAGACCTCGGGCTGTATTCCGAGCCGGACGACGGCGAGGAGGACGATACGGAAACGCCCACGCAGACGGGCGGTCTTGAGTATCTCGAAAAGCTCGCCATGTTTTGTGAGATGACGCACGAGGATGGCTGCTACACCGTTGTGATGCCATACGGAAAGGTAGAAGATATCGGAGATTATGAGTATTATAACCGCACGTTTGTGATCGACGACGATACCTGGTTTTTGAAAAAGACGATCGATGCGCTGCGCCTTCCGTTTGAGGAAGACGGCGTGGCTATGGCGTATGACGTCTCGGTTGCGATCGAGTTCGACATAGCGGAGGAGTAAGCGCGCCGCTTGCGACCCGGCGTGTATTTCGGAAATGCCGCGGGGCGCTCATGCGCGGTGGGATGCTCCGGCTGGTTTTTCGCTGCGCTGCGCGAGGCAAGCTTTTGCGGGATAGAAGCGCCGCGCATAAAATACCTGTGATGCATGGCGCCGCAGGTATTTTACGTAAGTTTAAATTACTTGCAAACCTTCTCAGCCGCGCTCGTAATACCGGCGATGATGTTATCAAGGTCGGCCTTGGTAAGGCGCGGCTGATGCGCGGGCTGCTTGTGCGATTGGCTTTTTGCCCGTTCATGGATTATAAAAAAGCTCTTGTTTCAGATGAAACAAGAGCTTTTTGCGCAAAATAATCAGGAATTCGGCTGTTTTTCTTCGCGCTGCATAATGAAATCCGCGATGCTGGCGGAAGCGTGCGGACGGGCGACCACGTCCAGCCGCTCGGCGATCGATTGGATCCGCCCCGGGCAGCGGAACAGGAAATACACCGCGTCCTCGATCGTGAACGCGCGGTTGACCGCGAGCGCAATGCCGTTGTTTAAAAGGAAATCCACGTTGCGCTCCTCCTGACCGGGGATCGGATGCACCAAAATCATCGGCAGCTTTTTCGCCATCGCCTCCGTCACGGTCAGACCGCCGGGCTTTGTGATGATGCAATCCGCCGCGTCCATCATAACATCCACGTTATTCACATATCCATATACAAACCGCCCGTCGCGCGCGGGCAGCTCGAGAAGCTTACGGCGCTGCCGCTCATTGTTGCCGCACACGGCAAGGATCGTGAGGTCCAGCCCGAGCGCTTCGATGTTTTGCACGATCGAGCACATGTTGCCATAGCCCATGCTGCCCGCCATCACAAGCGCGCACGGCTTGTCCTGCGGGATGCCGAGCGCCCGGCGCGCCTCATCCTGCGGCTGCTTCTGCGCAAATTTTTCCTGCACGGGGATGCCGAACGAGCGCAGACGCGCCGCGTCGATCCCGCGGGAGATCGCCTTGGCATAAAGCAGGTCGCTCGCGAGGTCTATGTATTCGATATAAGGCACATCCTGCCAGAACGGATGGATCGTATAATCCGTCACGATGCCGAGCGTTGGGATATCCGTATAGCGCCCGCGCCGCTTGAGCTCATTGACCACCTGCGCCGAGAAAATATGCGTGCAGATCATGAAATCGGGCGCAAAATCCTCGATAAAATGGTCAAACTTATTGCCAAGCAGCATGTTGACCAAGGCGGTCATCGAATATTTCCCGCTTTTTTCCTTGTTTTCAAACATGGTGTAAAAGCGGCGGTAGGCGGCGGGGATATATTTGGTTGAGAGCAGGTAGCCCTGATTGACCCCGTCGTAAAGAAGGCGGTTGATCTCTTTATATACGTCGATAGTCATCACGGTGGCGCCGCGCCGCGTCAATGCGTCGGAGAGCGATTTGCCGGCGGCGTGGTGGCCCTGACCCGCTGTGATCGATAGAATTAAAACGCGCATCCGTATCCATCCTTTCCTGTCGTCACATACATGATAATACGAATGCGCAAAAAATTCAAGTGTTAGCCTGCGCCTCCGCCTCGCGATAGCGCGCGAGCACGCGCGCCTCCAGCTCATTGCGCAGCGCGCTGCACGTCGGATGCGCGATATCCGCGAAGTCGCCGTCTGCGCGGCGGCGCGCCGGCATGGCGAGAAACAGCTTCTCGTTGCCCGCGATCACCTTGATGTCATGCACGACGAGGGCATCGTCAAACGTAACGGATACGATCGCCCGCATCTTCGATTCGTGCGTCATGCGCCGGATCTTCACATCAGTGATTTCCATAAAATTCTCCCCTTATCGTAATAAAAAGTAGACAGCTCGCGAAAAACATAATATAATATATACTATCTGACTATATCGTGTCCCGTTATGGGCATAATCATACATGGCGGCCACAGCTTGAAGGAGATGGAGGGGCATCATGACGGATTCTTTATTTATCGATACCAGCAAGGTCATTCACCTGATCGGGATCGGCGGCATATCCATGTCGGCGCTCGCGGAGGTGCTGAATTTTCGCGGCTTTGTGGTGCGCGGCTCAGATATGAACGAGGGCGAGCATATCGAGCGTCTGCGCCGCCTGGGCATCAAGGTTTCGATCGGGCACGCGGCGGAGCATGTGGACGGCGCGTCGCTCGTGATCAAAACCTCGGCGATCCACGCCGATAATCCGGAGCTTTTGCGTGCAAACGAGCTTGGCATTCCGATAGTCGAGCGCGCGGAGGCATGGGGCGCGCTGATGCTGGAATATAAAGACGTGCTCTGCGTGTCCGGCACGCATGGAAAAACGACGACGACTTCGATGTGTACGCATATCGCGCTGGAAGCGCGGCGCGATCCGCAGGTCATGGTCGGCGCGGATCTGCCGATCATCGGCGGGAATCTGCGCGTCGCGTCCGGCGATCTGTTCATCGCAGAGGCGTGCGAATACTGCAATTCGTTTTTAAGCTTTTGCCCGACGATCGCGGTGATTTTGAATGTGGAGGAGGACCACCTGGATTTCTTTTCCGGCATCGATGAGATCATCGCGTCGTTCCGCGCGTTTGCGGAGAAAGTTCCGTCTTACGGCGCGGTGGTCGTCAATGCGGACAGCGAAAACGCCTGCCGCGCGGCGGAAGGGCTTTCGCAGCGCGTGGTCGGCTTCGGGATCGAGCGCGGCAACGTGACCGCGAAAAATATCCAAACAAGCGCGGACGGCATGCGCTTTACCCTGTGCCGCAACGGCGAGGAGCTGGTTGAGATCCCGCTGCGCGTGACCGGGCGGCACAATGTGTATAACGCGCTCGCCGCGGCGACCGCCGCGCTGGAGCTGAATATTTCGCCCAAATGCATCGCGACCGGGCTTTCCAAATTCGGCGGTGCGGCGCGCCGGTTTGAATGGAAGGGCGAATGCCGCGGCGCTATGGTGTATGACGATTATGCGCATCATCCAAGCGAGGTGCGCGCCACGCTTTCCGCCGCGCGGGAGCGGAACCCCGGGCGGATCATCTGCGCGTTCCAGCCGCATACCTACACGCGCACCCGCGCGCTCTGCCGCGATTTTGCGGCGGCGCTCTCGCTTGCAGACGAGGTGTATCTCGCGGATATCTATGCCGCGCGTGAGCAGCCGATCGAGGGCGTGACCAGCCGCCTGATCGCCGACCGTCTGCCGGGCGCGCACTATGTTCCGCGCTTTGAGGACATTGCGGAGCAGATCCGTGCCGAGGCGCGTCCGGGCGATTTGATCTTCAGTATGGGCGCGGGCGATATTTATAAAGTGGCGGAGCTGCTTTGCGAAAAGCCGGAAAACGCTGCGGCGCAAGAATAAAAGAGCAGCGCGCGAAGTGAAATTGCGCGCCGCGCGGCGGTTTCGGCGCAGAGCAGCCACGGGCTTAATCGATCAGCGCAAGGTGCATTTGCGGGGCGGAGTCTCTCGGGAGGCTGCGCCCTTTTTGCCGTTTGCGCGGGCGGCGCAAAATAGAATTTGCAAAGCCGCGGCATGGTGTGGGATGAAATCACAAGCGCCGTGCAAAATAGTGAAGAAAGGGTTGCAATTTGGCGAAAAAAGAGATAAAATATAGTATCTGTAATTATATAGTAAGCGCGGCGCGCGCCGCAGGATTGCTCGCCCATCCCGGGCGACGGAGAGAGGACGGAATATCCGCGTGAAAATTATTATTGGAATCGATATCGGCGGCAGCACGACCAAAATCATTGGCTATCGCGCAGGCGCGATCTTTTCGCCGCTGATTGTGAAGGCAAATGACCCCAAAGCGTCGCTTTTCGGCGCATTTGGCAAATTTTTAAGTGAAAACGGGCTGAAAATTTCAGATGTAGCGCGTGTGATGGTCACGGGGGTCGGCGCATCGTCGCTGACGGAGGACCTGTTTGGCGTTGCGACCACGCGCATCGCAGAATTTAACGCGATCGGCGCGGGCGGACTGTTTTTAAGCGGGCTGAATAAGGCGATCGTGGTCAGCATGGGAACGGGAACTGCGTTTGTCGCGGCAACGCATGATTCCGCGCGCCATATCGGCGGGACCGGGGTCGGCGGCGGCACGCTGCTTGGTCTGTCGAACCGCATTTTAAACGTCCGCAGCTTCGACGATCTGGTCGAAACCGCGAAAAGCGGCGATCTGCGCAATGTGGACCTGAGCATTGAGGACATCAGCGATACCCAGGTCGGCACGCTGCCGCTGCATACGACCGCTTCCAATTTCGGGAAAATCAGCGATTTGGCGACCGGGGGCGATCTCGCGCTCGGTATTATCAACCTCGTGTTTCAGACGATTGGCGTAATCGCGGTGTTTGCCAGCCGCATGGAGGGCACGAAAAACATCGTGCTGACCGGGAATTTAACGCATGTGCCGCAAATTCATGATATTTTCGACGTGATGGCGCAGCTTTACGGCGTGAAATTCGTAATTCCGGAATATTCTGAGTATGCAACCGCGACGGGCGCGGCGCTGATGGCGCAGGCAGGAGAGGCGTAAATGAAGGAAGAAAAGCTGGTTTCGCAGGAGGAGATTCTGCGTCAAAAGGAATATATGCGCGAGATTTGCGCGCGCAACGCGGGCAGGCCGCTGCATGCGCTGGTCGATACCTACGGCTGCCAGCAGAACGAGGCGGACAGCGAGATCCTGCGCGGCATGCTGCTTGAGATGGGCTATGCAATGACCGAGCGCGAGGACGAGGCAGACGTTGTGGTCATCAACACCTGCGCCGTGCGCGAACATGCGGAAATGCGCGTGCTCGGCAATGTGGGCGCGCTTGTGCATACCAAGCGCCGCCGCCCGGGGCAGATCATTGCGATTTGCGGCTGTATGGCGCAGCAGGCGCATATGGTCGAGAAAATCAAAAACAGCTACCACCATGTGGATCTCGTGTTCGGCACGCATGCGCTCTACCGCTTTCCGGAGCTTTTGCTCCGCGTGATGACCGCGAAGAAGCGCGTGTTTGAGCTGGTGGATACCGATGGGCGCATTTTTGAGGGCATGCCGGTCTATCGCGAAAATCAGGTCAAGGCATGGGTCTCGATCATGTACGGCTGCAATAATTTCTGCTCTTACTGCATTGTGCCTTACGTCCGCGGGCGGGAGCGCAGCCGCGCGCCGCAGATGATTTTAGATGAGATCTCCGGCCTGATCGCGCAGGGCGCGCGGGATATCACGCTGCTTGGGCAGAATGTGAATTCCTATGGGCGCGACCTGGATGAGGAGGTCGATTTCGCCGCGCTGCTTGCGCAGATCAACGCGCTGCCCGGCGAGTTTACGATCCGCTTCATGACGAGTCATCCGAAGGATGCAACGCCGCGCCTGTTTGAAACGATGGCGCGCTGCGAAAAGGTGGCGCATCATATCCACCTTCCGTTCCAGTCGGGCAGCGACCGGATCTTAAAGGCGATGAACCGCGGCTACACGCAGGAGCAATATGTTGCGCTTACCCGCGCGGCGCGCGCGCTGATGCCGGATATTTCGTTTACGAGCGACGTGATCGTCGGCTTCCCCGGCGAAACGGAGGAGGATTTTGAAGAGACGCTTGCGCTCGTGCGGCGCGTTGGATTTGACGCGCTGTTTACGTTTTTATATTCCCCGCGTCCGGGCACGCCGGCGGCGAAGCTTGAGGACGCGACGCCGCGCGCCGAAAAGCAGAAGCGGTTTGAGCGCCTGCTCAATGCGCAGAGCGAGATCGCCGCGCAGCACGCAAAGACCCTGGTCGGAACGACTGCGCGCGTTTTGGTCGAGCAGGACGAAGGGGGCGACGGGCTGAATCTGCTTGCGCGAACGGATGGGAATCGCCCGGTCCGCGTGAAGGGTGATGCGGCGCTTGTCGGCTCGTGGGTCGATGTGCAGATCGATATTTGCTCAAAATGGTCGATGGAGGGCCATATTCTATAACGATTTTCAAGAATGGGGGAAAAATCCGTGGCGAGAACCAGATCCTTTTCACCGATGATGAAGCAATATTTTCAAATCAAGAAGGAATATCAGGATTGCATCTTATTCTTTCGGCTTGGCGATTTTTATGAAATGTTTTTCGAAGACGCGAAGCTCGCCTCACAGGAGCTGGAGCTTACGCTGACCGGGCGCGACTGCGGCCAGGAGGAGCGCGCGCCCATGTGCGGCGTGCCGTATCATTCGAGCGAGGCGTATATCGCGCGGCTGATCGAGAAGGGCTATAAAGTTGCCATCTGCGAGCAGAATGAAAACGCGAAGGATGAGGATGGTCTTGTCGCGCGCGAGGTCATTCGTATCATCACGCCGGGCACGGTGGTCGAAAGCTCTATGCTGCAAAACGAGAAAAATAATTATATCTGCACGATTTATATCGACGCGCTCGGCTGCGGCATGTGCTTCGCGGATATCACGACCGGCGAGGTGGACGCGCTTGAGATCACAAGCGGCGAGATCGATATCCAGATCATGACGGAGATCGGGAAATATCTCCCGCGCGAGGTGATCATGAACATCTCCGCGGAGGAGAACCCGCGCATTGTGGATTATATCGGCGCGCGCATGCATACGATGCTTGCCTGCGGCCGGTCTGAGCTGTTTGACGAATATCAGGCGAAGGAGGCGCTGGAGGAGCAGTTTAAAACCACGCGCTTTAAATCGCTCGGCTTTCCGGATAAGGGGCGGCAGTTCCGCGCGGTCGGCGCGATGTTCTCTTACCTGCGCATGACGCAGAAGCGCGACCTTTCGCATATGCAGACGATCAGCTTTTATAACAAAGATGCGTTCATGCAGCTCGACAATGCGGCGCGCCGCAATCTTGAGCTGTGCGAAACGCTGCGCGAGAAGGAGAAGCGCGGCACGCTGCTTTGGGTTTTGGATAAAACGCACACCGCGATGGGCGGGCGGCTTCTGCGCCGCTGGATCGATAATCCGCTCATCAACGTGCCGGAGATCATGGCGCGGCAGGACGCGGTCGCCGCGCTGTGTGATGCGACGGTGCTGCGCGGCGAGCTTTCGGATACGCTGAAGAGCATTTTGGATATCGAGCGGCTTTGCGGGCGCACGTCATACGGCATCGCGAACGGGCGCGACCTCAAGGCGCTGGAGAAGGCGCTCGAGGTGCTGCCCGATCTGAAAGAGCTGCTCGCGCCGTTTTCCTGCGCCGAGCTGTTTAAGATCAACGGTCAGATTGACCCGCTAGACGATGTGCGCAAGCTGATCCGCGAGGCGCTGGTCGATGAGCCGCCGGTCAACACGCGCGAGGGGAATTTGATCCGCCCGGGCTATCACAGCGAGGTGGACGAGCTGCGCGATATTTTAAGCGGCGGCAAGAATTTCATCGCAAAAATCGAGCTGGAGGAGCGCGAGAAGACCGGGATCCGCAGCCTGAAGGTCGGCTATAACCGCGTATTCGGCTATTATATCGAGGTTTCGAAGAGCGCCGCGCCGCAGGTGCCGGAGTATTATACAAGAAAGCAGACGCTGACGAACAGCGAGCGGTTTATCACGCCGGAGCTTAAGCAGATGGAAGGCACGATGCTCAACGCGCAGGAGCGCCTGACCGTGCTGGAGGGCGAGCTGTTCCGGCAGCTCTGCCGGCAGATCGGGCTGGAAAGCGGGCGCATGCGCATCACGGCGCAGGCGATCAGCAAGCTGGACGTTCTGGTTGCGCTGGCGGAATGCGCGGCGCAGTATCATTACGTGCGCCCCACGCTGGATGAAAACGATGTGATCGAGATCCACGGCGGGCGGCACCCGGTGGTTGAGCGGATGCTGACCGATACGCAGTTTGTCCCGAATGACACGCTGCTTGACTGCGGCGAGAACCGCATGGCGATCATCACAGGTCCGAACATGGCGGGAAAATCTACATATATGCGGCAAACCGCGCTGATTTGCCTGATGGCGCAGATGGGCGCGTTTGTTCCGGCGGATTCGGCGCATATCGGCGTGGTCGATAAAATATTCACGCGCATCGGCGCGTCAGATGATCTCGCCGCCGGGCAGTCTACATTCATGGTCGAGATGAGCGAGGTCGCGAATATTATTAAAAACGCAACGGTGCGCAGCCTTCTGATCTTAGACGAGATCGGCCGCGGCACCTCCACGTTTGACGGGATGTCGATCGCGCGCGCCGTGATCGAATATGCGTCTGATCCGAAGCGCATCGGCGCAAAGACCATGTTTGCAACGCATTATCATGAGCTGACCGAGCTTGAGGGGCAGATCCCGGGCGTGAAAAATTATAACATCGCGGTGAAGAAGCAGGGCTTTGACATCACGTTTTTGCGCAAGATCGTGCGCGGCAGCGCGGATGAGAGCTACGGCATCGAGGTGGCGAAGCTCGCGGGGCTTCCGGAATCGGTCATTCATCGATCAAAGGAGATCCTTGACGTGCTGGAGCATAGCGATCCGCTGCCGACAGTCGGCGCGACCCGCGTGGAATATGAAACGAACCCGCAGATCGCAGGGCTTCTTGCGCGCATGCGCGGCATCGATATCAATTCGCTCACCCCGCTTGACGCGCAGCGCATGCTGCATGAAATTATTTGCGATATTACGAAGCTGGAGGATTAGTGAATGCCTACCATTCAGGTGCTTTCTCAGCACGTGGCGGACCTGATCGCCGCGGGCGAGGTGGTCGAGCGGCCTGCCTCTGTTGCGAAGGAGTTAATTGAAAATGCGATCGATGCCGGCGCAACGATGATCACGGTGGAGCTCCGCTCCGGCGGGATCGCGTATCTGCGCGTGACGGATGATGGCTGCGGCATCGCGCGCGAGGATGTGCCCACCGCGATCCTGCGCCATTCAACCAGCAAGATCCGCAAGGAAGACGATCTTGCGCATATTGCAACGCTTGGCTTCCGCGGTGAGGCGCTTGCGGCGATCGTTGCGGTGTCGCGGCTTGAGCTGACCACGCGCCGCCAGGAGGATGAGCTGGGCACCGTGCTGCGTCAGGAGGGCGGCACCGTTCTTGAAATTGAAGACGCGGGCTGCCCGAAGGGCACGACGATCATCGTGCGCGACCTGTTTTATAACACCCCGGCGCGCATGAAGTTTTTGAAAAAAGATGCGAGCGAGGGCGCGGCGGTCGAAGCGGTTGTGGTTTCGGCGGCGCTTTCGCACCCGAATATTTCGTTTCAGCTGCTGCGCGAGGGGAAGGCGGCGCTGCATACGCCGGGCGATTCGCGCATGGAATCCTGCGTGTATAGCGTGCTCGGGCGCGAGGTCGCGGGCGCAATGCTCAGCGCGAAGGGCGAGAGCGGCGTGGTTTCCGCCGAGGGCTTTGTTGCAAAACCGATCGCCGCGCGCGGCAACCGCGCCATGCAATATTTCTTTGTCAACGGTCGCTGCGTCAAGTCGCGCATGCTGACCGCGGCGGTGGAGCAGGCGTATGCCAACCTGATCATGAAGGGGCGGTTTCCAAGCTGCGTGCTTGAAATTTCGCTCCCGGTCGAGCTGACGGACGTCAACGTGCATCCCACGAAAACGGAGATCAAATTCGCCAATGAGCGCGAGGTGTTCAGCGCGGTGTATCACACGGTGAAAAACGCGCTGCTTTCCGACACGGCGCTTGCCGAGGTCGCTCTGCCGCAAGCGAAGCCCGCGGAGGAGCGCGCGAAGCGCACGGGTGCGCCGGTGTATTTTAAAGAAAAGCCGAGAGGCGACGCGCCGTTTGACCTGACGGGCGCGCAAGAAGCCGAGCACGAGCAGATCGCGCCGGATCTTCCGTCAAAGCCGCGACAGGAGCCTGCGCCGGTGAGCCGAGTCGCGCCGCAGCCGGCATGGGAAAACGCACGCCGGCAGGGGATCTTGGTGGAGGCGGAGGACGCCGCCGCGCTGGACCGCCCGCCCGCGCGTCCGGTTTTGGTTCAGACCGCGCCGGAGCATTTTGAGAATTTAAGCCTGTATTCGCCGGAAAGCGCGCCGCGCGCGTCCGAGCCGAAGCGGGAGGCGTTTCGGCTGATCGGCGAGGTGCTGGATACTTATCTGATTGTTGAATACGAGGGCGAGGTCGTGCTGATCGATAAGCATGCCGCGCATGAGCGCATTTTATTTGAAAAGCTCAAGAAAGAGCGCCGCGTTCCGCAGCCGCAGCTGCTGCTCGCGCCGGAGCATGTGCGTCTTTCCGAGCCGGAGATCACGGCGCTTGAGGAAAACGACACGCTGCTCATCGATCTCGGGTTCGAGATCGACCGGATCGGGCTGGGAAGCGTTGCGGTGCGCCAGGTTCCGGATGGGATCACCGCGCAGGACATCCCCGCGGTCATCGGCGAGATCGCCGCGGCGCTGCTTGAAAACCGCCGCATCAGCGAGGAAGAGCGGTTCGATCAGATCCTGCATTCGATCGCCTGCAAAGCGGCGATCAAGGCGGGCATGAAGACCGGGCGGCTTGAGGCAGAGCGCCTGGCGCGCGAGGTGCTTGCGCGCGGCGATATCCGCTATTGTCCGCATGGCAGGCCGGTTGCGGTCACGCTCACTGCGCGCCAGCTTGAGCGGATGTTCCGCCGGGCATGACCCCGAAGGAGGCATTGAATGCAGAAGATCGTTTGCGTGGTCGGGCCGACTGCGTCTGGAAAAACCAAGCTTGGGATCGCGCTGTGCAAGGCGCTAGACGGCGAAGTCGTCTCGGCGGATTCCATGCAGATTTATCGCGGCATGGATATCGGCACGGCGAAGCCATCGATGGAAGAGCGCGAGGGCGTTCGGCATCATTTATTCGATCTTGTGCCGCCGGATGAGAATTACTCGGTCTCGCGCTTCGTGGCGGCGGCGGACGCTGCGATTGCCGGCATTGCGGCGCGCGGAAAGCTGCCGGTCGTCGTCGGCGGAACGGGGCTTTATATCGACGCATTGCGCCGCGGCGGCGGCTTTGCGGCGTTTGATGCGGATTATCGCGCCGCGTTGATGCAAAAATCGCCGGAGGAGCTGTTTGCCATGCTGCGCGAGCAGGACCCGGAGAGCGCCGCGCGGCTGCATATCAACGATAAAAAGCGCGTGTGCCGCGCGCTCGAGATCGTTCATGCCACGGGCAAAACGATCGGCGCGCACGATGCGGAAACGCGCGCCGCGCCGCCGCGCTATGACGCCTGCATGATCGGGCTGACTACGAGCGACCGCGCGATTTTATACGCGCGCATCGAAGCGCGCATCGATACCATGCTGCAAAACGGACTTATGGATGAGATCCGCGCATTGCAGCGCGAAGGCGTTCCGCAAGAGGCGACCGCGATGCAGGCGATCGGCTATAAGGAGCTGTTTCGCGCCGCGCGCGGGGAAGAACCGCTCGAGCCCGCGGTCGCGCGGCTCAAGCAGGCGACGCGCCGCCTCGCCAAGCGCCAGCTCACCTGGTTCCGGCGTGACCCGGAGATCCATTGGCTGACGCTCGATCGCGCCGAGGATTTTGCGCATGTGCTACAAGCTTCGCGCTCTTTCGTCAAAAACTGTGGTGTATAGTAATAAGGAAATAATTACCAACGCCGCATTGCGGCCACTACCGAGAGAGGATGCGATTTTCATGCAAAAAACGAATAATTTACAAGACATTTTACTGAATCGTGCGCGGATCGAGAACATGCCGGTCACGGTGTTTTTGACCAACGGATTTCAGCTGAAAGGGGTCGTGCGCGGGTTTGACTGCTTCATTGTCGTGCTGGACACGGAGGGCAGGCAGCAGATCATTTATAAGCACGCGATCTCAACGATCATACCCGCGCGGCCCATTCGTTTGGACGGCGCGGACAACACAAAGGAGGATGCGCGGTAGCATGCCGCGTGAAGAATTATGAAGCAGAGGCACATCGTCGGGCGGATTTTATCGGCTCTTCTCGCGCTGTTTGTGGTGTTATACATCGGCGGCGTGGTTTGGAACACGTTGTATGACCCGGTAAAAACCGTGAGCGCAATTTATATTTCGGCCGAGGACAGCATAGAAGTCACCGGCTTTGTGGTGCGCGAGGAAAAAACGCTCGACGCTGTGACCTCCGGGACGATCGAAATGCAGGTAGACGAGGGCGAGCGCGCCGCAAAGGGCGACGCGGTCGCGCTGGTCTATGCAAGCGAGGCGGATCAGGAAAAGGCGCACCAGAAAAAAGAGCTTGCCGCCCGCATCACGCGGCTGGAAACGCTGATGAATCAAGGCAATGAGGTGGTTGATCTCGCCACGGTGGACACGGCGATCGTCCGCATGGGCGAGCAGCTGCTCGATCATTATGAAACCGGCGAATTTTCGCATATTCCGTCCGTCATTTCGCAAATTAAAGACAAAACGATGTCGCGCGAGTATATTTACCGCGACCGGGCGGAGCTTTCCGACGCGGTCAACGACCTGAAAAAAGAGCAGCAGGCACTGGGCAAAGCGACCGTGCGCGACGCGGTGTATGCCTCAAGCCCCGGCTACTATTCCAGCCAGAGCGATGGGTATGAAACCGTGCTTGCGTGCAGCCGCGTTTCAGAGCTTACGCCGCAAAAATACCGCGAGATCGCCAAAACCGAGGCGGTGGACGCGCAAAATGACGGCACGCTCGGCAAGATCATCACGCAGTTTTACTGGGATTTTGTCGTGCTGGTCGATCAGGCTTCGGCTGACCGGATGCAGCTCTCAAAAAGCGTGACGCTGCATTTCGATAGTCCGCAGTATCCCAGTGTTCCCGCCACGGTATACTGGAAAAGCGAGGCGGACGGCGGCGAGGTGACGGTCGCGCTGCGCGTGCAGGAGCATATCGCGGATTTCACGACCGCGCGGCGGCTGCGCGCCGGGATCGTGATTCAAACGTATGAGGGGTTAAAAGTCCCGCGCGAGGCGATGCGCGTGAATGACGAGGGGGAGCAGGGCGTGTATTGCCTGATTGATTCGCAGGTGAAGTTCAAGCCGGTCGAGCCGGTGTTTGAAAAAGACAGCTATTATATTGTAAAGTATGACAGCGCGGATACGAAAAGCCTTTTGCTTTATGACGAGATCGTGGTCTCCGCCAAGGAGCTGGAGGACCGAAAAATGGTGAAATAGGCGGAAATTCCGCCCGAAAATATAGAAAAACAAGGTGAATGGGTTATGTCTGAAATTCAAGAGAATGTGAAGGCGCTGCGTGCGAAAATCGCTGAGGCGGCTGAGAAAAGCGGTCGCCGCCCGGAGGATATCACGCTGGTCGCCGCAACAAAAATGAACGACGCCGCGCGCGTGCGTGAGGCGATCGCGGCGGGAATCGACGTTGCCGGCGAAAACCGCGTGCAGGAGCTGCTGGATAAGTATGAACAGGGCGCGTATGAGGGCGTTCCGCTGCATTTTATCGGCAATTTGCAGACCAATAAGGTGAAATATCTGATCGGCAAGGTCGCGCTGATCCAGTCGGTAGACTCGCTGAAGCTTGCGCGCGAGATCGGGCGACTTGCCGTGCGCGCCGGGATCACGCAGGATATTCTGGTTGAGGTCAATATCGGCGGCGAGGAGAGCAAGGGCGGCATCGCGCCGGACGAGCTGCCTGCGCTGCTGGAAGAAATTTCACAAATTGACGGCGTTTTTACGCGCGGACTTATGACAATTCCGCCAATTCTCGGCGCTGCGCATAAAAATACCCGCTATTTTGAGAAAATGCGCGAACTATTTATTGACATTGGCGCAAAAAAATACGATAATACTAGTATGGACTTTTTGTCGATGGGGATGAGCGACGATTATTATGATGCCATTTTGTGCGGCGCGAACATGGTCCGCGTCGGTACGGGGATCTTTGGCCGCCGTCACTATGCGTGATTTTATTTCAGGAGGTAAAAACAATGGGATTCATGGATGAATTTAAAAAGTGGGCGCGCCTCGATGTAGAGGATGAAGAAGACGAGGAGTTTGAGGATTTTGCCCCCGCGAAGAATGAACGCGTGGAGCCGCAGGCGGAGAAGCGCAACAACAAAGTTGTGAATATCCACACGACGACGCAGCTGCAGGTCGTTCTCGTCAAGCCGGAGCGGTATGAGAATTCGCCCGAGATCGCGGATCATTTGAAAGAGCGCCGCACCGTCGTTTTAAACCTTGAGTCTGCCAATAAAGAAACCGCGCGCCGCGTGCTGGATTTCTTAAGCGGCGTGGCATACGCAAACGACGGGCAGATCAAGCGCGTTGCGAACAGCACCTATATTATCACGCCGTATAACGTGGATCTGCAGGGCGACCTGCTCGATGAGCTTGAAAATAACGGGCTGTATTTCTAACCAAAGGGGAATGCACGATTGTTGTTAATGATTCGTAATATTCTGTATGCGCTGATCAACGTGTATGAAATGATCTTGATTGCGCGCGCATTGCTGTCGTGGTTTCCTGCCATGCAGGACAATCCGGTCACATCGTTTTTATACACCGTGACCGAGCCGTTGCTTCGCCCGGTGCGCGATCTTTTGATGCGGATCCCGGCGATGCAGAGTATGCCGATCGATTTTTCGGTCTTGATCGTTTTCATGCTGCTTGGCATGCTTCGCGTTATTATCTAAAATATGATTTGGGGATGTGGATTTTATGCTGACACCGCAGGAACTGAAGGAAATTGAGTTTGACAAGGCGATGTTCGGCGGCTATGACAGTGCGTCTGTCGATGAGATTTTCTCACAGGTCGTTGCCGACTATGTCGCGCTCACAAAGGAAAACGCAGTGCTGAAAAACAAGCTGAAGCTGCTCGCCACCACGATCGAAGAATATCGCAGCGTGGACGAGGCGATGCGCAAAGCGCTCATCACGGCGCAGAACATGGCAAACGACATGGTGCGCGAAGCGCATGAAAAGAGCGACGAGCTGATCAAAAACGCAAGCGCGGTCGCGAATGCCAAGGTGTCTGACCTTGCCGCGCAGATCCAGGAGGAAGAGAAGCGCCTTGCCGCCGCCAAGGCGGAGACCGCGAAGTTTGTTGACACCATGAGCGCGGCGTATCAGGCGCAGGCGGAAAAAATTGCGCAGCTTCGCCCCGAGGTCGCGCCCGAAGCGGAGGAGAGCAACTCGCTGGAGGACACGCTTTCCCTTGCGGCGGATGAGATCAATAAATGCGTCGCAAGCGCGATGGAAAACATGAAAGCGTTTGAAGAGCGCGCGGCCGCCAGCCAGATCCCGCCTGTGCCGGAGTCTGCGGCTGCGGAGGAGCAGCCGGCAGAGCAGACCGCGGAAGCGCCGGAGGATGAGCGCGAGCTGTCTGTGTTTGAGGTCGATATCGATCAGCATCATGACACGATGGATCTTGACGATTTTAATTTTGACGCGGCGCCGCCAAAAAACAAAGAAAAAGCGCACGATTTTGATTTTGAGGATCTTAAATTCGGAAAAAACTATGATTTTGACGAGGAATAACGTCTCACGCGGAATGATAGCCAGAAACTAAACGAGGGAGAGCATAACATGTCTCAGGATTATAACCACACGATCAATCTTCCAAAAACAGAGTTCCCCATGCGCGCCGGCCTGCCCAAGCGCGAGCCGGACATGCTAGCCGACTGGCTGAAGGAAGATCTATACGAGCTTTTGATGGAAAAAAACAGCGCGCAGCCGAAGTTTATCTTCCATGATGGTCCACCGTATGCAAACGGCGATATCCATCTGGGGCATGCGCTGAATAAAATTTTAAAGGATTTCATCATTCGCTATAAAAATATGTCCGGCTTCTGCTGCCCGTATATCCCCGGCTGGGATACGCATGGACTGCCGATCGAGAGCCAGGTCATCAAAAAATTCGGTCTTTCGCGCGCAGAGTTCGGCACAGTGGAATTCCGCGAGAAATGCCGCGAATTCGCGCTGTCTTATGTCACGAATCAGCGCGAGCAGTTTAAACGTCTCGGCATTCTTGCCGATTGGGAGCATCCGTATCTTACGCTGCATCCCGAGTTTGAGGCAAAGCAGATCGAGCTGTTCGGGCAGATGGCGGAAAAGGGCTTGATTTATAAGGGCTTAAAGCCGGTCTATTGGTGCCCGCATGACGAAACGGCGCTCGCCGAGGCGGAGATCGAGTATGCGGACGATCCGTGTCAGTCGATTTATGTTAAATTCCGCGTGACCGAGGATTTCGGGAAGCTTTCTGGCATCGCGCCGCTTGCGAATACGTATTTCGTCATCTGGACGACCACGACGTGGACGCTGCCGGGCAACGTGGCGATCGCGTTAAACGGCGAGTTTGAGTATGTCGTCGTCGCCGCGCAGGGCGAGAATTATATCCTCGCCGAGGCGCTTGTTCCCGATGTGATGAAGGCGGCGGGAATCTCGCAGTATGAGGTGCTGGCGAAGCTTCCGGGTACTGTGTTTGAAAATATGACCGCGCAGCATCCGTTCCTTGACCGGCAGTCGCTCATCATTCTGGGCGATCATGTCACGCTCGATGCCGGTACCGGCTGCGTGCATACCGCGCCGGGTCATGGCGCGGAGGACTATGTCGCATGCCGCGGCTATGATCTGCCGATCGTCGTTCCGGTCGACAGTAAGGGCTATTTAAACGAAGAGGCCGGTCCGTTTAATGGGCTGTATTACGATAAGGCAAACGCCGCGATTTTAGAAAACTTGAAGGAAACCGGCGCGCTTTTGGCATCGCAGGATATCGTCCACCCCTATCCGCATTGCTGGCGCTGCAAGCATCCGATCATTTACCGCGCAACTGAGCAGTGGTTTGCATCGGTCGATGCGATCAAAGACGCCGCGGTCGATGCGTGCCATGGCGTGACCTGGCTGCCCGGCTGGGGCGAGGACCGCATTATCAGCATGGTGCGCGAGCGGTCTGACTGGTGCATTTCGCGCCAGCGCATCTGGGGCGTGCCGATCCCGATCTTTTATTGCGAGGACTGCCATGAGCCGATCATCAATCCGGAAACGATCGCGAAAATCAGCGCGATCTTCCGCAAGGAAGGCTCATCGGCATGGTACGCGAAGGATGCGAAGGAGCTGCTGCCCGATGGCTTCGTCTGCCCGAAATGCGGCGGCGCGCACTTCACAAAAGAAAGCGATATTATGGACGTTTGGTTCGATTCCGGCTCGTCGCACGCCGCGGTTTTGGAAACGCGCGACAATATGAGCTGGCCGGCGGATCTGTATCTCGAGGGCGCGGATCAATATCGCGGCTGGTTCCAGTCGTCGCTGCTCACCTCGATCGCAACGCGCGGCAAAGCGCCGTATAAAACCGTGATCACGCATGGCATGGTCGTCGATGGGGAAGGCAAAAAAATGTCGAAATCGATGGGCAATGTCAGCTCGCCGCAGGACGTGATTCGCGTGTATGGCGCGGATATCCTGCGCCTGTGGGTCTCCTCGGCGGATTATCGCGCCGATGTGCGCATCTCTGAGGATATCTTTAAGCAGCTTTCTGAAATTTATTTGAAGATCCGCAACACCTCGCGCTTTATGCTCGGCAACTTGAATGGGTTTGACCCGAATCATGCGCTGCCGTATGAGGAGCTGCAGGAGATTGATCAGTGGGCGCTCATGCGGCTCAATCAGCTGATCGCGAAGGTGACCGAGGCGTATGAAAATTATGAGTTCCACCTGATTTATCATGCGATCCATAATTTCTGCGTGGTCGATATGTCAAACTTCTATCTCGACGTCGTGAAGGATCGTCTCTATTGCGATGCAACGGAGGGCGCTTCGCGCCGCGCCGCGCAGACCGTGATGTATCACATTCTGGATGCGATGGTGCGCATGCTCGCGCCGATCCTTGCGTTTACCGCAAACGAGATCTGGCTTGCCATGCCGCATGCGGCGGGCGCGGATGAGCGCAACGTCGTGCTTAACCGGATGCCGAAGGTCAACCCCGCGTATGAGAATGCGGCGCTGATGGCGAAATGGGAGAAGATCCATGCGCTGCGCGACGATGTGAACCGCGCATTGGAAAGCGCGCGCGCTGCAAAAACGATCGGCAAATCGCTGGAAGCGGCGGTCACGCTGTATGCCGAGGGCGAGTCGCTTGCGCTGCTTCGCGAGGTCGAAGAGAAGCTTGCAAGCCTGTGCATCGTCTCGAAAGTCACGCTTTGCGAGGGCAAGGGCGACGGCATGCCGGGCGAGAATTTTGCGGATATTTCGATCGCGATCGGGCACGCCGCAGGCACAAAGTGTCCGCGCTGCTGGGTGTATTCTGAGGATGCGGGGCATGACCCCGAAAACCCGGAGCTTTGCCCGCGCTGCGCGAAGGTCGTTTCCGGAAAGTAGCTATGGATGTTTTGGGGCAGAGCAAACCGGTTCTGCCCCATTTTTTTCTGCGCGGTATCGCCGCCCGTTGCGCGAGGCGATTCGCCACGCGGCTTTGCGGCTTGCGCAGCGCCCTTTTGCGCGAAGTGGGGTCAATGAAAAAATCGCGCGAGAAGCGGATAAGCTTTCGATCGCGCAGGGGAGCGGCCGAATCATCGCCATCTCTGTGAGCTGGAAGCTTGACGGATATCACGAATCATCGGCATGTTTGCCGCGTGGTTATTTCGTTCTGTAGGCGCGCTATGCCCGGCGGCGCATTTGCAAGGCGCAGGCGGGCTTGCGCCTTTTGCAATAAAATTTTGAGAACGCACAGGAGGGAAGCTCATGCTTCAAATTATTGTGTTTGCAGCGATCGTTATCATCGATCAGCTGGTAAAATTCTGGGCGGTGCATGCGCTGCGCCCGGTCGGCACGATGGAATTTCTGCCCGGGATCATGAATCTGACCTACACGGAGAACACGGGCGCCGCGTTTTCCATGCTGGAGGGGAATGTGTTTTTTCTGATCATCATCCCGATCATCGTGTGCGCGCTTGCGGTATATGTGCTGCTTTCACGGCGCGTGACGCATCCGGTGCTGCGTTGGAGCTTCGTGCTGGTGCTGGGCGGCGCGATCGGCAATTTGATCGATCGGGTCTTCCGTGGATTTGTGGTCGATATGTTTGAAATCACGCTGTTTCGCTTCGCAATCTTTAACGTTGCGGACATTTTTGTTACCGCAGGCGCGGTGCTGCTTGTGATTTACATTCTGTTTTTCATGCGCGACGTAACAGGTGATCCGAATGCAGGCTAAAACCATTGTGATCCCGCAGGACGCGCGCGGGGCGCGGATCGACGTGTATCTCGCGGCGGCGCTTGATATATCGCGCGCCCAGGTGCAGTCGATGCTGGAATCGGGCGAAATTTTGGCGGACGGCGCGCCGAAAAGCAAAAATTATAAGCTTTCCGGCGGGGAAACGCTGACGCTGCACCTGCGTGAGCCGCAGCCGATGGAGGCGCAGCCGCAGGAGCTTCCGCTTGATATCGTGTATGAAGATGCGGATCTTCTGGTGGTGAACAAGGCGGCGGGGATGGTCGTGCATCCGGCGGCGGGCAATCCGGACGGAACGCTCGTCAACGCGCTGCTGTTCCATTGCGGCGGGTCGCTTTCCGGCATCAACGGCGTGCTTCGCCCGGGCATTGTGCATCGCCTGGATAAGGACACCAGCGGTCTCATGGTGGTTGCGAAAAACGATGCGGCGCATCAGTCCCTCGCGGCGCAAATCAAGGAGCATTCGGCATATCGTATCTACCACGCGCTTGTGTATGGGCATTTCAAAGAGCCGGAGGGGACGGTGCATGCGCCGATCGGGCGGCATAAAACCGACCGGAAGCGTATGGCGGTCACGGCGCAGAACGCGCGCGATGCGATCACGCATTATCGCGTGCTGGAGGAATATCCGCGCGTTTCCTATATCGAATGTAAGCTGGAGACCGGGCGCACGCATCAGATCCGCGTGCATATGGCGTATGTGGGGCATCCGGTCGTGGGCGACCCGGTGTATGCCAAGGGGCGCGATGCGATGGGGCTTTCCGGGCAGTGTCTGCATTCGAAATCGATAGAATTCACGCATCCTCGCACCGGAGAACGCATGCGCTTCACCTCCGAGCTTCCGCCCTATTTTTCCGAGCTGCTGCAGCGTGTGCGCGAAAGCGCGCTGTAAATCATAATAGGGGGAAACACAGGATTTTTGCTTTAAACGGTTTTTTTGCAAAAGCCGTGAGCTTTGATATAATCGGGGAATTTTACAATCATAACAAAGCCACGCAGTGTTTGCGTGGCTTTTTTGCTGCGCGGCATATGCGACAGGGGTGCGAGCAGAAGGAGGAAAGAGGCGATATTTATCGATCATTCTCTCGCGCGCGGCGAAGAACCGGCGGGGATTTCTCGCAACAAAACAAGGGCAGACGCAAACGCGTCTGCCTACGTTATATTGAGAAGCATCGCGGCGCTTACCACCCGCAGCAGCCCGCTAAAACATGCCGCTTGAGCTGATCCTCCCGCTGATCAGCCGGAAGATCATTTTCCGTTTTGCCACTTCCCGCGAACGGCGACTATAGCGGCAAAAAGAGCCGGCGCACAGCGGATCAAATCAGCGAAAAAAACTCTCTCGCCGTATTTTTGATGAAACGATGCAT
>CAKUEM010000012.1 GCA_934646115.1 uncultured Oscillospiraceae bacterium
GGAACCTCCTGCGCGCGCAACGCATCGAGCAGGGCGGGGGTGAGCGCAATGCGCGAAAACTGATCGTCAAACACATCGCCGACCTGCAGAAGATGCGCGCCGATTTGAATCTGCTCTTTTGCGAGCGCAAGCTTTGCGAGCGCGCCGGCAAACACGATCGGCGCGGTCAGCCGCCCGGAAAAATGCCCGCCGCCCGCCGCGTCCTGATGCCCGTGATAGCGGACGGACGCTGTGTAATCCGCATGCCCCGGGCGCGGCGTTTGCGCAAACGGGGCATAATCGCCGCTATGCGCATCTGTATTTTCGATGATCATGCAGATCGGCGCGCCGGTGGTCACACCATCCTTCACGCCGGAGAGGATGCGCGGGATATCTTCCTCGCGCCGCGCTGTGCTTGCGGGCGAGGAGGACGGGGCGCGCCGCGCCATTTCGCGCGCGACAAACGCCGTATCCAGCGCGATCCCGGCGGGGAATCCGTCGATCGTCACGCCGATGGCGCTGCCGTGCGATTCGCCGAATACCGAGATGCGAAGCAAGTTTCCAAAGCAAGAACCCATGGTTTTGCACACTCCTTTATGTCAAATGAAAGCGCAGCACCTCGTCCGGCGTAAACGGAACGATCTCTGCGCGCCCAAGCTCACGCAGCAGGATCATATGCAGCGTGTTGCCGCGCATTTTCTTATCATGCAGCATGTGCGCAAGAATATCGCCCGGCGGATAGGGAAGCGCGGTCGGAAGCGAAAACGACTCCAGAATCGCGCAGAGCTTCTGCGCACAGCCGGGCGCGGTGATACCGAGCTGCTCGCCCAGGCGCGCGGCCGCCGCCATGCCGATCGAAACGGCAAAGCCGTGCGTATGCCGCCGGTAATTGCCGAGCGCCTCGACCGCGTGCCCGACCGTATGCCCGAAATTAAGCAGCATCCGGTCGCCGTGGTCAAACTCATCGCGCAGGACGATATCATGCTTATGCGTGACGCACGCGGTGATGATCTCTTCCGACATGCGGTCGCGCGCGATCGCTTCAAGAAGCGGCGCATCGAAGATCGCGCCGTATTTGATCACCTCCGCCATACCGTCCGCCACAAAATGCGGCGGCAGGGTGGCGAGCAGGTCAGGGTCGATCAGCACGCGGCGCGGCTGGTGGAACGCGCCGACCATATTTTTGCCCGCCGGCAGATCCACGCCGCATTTTCCGCCCACGGAGGAATCCACCTGCGCGAGCAGCGAGGTCGGGATCTGCATCGAGGGGACGCCGCGCAGGTAAGTTGCGGCGGCAAACCCGGTCATATCGCCGATCACGCCGCCGCCCAGCGCGACGAGCGGATCGGTGCGCGTGAAGCCCTCGCGCGCGAGGAAATCATACATTTCAGAAACGGTTGCGAGCGTTTTGCTTTGCTCGCCCGCCGGAATGGCAAACAGGCTGGGGGAGAAGCCGGCGGCTTGCAGCGCAGCGCACAGCGCTTCCGCATAAAGCGGGGCGACGTTGCTATCAGAGATCACGGCGGCGCGGCTGCCGTCTGTCAGCTCGCGCAGCTGCTCGCCCGCGAGGGAGAATGCGCCGCGCCCGATCGTGATCCGGCTTTCTTTAATATTTAAATGCGTCATGCCGCGCCTCCTGTTATGTCAAGCTGCGCCCGACCGCCTGCGCGACCGGGTCAAGATTCTTCATGATCTGCCCGAAGAGCGACGGCGTGAGCGACTGTTTTCCATCGCACGCGGCATTTTTCGGCGATGGATGCACCTCGATCATCAGCCCGTCCGCGCCCGCGGCGACCGCCGCCTTGGACAGCGGTTCAACCATCCACGGGATACCGGACGCATGGCTCGGATCGACGACGACAGGGAGGTGGCTCTCATGCTTGAGCGCAGGCACGGCGCTGATATCCAGCGTGTTGCGCGTGTAGCTCTCAAACGTGCGGATGCCGCGCTCGCACAGGATAACGTTTTTGTTTCCGCCCGACATGATATATTCCGCAGACATGAGCAGCTCTTCGATCGTATTGGAGAAGCCGCGTTTGAGCATGACCGGCTTATTGATATGCCCAAGCTCCTTGAGCAGCTCAAAGTTTTGCATATTGCGCGCGCCGACCTGAAGAATATCGACGTATTCGATGAACAGCTCAAGATAAAACGGATTCGTGATCTCGGAAATGACGGGCATGCCCGTGCGGTCGCGCGCCTGTTTTAATAAGAGAAGCCCTTCGCCGCGCAGACCCTGGAACGCATACGGCGAGGTGCGCGGCTTGAATGCGCCGCCGCGCAGGATGTGCGCGCCGCAGGTCTTCACGTCGTCCGCCGCTTCAAACAGCTGCTCCTGCGATTCGATCGAGCACGGACCAGCCATCACGCAAAGCTTCTCGCCGCCGATCTTCACATCGCCGACCTGGATCACGGTATCATCGGGATGGAACTTCCGGTTGGGGAGCTTAAACGGCTCCTGCACCTTCATCACGCGGTCAACGCGCTCGTCAGACCGGATACGGTCGACATCCAGCGCGGAGGTATCGCCGACCAGCCCGAGGATCGTGGTCTCTGCGCCGGTAATGGTGTTGACCTTCACGCCGGATTCCTCAAGCCAATGGCACAGCGGGGCGCATTCCTTTTCCGTGACGCCCGGTTTCAATACGACTACCATAAAAAACAGCTCCTTTTCCTGCGGGATGGGTATAAAAAAACCCTCCATCCCGTATTGATCGGGACGAAAGGTATATCTCTTCCGCGTTACCACCCGTATTCGCCCGAAAAACGAGCGCTCTCTTTTCGGATACATGGGCATTGCCCGGATATCCTGCCCCGATAACGGAGGGCTGCACCGCAATGATCTACCGGTATTGTTCAATCAATGTGCTCGGGAGGGAACTTCGGCGCAGCTTCTTTTAAGCCCGCTTGCAGTCAGGGCAGGCTCTCCCTGAAAATTCCACAGCGCTTACTTTTCTCCGTCATAGCATTTTCTTATGTTGAGCTTATTATAATCCTTTTAAAAAATTTGTCAAGTATTTTTTCGCTTGCGCCCGGGATTTCTTTCTGCTATAGTATTTTTATCCGCTTAGGGAATACTAGGAAGCTGACAGGAGGAGATACTATGGCGGATTCGGTGATCACGCGTGACCAGGTGCGCGAGGAGGATACCTGGCGTCTTTCGGATCTGTTTGCGTCTGACGCGGCGTGGGAGGCGGCGCTTTCCGCAGCCGCCGGGCAGGCGCGGGAGCTATCCGGCATGCAGGGGACGATCGATCGCGCAGAGCGGCTTTTTCGCGCGCTTGCGCTGTCAGACGCGATGCATGAGCAGATTTTGCGCGTGTATGCATTTGCGAAGATGCACCGCGATGAGGACAACGGAAACAGCAAGTATCAGGGCATGACCGACCGTGCGGCGCGCGCGATGACAGACTGCGCGGCGGCGGAGGCATATCTTGTGCCGGAGATCACGGCGCTCGGCGCAGATACCGTGGCGCAATGGTCGAAAAGCTGCACGGAGCTTGCTGTGTATGCGCATTTTTTTGAGAATTTATTCCGCGAGCGCGCGCACACGCTCAGCGCGGCGGAGGAAACGCTGCTCGCCCGCGCGGCGGAGCTTGGAGATGCGGCGGGCGACGTGTTTGAAATGTGGAACGACGCGGACCTGCGCTTTGATACGGTGACGGATGAGGCGGGGAATGCGGTTGCGCTGACGCACGGGCGCTATGGAACGCTGATGCAATCGCGCGACTGCCGTGTGCGCGAGCAGGCGTTTCACGCGATGTATCGCCCGTATCGCGCGTGGGAGAATACGCTTGCGGCAATGCAGGCGGCAAACGTGAAAAAGACCTGCTTCTTCGCCGCGGCGCGGCATTATGAAAGCGCGCTTCACATGGCGCTTTCGGCGGACAATATCGCGCCCGAGGTGTATCACAATTTGATCGATTGCATGCACGAGGGCATCCCCGCGCTGTGCGACTATCTGGCGCTGCGCCGCGAGATGCTTGGGCTTTCCGAGCTGCATCTGTATGATTTGCAGGTTCCGCTTATTTCTATAGAAGAAAAGAAATATACCTACGAGCAGGCGCAGGAGCTGGTTCTGGCGGCGGTCGCGCCGCTGGGCGAAGAATATTGCGCGGACATGCGGCGCGCGTTCTCCGAGCGCTGGGTGGATGTGTATGAAAACCGGGGCAAGACCTCCGGCGCATATTCCTGGGGCAGCAACGACGTGCATCCGTATGTGCTTTTGAATTTTCAGGGCACGATCGGCGATGTGTTCACGCTTGCGCATGAGATGGGGCATGCGATGCATTCGTATTACACGAACCGCACGCAGCCGCCGGTTTATAAAAATTATAAAATTTTCGTTGCAGAAGTGGCGAGTACGGTCAACGAGAACCTGCTGATGGAGTATTTGCTGGCGCATACGGACGATGCGCGGCTGCGCGCGTTTTTGATCGGGCATCGGCTGGAGGAATTCCGCACGACGGTCTATCGTCAGACGATGTTTGCCGAATTCGAGCGCGAGACGCACGCGGCGTTTGAGCGCGGCGAGGCGCTGACGGCGGAATATTTCAACGCGCTGTATTTCGGCTTAAATGAGAAATACATGGGCGGCGGCGCGGTGATCGACCCGGACATCGCGTGGGAATGGGCGCGCATTCCGCATTTTTACTCTGATTTTTATGTCTATCAATATGCAACCGGGTATTCCGCGGCGATCGCGCTTGCGCGCGGCATATTGCGCGGCGGGGATGCGCCGGCGCGGTATCGCGCATTTTTAAAGAGCGGCGATTCGAAATACCCGCTCGAGCTATTGGCAGATGCCGGGGTTGATTTGCGCACACGCGCGCCCATCTGCGCCGCGCTCGATTGCTTCCGTGCCGACGTTTCGGTCCTGCGCGCGATGTCTGCAAATCAGGTGGAAAAATTTTAAAAAAAGCTTGCATTTCAGGCGGAGATGTGATATTATCTATAGGTCTATATAACGGATGGTCCTCTGTCGCCCGGTTTGCGGCATGAACATCTAGGAAGAAGGGAGGAGACATCCATGGATCTCCTTAACGTTTTAACAAACGCTCAGCTGAAAAGCGAGCCGCCGGTTGCCAATATCGGTGATACTGTCCGCGTTCACGTTTTAATTAAAGAAGGAACGCGCGAGAGAATTCAGGTATTTGAGGGTACTATCATTGCGAAAAAGCATGGTGGCATCCAGGAAACCATCACGGTTCGTCGTATGTCCTTTGGCGTTGGCGTGGAGAAGGTTTTCCCGATCCATTCCCCGCATGTTGCCAAGATCGAGATCGTCCGTAAGGGTAAGGTTCGCCGTGCGAAGCTTTACTATCTGCGTGATCGTGTCGGTAAGGCGGCAAAGGTCAAAGAGGATATCTAGTGTTGAGGAAGGGGGACGGATTTCGTCCCCCTGTTTTCTTTTTGGCGGCAAATACGCGCCGCCTGTTATTTGCTTTTTTCACGGAGGTGCCGCATGAACGACGAAGCTTTGCAGCAATCGCCCGCAAGCTCCACGGCTTTGCAGGATGAGCTGTTTGACTGGGCGCAGAATATCGCGGTAATTTTAAGCGTTGTGGTGCTCGTGTTTACGTTTATTGTCCGCGTGATCGGCGTGGATGGTCAGTCGATGGAGCCAACGCTGCATGACCGCGACTGGATGCTGATCTCCAACCTGTTTTACGAGCCGGATTACGGCGATATCGTCGTGCTGACCAAGCAGCAGTTTATGGATAAGCCGATCGTGAAGCGCGTCATCGCGACCGAGGGGCAGACGATCGATATCGACTTCGCGTCCGGGCGCGTCAGCGTGGATGGGCGCGTGCTGGATGAGCCGTATATCAACGATTTGACCACGCGGCAGTTCGATATGCAGTTCCCGCAGACCGTGCCGAAGGGCTGCGTATTCGTGATGGGCGACAATCGTAACCACAGCTCGGATTCACGCGTGGGGTCGCTCGGCATGGTCGATAAGCGTTATATCATCGGGCGCCTTGTGTTCCGCATCCTGCCCATCAACAAATTCGGTCCGGTGCAGCAGGATTACCCGCAGAACGGGGGCGGGCAATGAATATCCAGTGGTATCCCGGGCATATGACCAAAACGCGCCGCATGATGGAGGAGGATATCCGCCAGGTCGACGCGGTGTGTGAAATTTTAGACGCGCGCATCCCGGTTTCCAGCCGCAACCCGGATCTTGACCGGATCGCGGAAGGGAAGCCGCGCCTTGTGATTTTAAATCGGATCGATCTTGCTGATGCTGCCGCCACACAGGCATGGGCGCGCTATTTTAAGGCGCGCGGCTGCGCGGTGATCGAGATCAATGCGAAAAGCGGGCAGGGCGTTGCACGCTTCGTGCCGGAGCTGCGCGCGCTGCTTGCAGAAAAAATTGCGTATTATGAAGCGCGCGGCATGGCCGGGCGGCTTTTAAAAGTGATGATCTGCGGAATCCCGAACGTGGGGAAGTCTACGCTGATTAACCGTGTTGCCGGGCGCAACGCCGCAAAGGCGGAGGATCGCCCGGGCGTTACGCGCGGAAAGCAGTGGATCCGCGTGGATTCCGGCATCGATATGATGGATACGCCGGGGATTCTTTGGCCGAAGTTTGAGGATAAGCGCACCGGGCTGTATCTCGCGTTTACCGGCGCGGTGAAGGACGATATTCTGGATATCGAAACGCTGGGCGCATTTCTGATGGAAACGCTGACCGACCGGTATCCTGAGGCGCTTTCTGCGCGCTATCATTTTGAACCGGACCCGGCGCTCTGCGGTTATACGCTTCTTGAGGAAGCGGCGAAGCGGCGCGGATTTCGAATTTCCGGCGGCGAGTTTGACCTTGCGCGTATGGCGCGCGTTCTGCTGCGTGAGTTTCGCGACGGCACGCTTGGGCGCATGTCGCTTGAGCTTCCGGAGGATGCGGATCGTCCGCCGCTTGAAACGCTGACATTGCGCGGGTTTGACGGCGGCGGGATACTGACGGAGGACTTATAATGTGGGAATTTGAAGCGCGCGCGAGGGAGGACGGGTTCTCCGTGCTGTGCGGCGTGGACGAGGCGGGTCGCGGTCCGCTTGCCGGTCCGGTATTCGCCGCGGCGGTCATTCTGCCGTTCGGGCTTGAGATCCCGGGGCTGAATGACTCGAAGAAGCTCAGCCCGCAAAAGCGCGATGAATTATTTACCGTGATTTGCGAAAAGGCGGTCAGCTTTGGCATTGCTTCCGCCGATGAGGCGGAGATCGACGAGATCAATATTTTGCAGGCGAGCATGCTTGCCATGCGCCGCGCCGCGGAAAAGCTTGCAATTGCGCCCGATCTTGCACTAGTCGATGGGAATCGCGCGCCAAAGCTGCCTTGCGCGGTGCGCACGATCGTGAAGGGAGACGCGAAAAGCGCATCCATCGCGGCCGCGTCGATTTTGGCGAAGGTCAGCCGTGACCGGGTGATGCTCCGGTTCGCCGAGCAGTATCCGGAATATGAATTTGAACGGCACAAGGGATATCCGACCGCGCTGCATTACGAAAAGCTCTTGCAGTATGGTCCGTGCCCGATCCACCGGCAAAGCTTTTTGCGCAAGTTCTATGAAAGGAATGGTCGCGCATGAGCACCACGCTTACAGGCAAATGGGGCGAAGCGCTCGCGGCGGAATATTTAAGAAAAAACGGCTATCAGATCGTTGCGGCGAATTATCATTCGCGCTTCGGCGAGCTGGATCTGGTTGCAAAAAAGAAGAAAATTCTCGCATTTATTGAGGTAAAGCTTCGGAAAAATGATCAATATGGCGCTGCGCGTGAGTTTGTGACCCCCGCAAAGCGAGAGAAGCTGCGCATGACGGCGGCGCTGTTTTTGCAGGAATATGACGCGAAAACACTTCAGCCGCGCTTTGACGTGATCGAAATTTATGCGCCGCACGGGATCTCGCAGCAATATACGCTTAATCATATGGAAAACGCATTTGAATAAGAGCCACGCGGCTTTGAGCGCCGCCGGCTTTTCGATCAATCATGATGGTTTTGGAGGATGTTATGGAATATTTTAGCACAAGAGACGCGTCGCTTCGCGTTTCCGCCGCAAAGGCGATCAGCCAGGGCTTGAGCTTTGAGGGCGGCCTTTTCGCGCCGACCGAGATCCCGAAGCTCACGCCGGAGGACATCACCGCGCTGCGCGGCATGCCGTATGCAGAACGCGCGGCGTTCATCATCGGTAAATTTTTAACGGATTTCACGGCGGAGGAGCTGCGCAAATATGCGGCCGCGGCGTATCATGCCGATAAGTTTTCCAGCCCGTCGATCGCCCCGGTTCGCAAAATGACCGAGTGCGCGAGTATTCTGGAGCTGTGGCATGGTCCGACCAGCGCGTTTAAAGATATGGCGCTTCAAATTCTGCCGCATCTGCTGACCGCGTCGATGAAAAAATGCGGCGAGCATAAAACCGCCTGCATCCTCGTCGCCACATCGGGCGATACCGGAAAGGCTGCGCTCGAAGGCTTTGCGGATGTACCCGGCACGAAGATCGCCGTGTTCTACCCGAAGGACGGTGTGAGCCGCGTGCAGGAGCTGCAGATGACCACGCAGACCGGTGATAACGTGTATGTATCCTCGGTCGTCGGCAATTTTGACCATGTGCAGAGCAAGATGAAAGAAATTTTTGCGGACGAGGCGCTGCGCGCCCGCGCGGCGAAGGGCAACGCCTTCTTCTCCTCGGCGAATTCGATCAACTGGGGCCGCGCCGTGCCGCAGATCGCATATTATGTGTCCGGTTATTGCGACATGCTCAATTCCGGCGAGCTCGCGGAGGGCGACCGTTTTAACGTTTGCGTTCCGACCGGGAACTTCGGCAACATCCTCGCGGCGTATTATGCGCGCGAGATGGGCATTCCGATCGCAAAGCTCATTTGCGCATCGAACCGCAATAACGTGCTGACCGATTTCCTGCGTACCGGAAAATACGATAAACAGCGCGAGTTTTATACGACGACCTCGCCCGCGATGGATATCCTTGTCTCCAGCAATTTAGAGCGCCTGCTCTTCCATCTGTCCGGCAACGATGATGCGACGATTCGCAAATATATGTCAAAGCTCGCGTCAGACGGCGCGTATACCGTGAACGCCGATATCCTCGCGAAGTTAAACGACCTGTTCTACGGCGGATTCTGCGACGATTCGGACACGATGCAGACGATTTCTGACACATTTAATGAATATAATTACTTGATTGACACGCATACCGCGGTTGCGATCCATGTTTATAAAAATTACGCGAGCGAGACCGGCGACCAGACGAAAACGCTGATCGCCTCTACCGCAAGCCCGTTTAAATTCGCCGATTCAGTTATTGCCGCGCTCGGCGTGGACGTGGAGCTTTCCGGCTGTGCGCTGCTGGATATTCTCTCGCGCACAACCAAGGTGAAGATCCCGGCGCCGCTCGCCGCGCTTGCCGATAAGAAAGAGCGGTTTTTAAACACACTGACGCGCGATGAGATCGAGGACGCGGTCATGCGCTTCGTGCTGCAATAGCCGTATGTATCGCCGGGGGCGCGTTCGCACTCCCGGCTTCATCACTAGCAGCCGCAGCCGTCCTTTTTGCAGTATGTGCCGCAGACCGTGTCACGCTCTGTTTGAGCGTGCTTCCCGCGCACATCGATATGCTTTGCGGTACAGCAGTTTGCGATGCTGTGATGCACGCAGCTCTCTACCGAGCAGGAAACGCATGAGGATGTCTGATTTTTATCAAATACACTCATTGATATCCTCCATTTCCGGATGAATCAGAGCCACCGCACCCGGACCTTGTGCGGTGGTGCCGACGGATCGGAGGAGCACAATGGGCGCGCGTGACGTTCTTTTTTTCATCCGCGCTTAGTGTGCGCCATGCTGCTGTGTTTCATTCAAAAAGTACCTGCCAAAAAAAAGGGGGAATGCGCCATGGCGGTGTTTGCCATCGGCGATTTACATCTGTCGCTGACCACGAACAAGCCGATGGATGTGTTCGGCGATTGCTGGGCCAATCATACAGAGCGGTTAAAGCAGGGCTTTGCCTGCGTGGGACCTGACGATTTGACCGTGCTTGCGGGCGACAGCTCGTGGGGCATTTCGCTTTCGGAAGCGCGCGAGGATTTTTTATGGATCGATCGGCTTCCCGGGCGAAAGCTTCTTTTAAAAGGAAACCACGATTATTGGTGGGAGACCGTTTCGAAAACACGTCGTTTTTTTGCAGAAAACGGCATTGAAACGATTGATATTTTGCATAATAATGCATTTTTACACGATAATTATGCAATTTGCGGCACGCGCGGCTGGTTTGCGCCCGAGGAAGGGGACGACCCGCACGCGGAAAAGATCTATCGGCGCGAGCTGGGGCGGCTTCAAACCTCGCTTCGCGCGGCAAAGGAGCTTCCTGCAAAGGAGATCTGCTGCTTTTTGCATTATCCGCCGCTCGCGCGGGGCTATGAGTGCCGCGAGATCACGGAAATGCTCACGCAATATGGCGTTTCGCGCTGCTATTATGGGCATTTGCATGGTCCCGGACATGGGATCCGCTTTGAGGGAATGCACAACGGCGTGGAGTATCGCCTGATTTCCGCTGATTTTTTACAGTTTGTTCCGCAAAAGCTTTGATGTTTTTGGCAGATTTTGTGCTGCTTTTTGCAAATTCTTGTTAAAATTTTATAAACTTATAAAAAAACTATAGCATTGTTGCAAAGTTTCTGATAGAATACTTTGTGTCATATAAGAGCAGGAGGAAGTAACATGAAGTTAAAATCCGTAGAAAAGCTGGAAAACAGTAAGGTTTGTCTTGAGATCGTTGTTGAGCCTGAGGAGTATGAGGCAGGCGTTGAGGTCGCTTACAAGAAAAATGTTGGCAAGATCAATGTGCCCGGCTTCCGCAAGGGCCATGCGCCGCGCAAGATGATCGAGCGTATGTATGGCGCGAACATCTTTGCCGAGGATGCGATCAATTACGCGTTCCCGCGCGCTTATGAGGCTGCGGTGAAGGAAAGCGGGGTCGACCCGGTTGAGCAGGCTGAGATCGATGTGACGGAATTTGATAATAACAGCTTCACGTTTAAAGCGACCGTGACCGTTCGTCCGGACGTTACGCTTGGCGAGTATAAGGGCATGACCGCAGAGTGCCCGGTCGTTACCGTAACCGATGAGGATATCGATGCGGAGATCAATCGTTTAAAAGAGCGGAATTCCCGCATGGTTTCCGTGGATCGCCCGGCGAAGGACGGCGATACCGTTGTGATCGATTTCGAGGGCTTTGTAGACGGTGTTCCGTTTGACGGCGGAAAGAGCGAGAAGCATAACTTAAAGCTTGGCTCCGGTCAGTTTATCCCGGGCTTTGAGGATCAGCTGATCGGCAAGAGCGCGGGCGACGAGTGCGACGTGAATGTCACGTTCCCGACCGAGTATCAGGCCGAGGATCTTGCGGGCAAGGCTGCGGTGTTTAAAGTAAAGGTCTGCGAAGTGAAGGAGACCGAGGCGCCGGTGCTTGACGATGAGTTCGCAAAGGACGTTTCTGAGTGCGACACGATGGATGAGCTTCGCAAGAGCATCGAGGCGAAGATCCGCGACAGCCGCGAGAAAATGGCGGACGACGCGTTTGAAAACGCGATCATGGATAAAGTTGTTGAGAACATGCAGGTGGAAGTGCCGGAGGTCATGGTTGAGAATCAGCTCGACCGGATCACGGACGATTTCACCAACCGCATTGCGTCTCAGGGGCTTTCGCTTGAGGCGTATCTGCAGATGAGCGGCATGGATGTTGAGACATTCCGCAAAAACTTCCGCGATGGCGCGCTGCGTCAGGTTAAGATCAATCTTGCGCTGCAGAAGATCTCTGAGGTCGAAAACATTACCGTTTCTGAGGAAGATATCGAAGAGGAGTATAAGAACCTCGCAGAGCAGTATGGCATGCCCGTCGAGCGGCTGCGCGGTTATTTGCCGATCGATATGATGATGCACGATATGCTGATCATGAAGACCACGAAGTTCGTGCGCGATAACAATAAATCCAAGAAGCCGGCGGCAAAGAAGGCTGCGGCAAAGAAGGACGAGAGCGAGAAGAAGCCGGCTGCGAAGGCGGCGAGCACGGCGAAAAAGCCGGCCGCGAAGAAGCCTGCCGCCAAGAAACCGGCGGCAAAGAAGACCGACGCGGACGCCGAGACCACGCCCAAAAAGCGCACCACGAAGAAAAAAGCAGAGGATGCTGAATAAAACCGGCGGATTCTGACTATAACTTGGCTATTCAGGGACGGGCGGCTTTATTGCCGCCCGTCTGTGCAAAATCGGGAAATGACGAATTCCGTCGATTTTTTTAAAACCCTCGGCGCATCGTTTGATGCAATTTAAAATGAAGAGGAGAGAACTGGCATGAGTTTAGTACCAACCGTTATTGAGCAGACCAATCGCGGCGAGCGCGCGTATGACATTTTTTCACGCCTGTTGAACGACCGGATCATTATTTTGTCCGACGAAGTGAATGACGTCACGGCAAGTCTTGTCGTTGCGCAGCTTTTGTATCTCGAGTCGCAGGATATGGAGCGCGATATCCAGTTATATATCAACAGCCCGGGCGGCTCGATCACCGCGGGCATGGCGATTTATGACACGATGAATTATATCAAATGCGATGTGTCCACGATCTGCGTGGGGATGGCGGCGTCCATGGGCGCGTTTCTGCTGTCCGCCGGCGCGAAGGGCAAGCGCCTTGCGCTGCCGAACGCAGAGATCATGATCCACCAGCCGCTTTCCGGCATGCAGGGTCAGGCGACGGATATTAAGATCCATACCGATCGCATTCTGCGCATCAAGCAGAAGCTCAATGAAATTTTGGCGGATGTGACCGGGCAGCCGCTTGATAAGATCATTCAGGATACCGAGCGCGACAATTTTATGTCCGCGCAGGAGGCAGTGGCATACGGATTGATCGACAAAGTGATCGATAAGCGTCCGTAAACCCATAAAAGGAGGCTGTTTTATGCCAAATAACAAAGATAATGAGCAATTCTGCTCTTTTTGCGGTCGCTCACGCGAGGAGGCTGGGCGGCTGATCGCGGGGCAGAATGGCTATATTTGCGATGATTGCGTGCTGCTGTGCAAGGAGCTGATCGACCGCTATGCGGCGGAAGAGCGCCCGGTCGAGCCGGAGCAGAACGCGCACGAGATCACGCTGCTGACCCCGCGCGAGATCCATGCGCGTTTGGATGAATATATCGTCGGGCAAGAGCGCGCGAAAATTGCGCTTTCCGTTGCGGTGTATAACCATTACAAGCGCATTCTCTCGCTCGAGCGCGAGGATGAGGTGGAGCTGCAAAAAAGCAATATCCTCATGATCGGACCGACCGGCTGCGGCAAAACGCTGTTTGCGCAAACGCTTGCGAAGATGTTAAACGTGCCGTTCGCAATCGCGGATGCGACCACGCTGACCGAGGCGGGCTATGTCGGCGAGGATGTGGAGAATATCCTGCTGCGCCTGATCCAGGCGGCGGATTTCGACGTGGAGGCCGCGGAAAAAGGCATTATTTATATTGACGAGATCGATAAGATCGCGCGCAAGAGCGAGAATGTTTCGATCACGCGCGACGTTTCGGGCGAGGGCGTGCAGCAGGCGCTTCTTAAAATTCTTGAAGGCACGGTTGCCAATGTCCCGCCGCAGGGCGGGCGCAAGCATCCGCATCAGGAATTCATTCAGATCAACACGGCGAATATCCTGTTCATCTGCGGCGGTGCGTTCGATGGGATCGATAAGGTGATCGGCAAGCGCGTTTCGAAAAACGGGATCGGCTTTGGCGCCGAGATCACAAGCCGCGAGGAGAAGGAGCTTTCTAAGCTGCTGGAGCAGGTGCAGCCGCATGACCTTTTGAAATTCGGCATCATTCCGGAGCTTGTCGGTCGTCTGCCCGTGATCGCGCCGCTGGAAGCGCTGGATCGCGCGGCGATGATCCAGATCTTAACGAAGCCGAAAAATGCTTTGACCAAGCAATATCACAAGCTGTTTGAGATGGATGGGGTTGAGCTTTCGTTCCAGCCGGAGGCGCTGGAGGCGGTTGCCGACCTTGCAATCGCGCGCGGGATCGGCGCGCGCGGACTGCGCGCCGTGCTAGAAGGCGTGATGACCAAGGTCATGTATGAGATCCCATCGGATAAAACGGTTTCAAAGGTCACGATCACGAAAGAATGCGTGACCGAGCACTGCGAGCCGCTCATTGAACACGAGCGTGCGCAGGGCGCATAAAGTTTCACCACCTCCTTATGGAAAGGATGTGAGCCAGATGGAGGATAAAAATACGAACTTTTATGAACAGATGCCGGTGCTTCCGCTGCGCGGACTGACGTTGTTTCCCGGCATGACGATCCACTTTGACGTGGGCAGAGAGCGTTCATCCAACGCGCTCAAAGCGGCGATGCTGCGCGATCAGCGGATTTTCCTTGTGACGAAGCGCGAGGTGACCAATGATGACCCGGCGGGCGAGGATCTCTATGAGATCGGCGTGATCGCGCATATTGAGCAAATTTTGAAATTCCCGGGTGGGGAGAATATGCGTGTTCTCGTTCGCGGCGAGGCGCGGGCGCGTATCCACGCATTTCTGCAGCGTGAGCCGTTTTTTGATGCGGAGCTTGCGCGCGTGGTCGAGCCGCCTGTTCGCGCAAGCGCGCTGCGCTGCGAGGCGCTGATTCGCTCTACGCATGATCTGTTTCAGGAATACGCGGAGCTTGCGCCGCGCATGACGCAGGAGGTTGCGCTCGGCGTCCTCGCGGCGACAGAGCCGGGCGAGCTTGCCGACTATATCACGCAGAATTTGCCGACGCCCTATCAGAATAAGCAGACGATTTTAGAAGAGCTGCATCCGTATCGCCGCCTGATCATGACGAACAAGCTGCTCAGCCGCGAGCTTGAGATCTATCGGTTGGAAAGCCAGATCGCCGGGCAGGTGCGCGAGCAGATCGATAAAAATCAGCGCGATTACTTCCTGCGTGAGCAGCTGCGCGCCATTCAAAATGAGTTGGGCGAGGGAGATGAAATATTCTTAGAGCAGCAGGAGTATCAGGAAAAAATTAAAAAGCTCGGGCTGCCGGACGAGGCGAACGAGAAATTGCTGCGCGAGGTGGCGCGTCTTTCGAAAATGCAGCCGACCTCGCCGGAAAGCACGGTCATCCGCAATTATTTAGACGCGTGCTTAGAGCTGCCGTGGAATACGCGCACGCGCGACAAGACGGGGCTTACCGCTGCGCGGCGCGTGCTCGACCGCGATCATTATGGGATGGAGCGCGTGAAGGAGCGCATTTTGGAATTCATTGCGGCGCGCCAGCTCGCTCCGGATATCAAGGGGCAGATCCTCTGCTTTGTCGGCCCGCCGGGCGTCGGTAAAACGTCGATCGGCAAGTCGATCGCTGTCGCACTTGGGCGCAAATTTGCGCGCCTGTCGCTGGGCGGCGTGCGCGACGAGGCGGATATTCGCGGCCACCGCAAGACCTATATCGGCGCAATGCCCGGGCGTATTATGAACGCAATGAAGCTTGCGGGCAGCAAAAACGCCCTGCTGCTTCTGGATGAGATCGATAAAATGGGCTCTGATTTCCGCGGCGATCCGACCGCGGCGCTGCTGGAAGTTCTGGATTCTGAGCAGAATTCCGCGTTTCGCGATCATTATATCGAGCTGCCGTTTGATTTGTCCGAGGTGCTGTTTATCACCACGGCAAACACGACGGCGACGATCCCTGCGCCGCTTCTTGACCGCATGGAGGTCATTGAGCTTTCCAGCTACACCACGGAGGAAAAGTTCCATATTGCGAAAAAGCACCTGCTGCCGCGCCAAATGAAGCGTCACGGTTTAACGCATGCGACGTTTCGGATGGACGACGCCGCGGTCTATCACACGATCGAGGGCTACACGCGCGAGGCTGGCGTGCGCACGCTGGAGCGTGAGCTCGGAACGATCTGCCGCCGCGCGGCGAAGATGCTGGTTGCGAAAGAGTGCGACCGGGTGCGCGTGGGCGCATCGAATTTGCATCAATTCCTTGGCGTGCGCCGTTTTCAGGAGGAGCATGCGTTCAACTGCGCCAATGAGCCGGGCGTGGTCAATGGGCTTGCATGGACCGCGGTGGGCGGCGAGATCCTCGAGGCCGAGGTCAACGTGGTGGATGGCAGCGGGAAAATTGAGATCACGGGAAATGTCGGCACGGTGATGAACGAATCCGCCAAGGCGGCGCTGACCTATGTGCGCAGCAGAACGGATGCGTTTGGGATCGACCATCATTTTTATAAAAAATCGGATATTCATATTCATTTTCCCGAGGGCGCGATCCCGAAAGACGGACCAAGCGCCGGCGTTACGATCGCCACAGCGCTGGTCAGCGCGCTCACCGGAATCCCGGCGTATTCCGGCGTGGCAATGACGGGCGAGGTATCGATCCGCGGGCGCGTTCTGCCGATCGGCGGCTTGAAGGAAAAAAGCATGGCTGCCTACCGCGCGGGGATGAAAAAGGTAATTATTCCGCAGGAGAACGTGAAGGATCTGGAAGAGATCGACGCGGTCGTGCGCGAAAAAATTGAATTCATCCCGGCCGCGCATGTCGACACGGTAATCGCGCACGCGATGGACGTGTCGCGTTTGCCAAAACGCTTTTCCGCGTCGGCGGAAGCGCTGCAAATCCCTGCTGAAGAGAAGCAGCGCACACCGACCGCGCTTCGGCAATAAACAGAAAAGGAGCTGCCGCTGTGGGCTTAAATCTCAACCGCGCGGAATTTATCCGTTCCGCCGTCAAACCCTCTGATTTTCCGCAGGATGCGTTGCCGCAGATCGTGTTTGCCGGGAAGTCGAACGTGGGCAAATCTTCGGTGATCAATCGGCTGCTTTTGCGCAAAAATTTTGCGCGCGTGGGCGCAGCACCCGGAAAAACCACGCATATCAACTTTTTTCAGATCGACCGCGCGATTTATTTTGTCGATCTTCCCGGCTATGGCTATGCCAAGGTCTCTAAAGAGGAGCGCGCGCGCTGGGGACGGCTGATCGAGGATTTTTTCGCGGCGGACAAGCCGATCGCGCTGGGTATTTTTATCGTTGATATTCGGCATAAGCCAACGGAAAATGACGAGATCATGGCGGAATGCTTTAAAAATCTTGAAATTCCGTTTCTTGTTCTCGCCAATAAAGCGGACAAGCTGAAAAAAAGCCAGTTAGAACCGGCAACACAGTTGATTTGCGACACGCTGGATATCTCGCGCGAGATCGTGGTTCCGTTTTCCGCCGAAAAGGGCGACGGACGCGATGCGGTGTGGGAGCAGATTTACGCGCGGTTGTCATTGTAATACATATAGAGGAGGAGCAAGATATGATTTCACCATGCTTATCGGTGAATAGCCAGGGTCATCTCGCGATTGGAGGCATGGACGTGCCGGCGCTTGCGCGCGAGTATGGTACGCCGTTGTTTTTGATGGATGAAGACAATATTCGCGCGACCTGCCGCGAGTATCGCCGCGCCATGCAGGCGCACTATGGCGAGAATTTTATCGTTGCATACGCGAGTAAGGCGTTTTGCACGAAGTACATGTATCGCATTCTCAAGGAAGAGGAAATGGGCGCGGATCTCGTGTCCGGCGGCGAGCTGTACACCGCGCACAGTGCGGGTTTCCCGCTCGACCGTGCGTTTTTCCACGGCAATAATAAAACCGCAGAGGAGATCGAAATGGGGCTTTCTTACGGGATTCGCCGTTTCGTGGTAGACAATGCGGAGGAGCTTGCGCTGATCAATCAGATGGCGGTGCAGCGCGGCATGGTGGCTGATATTTCGTTCCGCATCAAGCCGGGCATCGACGCGCACACGCATGATTTTATCAAAACCGGAAAGATCGATTCGAAGTTTGGCGTTGCGCTGGAAAACGGAGAGGCGATCGAGATTCTGGCGCAGGCGGCGAAGCTGCCGGGCGTGCGCGTGGCGGGTCTGCATTGCCATATCGGCTCGCAGATTTTTGAGCATGACCCGTTTGAGCATGCGGCGGAGGTCATGATGGACTTCTTAAATACCGTGCGCGAGAAGCTGGGCATTACGATCGGCGAATTGAACCTGGGCGGCGGCTTTGGCATTCAATATACCGCGAAGGACGATCCGGAGCCGATCGACACGACGGTGCGCCGCTTTACCGACGTGGTGAAGCGCAAGGCGGAGGAGCATGATTTTCCGCTTCCGTTTCTCGTGATCGAACCGGGGCGCTCGATGGTTGCGCCGAGCGGTATTACGGTATATACGGTCGGTTCGGTCAAAGAAATTAAAAACATCCGCACCTACGTTTCGATCGACGGCGGCATGACCGATAACCCGCGCTATGCACTCTACGAGTCGGAATACACGGCGGTTGCGCCGGAAAAGATGAACGAGCCGCAGACCGAGTGCGTCACGATCGCCGGGCGCTGCTGCGAAAGCGGCGATCTGATCGGCAAGGATATGCCGCTGCAAAAGGTGAAGGCGGGCGACCTGGTCGCGATCCTTGCGACCGGCGCGTATAATTATTCCATGGCGTCGAACTACAATCGCGTGCCGCGTCCGCCGGTCGTGATGGTCTCCGGCGGGAAGTCGAAGCTCGTGATCCGCCGCGAAAGCTATGAGGATCTCATCGCAAACGATATTTGCGACGATTAAGCTTGACAAATTTCGCGCGATAGACTATAATGCAAATAGAATATAGCGAAGTGTAAAGGAAGCCTTCGCCTCTAAAGCAGAGGCGAAGGCTTTTTTCATAAAAAGCGCACGCGCGCGATTCAGAGGGGGCTGTGACATGAAAACGATCAAAATATTTGATACTACGCTGCGAGATGGGGAGCAATCGCCGGGCTGCAGCATGGATCTTTATGAAAAGCTTGAGGTTGCGCGACAGTTGGAGAAGCTGCGCGTGGATATCATCGAGGCGGGCTTTGCGTTTGCCTCGCCCGGCGATTTTCAGGCGGTTTCGCAGATCGCTAAGGAGATCAAAAACTGCACGATTTGCAGCCTTGCGCGGGCGAAGCGCGCGGATATCGACACGGCGTGGTGCGCCATCGAGCATGCCGCCGCGCCGCGCATCCACACATTCCTCGCCACCAGCCCGATCCATATGCGCTATAAGCTGCGTATGCAGCCGCACGAGGTGCTTGAGACCGTGAAGGAGCAGGTCGCCTATGCGCGCAAATATTGCCCGGATGTTGAGTTCTCTGCGGAGGATGCGGGGCGCAGCGAGCTGCCGTTCCTGGCGGAGGTGTTCAGCGCGGCGATCCGCGCGGGCGCTACTACGATCAATGTGCCGGACACGGTGGGCTATCTGACCCCGCAGGAGATCGTGTCGCGCCTGAATTATCTTTACGAGCATGTGGATGGGATCGAGCGCGTGACCGTTTCGGTGCATAATCACAACGATCTTGGACTTGCGACTGCGACCACGCTTGCGGCAATCACCGCGGGGGCGACGCAGGTGGAATGCGCAGTAAACGGCTTGGGCGAGCGCGCGGGCAACGCCTCATTAGAGGAGGTCGTGATGGCGCTGAAAACGCGGCGCAGCGTGTTTGATGCAGACTGCAACGTGGAAACGCGCCAGATCTACCGCACAAGCCGCCTGGTTTCTACTATTACCGGTATCGCCACGCCGCCGAATAAGGCGATCGTCGGGCAGAATGCCTTTGCGCATGAGGCGGGCATTCACCAGCACGGCATGATGGCAGCGCCGGAAACTTATGAGATCATGAAGCCGGAGAGTATCGGCGTGCCGCAGAAGCAGATGATGCTCGGCAAGCATTCGGGGCGGCATGCGTTTGAAGGGCGGCTGCGCGATCTGGGCTATCACATCGAGGGCGAGGAGCTGGAGCAGGCGTTTGAGCGCTTTAAAGAGCTTGCCGATCAGAAAAAAGTGGTGCATGACCGCGATCTTGAGATGATCGTCGGGCAGCATATGGAGCAAAATATCGGGCGGTTTCGCCTGTATAGTTTTATTATCAACAGCGGAAATCACATGCATGCGACCGCGGCGGTGCGCCTGCGGGTGGATGAGCAAGAGGTCGAGCGCGTGGCGCTTGGCTCCGGTCCGATCGATGCGGGCTTCAAGGCGATCAATGAGATCGTCGGGCAGGAATTTGAGCTGTCGGATTATTCGCTGCATTCCGTGACCGAGGGCGAGGACGCGCTGGGCGAGGCGGTCGTGAAGCTTTTGTATCAGGGTGAGATGTATACCGGCCGCGGCATCTCGACCGACGTGATCGAGGCGAGCTTAAAGGCCTATATCAACGGCGTGAATAAGGCGCTCGCGGAAGAAGAATAGGAGGTGCGCTCATGTCTGTCAGTGTGTTAGACACCACTCTGCGCGATGGGGCGCAGGCGGAGGGGATCGCCTTCTCGCTTGAGGATAAGCGCGCGATCATCCGCGCATTGGATGCGCTTGGTATTACATATATTGAAGCGGGGCAGCCCGCGTCGAATCCCAAAGACGCCGCGCTGTTTCAGGCTCTGCCGCCGATGTCGAATGCCGTGATCTGCGCGTTTGGCTCAACGCGGCATAAAAATACCTGTACTGAGGAGGACGTCGGACTGCGCGCGCTGTGCGAAAGCGGTGCGCAGACCGCGGTGATTTTCGGGAAAAGCGATACGCTTCAGGTGCGGAATATTTTAAAATGCACGCGAGAAGAAAACCTTGCAATGATCTCGGAAAGCGTGGCGTTTTTGAAAGCGCACGGGCTGCGCGTGATTTTTGACGCAGAGCATTTTTTCGACGGGTGGCGGCGCGATGAGGATTACGCCATGCAGACGCTTTCTGCGGCGCAGGCGGCGGGCGCGGATATTCTCACGCTGTGCGACACACGCGGCGGAACGATGCCGGACGATGCGTTTCGCATCACGCAAACGGTGTGCGAGCGATTTCCGGGGCAGGTGGGCGTGCATTTTCATAACGACTGCGGCGTGGCGGCGGCAAACACAGACCTTGCTGTGCTTGCGGGCGCAACGCATGTGCAGGGAACGTTTTTGGGCTTTGGCGAGCGCTGCGGAAACGCAAGCCTTGCGACCGTGATCCCGAATTTGCAGCTCAAGCGCGGGTACGCGTGCATTCCGGAAGAGCAAATGGGGAATTTATATGAAACTGCGCATCGCATCGCGGATATTGCGAATTTAAGCATTCCGCGCGGTATGCCGTATGTCGGGCGCAGCGCGTTTGCGCATAAGGCGGGCACGCATGCGGATGCGGTACTCAAGCAGGCGACGTCGTATGAGCATATCGCGCCGGAGCTTGTAGGAAATCATCGAAAGGTGCTGCTTTCCGAGATCTCCGGGCAGAGCGCGCTGCTTCCGAAAATCAACCGCGTGGCGCATGTAGAGCGCAATTCCGCCGCGGCGCGCGCGATTGCAAAAAAACTGAAGGAGCTGGAGCTGCGCGGCTATCAATTTGAAGCGGCAGAGGCGAGCTTTGAACTGCTCGTGCGCAAGCAGCTTGGCATGTATCAATCGTTTTTCGAACTGGTCGGCTTTAAAACGATCGGCGAACAGGCGGCGAAAAACAATCAGAGCGCGTCTGCGATCGTTCATGTTATGGTAGACGGGAAGAGCGAGATGACCGCTGCGGCGGGCGATGGTCCGGTTCACGCGATCGACGGCGCGCTGCGCAAGGCGCTTGAGGTATTTTACCCCAGCTTGCGCGCGGTGCACCTGATCGACTATAAAGTTCGCGTGCTCGACCATGCGCAGGCAACGGCGGCGCGCGTGCGCGTTTTGATCACTTCGTCAGACGGTGCGCATGTGTGGAGCACGGTCGGCGTATCCACGGATATCATTGAGGCAAGCCTTTCTGCGCTGATCGATTCGATCGAATATAAGCTGATTTTAGATCAGGAGGCGAAACAGAAATGATGACGATGACGCAAAAGATCCTTGCGCGTCACGCAGGCAAGGAAACGGTGCATCCGGGCGAGCTGATCGAGGCGCGCATTGACCTTGCGTTGGGCAACGATGTGACCGCGCCGCCCGCGATCGAAGAATTTTGTAAGTATGGCTTTCGGCAGGTGTTTGACGCAGAAAAAATTGCTCTGGTGCTCGACCATTTCACGCCGAATAAAGATATTGCGTCGGCAAAGCTTTCCGCCTGCGTGCGCAATTTCGCGCGCGAGCAGGGCATCACGCATTTTTACGATGTCGGGCGCGCGGGGATCGAGCATGCCCTGCTGCCGGAGCAAGGGCTTTGCGCGCCGGGTGAGCTGATCATCGGCGCGGATTCGCATACCTGCACCTACGGCGCGCTCGGCGCGTTTTCTACCGGCGTGGGCAGCACGGATCTTGCCGCGGCTATGGCAAAGGGCGTGTGCTGGTTCCGCGTGCCGGAGGCGATTGAGATCACGCTTCGCGGCGAGCTTTCGCGCTGGGTAAGCGGCAAAGATGTTGCGCTGTATATAATCGGGCAGCTTGGCGTAGACGGCGCACGCTATGCCTCGCTGGAATTTGCGGGTGATGGAGTTTCGGCGCTTTCTATGGCGGATCGGTTCTGCATCGCCAATATGGCGATCGAGGCGGGCGCAAAAAATGCGATATTCCCGGTCGATGAGAAAACGCAAGCCTATCTTGCACCGCGCGTTTCGCGCGCGTTTCATGCGGTGTGCGCAGACCGTGATGCGCAGTATGCCGCGCGATATTCGTTTGATCTTTCTGAAATTCCGCTCACGGTCGCCGCGCCGCATCTGCCGGAAAACGCGAAGCCGGTCGCGGCGCTGCGCGGACTTGCGATCGATCAGGTAGTGATCGGCTCCTGCACGAATGGACGGATCGAGGATATGCGCGCCGCGGCGGAGATTTTGCGCGGGCGGCACGCGGCGGATAGTGTGCGCCTGATCGTGATCCCCGCCACGCAGGAGGTCGTGCGGCAGATGCTTGCCGAGGGGATTTTTGAAGTGTTTTTGCAGGCGGGCGCGGCGGTCAGCACGCCGACCTGCGGGCCGTGCCTGGGCGGGCATATGGGCATTCTCGCGCCGGGCGAGCGCGCGGTTGCAACCACGAACCGCAATTTTGTCGGGCGCATGGGCGATCCGACAAGCGAGGTGTATCTCGCAAGCCCCGCAGTGGCGGCGGCGTGTGCGGTCTGCGGGCGGATCGCAAGTCCGGAAGAGCTGTAAAGGAGGTTGACTTTATGGATGCAAAAGGAGCAGCTTTTGTATACGGCGACCATGTGGATACCGATGTGATCATCCCGGCGCGCTATTTGAATCATACCGAGCCGGAATTTCTGGCGGCGCACTGCATGGAGGATATCGACCCCGCATTTGCCGGCGCTGTGCGGCGCGGCGACATCATTGTGGCGGGCGAGAATTTCGGCTGCGGCTCATCGCGCGAGCATGCGCCGATCGCGATCGCTGCGTGCGGCGTGGCGTGCGTGATCGCAAAGAGCTTTGCGCGGATCTTTTATCGAAATGCGATCAATATCGGTCTGCCGATTCTAGAATGCCCGGATATTTCGGCAAGTCGCGGCGATGTGCTCTCTGTTGATTTCGAGCGCGGAATCGTTCAAAATATAACGACCGGGGCGCATTATTCCGTTGCGCCGTTTCCGGAATTTATTCGCAATATGATCGCCGCCGGCGGGCGAATGCAATACCTGATGTCGAAAAAATAATATGTGTGGTAAAAAATAGGAGGCGGTATTATGAAACGAATTTTTTCTTTGCTTTTGATGTTCGCTCTGCTCGTTCCTTGCTTTGCTTCGGCGACTGATGCGCCAGAGATGAGCGAGGCGGATGTATTGGTCGCGCTCGGGATGCTCCGCGGAACGGAGAAGGGGCTGGAGCTTGACCGCGATGTAACGCGCGCAGAGGCGGTAACGATGCTTTATCGTATATCGGCGCAGGAGGAGACCGCGCGCACTTATCGGGGGTATTTTTCCGATGTGCCGAGCAGTCATTGGGCGAGCGGCTGGATCGAGCGCGCCTATGAGGATAAATATGTTCAGGGCACAGGCGGCGCAATGTTTTGCCCAAATCGCGCGGTCAGCGGCGTGGAATTTACCAAAATGCTGCTTTCAATGCTTGGATATCAGGATATTACGCTTGAAAACTGCAATGAATATGGAAAATTGAGCGGAATTTTAGAAAAAGACCAGACGAACGCTCCGCTCACGCGCGGCGAGGTGGCGGCGCTTTGCTACCATGCGATGAAGGCAAGGCGCAATTCCGATGCCCCTCTTTATCAAACGCTGACGCTCGGGCGCGAAAAAGAGGCGTATTTCCTCGGTGACATGCCAATGAGCTTTACAGACGAATTGCGCACGCATATGCCGAGCGATCAGAACTATATGTTCTCTCCGTTTTCTGTTCGAATGGCGCTTGCGATGGCGGCAAACGGCGCGAAGGGCGCCACGAAGGCAGAAATTCTGGATACATTGCAGATCGAGGATCTTGCGGCGTTCAACGCCGAGAGCAAGCGGCGGATCGAGCAATATTCCGCGCTTGAAAACGCGCAGCTTCAAGTGGCAAACGCCATTTGGGCGAATCAGGAGATTTTAAAAAACGGGTTCCGGACCGATTATAAAAGCCTGATTTCAAGCTTCTATCACGGCGCGGCGGAAATGACGGATATGTCCCGCGCGGTAGAGCAGATCAACGGATGGGTCGGCGCGAACACAAACGGAAAAATTCCCGGCATTCTTTCTGAAGACGACCTGCCGTTTGCGGCATTTCTTGCAAACGCGGTGTATTTTAAAGCCGCCTGGAGCACGCCGTTTGATGCAAAATTGACCGATCGCGCAGAATTTACCAACCGAGACGGGACGAAAACGGAAACCGATTTCATGCATCAGAGCAAATATTTTGATTATTTCGAGGGCAACGGCGTGCAGATGCTGCGCCTGCCTTATCGGCATGATGAAAACGACCCGGTTCGGCTCAGCATGTATGTCATTCTCGCCGATACGGATATTGATGCGGAATATTACGTTAAAACGCGCGAAATGCAAAGCCAGATGGTGATCCTCTCGCTTCCGAAATTCAAAACAGAGTGGGGCGAGCGTATCACAGCGGCGTTGCAAGATATGGGGATCGACCGCGCGTTTGATACGGATCGCGCTGATTTTTCCGCGATTTCCGGGGAATGGCCGCTCTTTATCGAGAACGTGATGCACAAAACTTATATTCAAGTCGATGAAACCGGAACGGAAGCCGCCGCAGTGACCGGGATCGCCGTCGGAGCCGGAGCTGCGCCGTCTGAGCCTGTGGTTTTCACGGCGGATCGTCCGTTTACTTATGTGATTTACGATGAAACAAATGAGGAAACGCTGTTTGTGGGCGAATATGCATATGCAAAGCAGGAATAGCGCGGGCAAAAAAGTCATTGCTTTATTGAATGCTTCAGGAGGCGAATTCGCATGAAATTTCAGATAGCAGTCATACCGGGCGATGGGATCGGTCCGGAAGTGATCGCTGCCGCGCGCCAGGTGCTGGACGCAATCGCGCAGCGCTTTGGGCACCAGTTTTGCTATACGGAGATCATTGCGGGCGGCGCGTCGCTCGATCGGTTCGACACGCCGCTTTTGCCGGGGGAGCTTAACAAGGCGAAGGCGGCGGACGCAGTGCTTCTCGGCGCGGTGGGCGGTCCGAAATGGGATACGCTGCCCGCCTACAAGCGTCCGGAAAATGCGCTGTTTGCACTGCGCAGCGAGCTTGGGCTGTTTGCCAATCTGCGCCCGGCGGTTATGTTTGCGCCGCTCCGCGCGGCATGCCCGCTCAAGCGCTGTGATACGCTCGATATTTTGATCGTTCGCGAGCTGACGGGCGGGATCTATTTCGGCGCGCATCAGCGCGAGGGCGACGCGGCGTCCGATGTGATGCGCTACACCGTGCCTGAGATCACGCGGATCGCGCATGTGGCATTTCGCGCGGCACGGCGGCGCTCGCGGCGTGTGGTCAGCGTGGATAAGGCGAATGTGCTTGCATGCTCGCGGCTTTGGCGCGAGGTGCTGCATGCGGTCGCGGCGGAATATCCGGATGTGGAATATTCTGACATGCTGGTTGATAATTGCGCGATGCAGCTTGTGCGCGATCCGGGGCAATTTGACGTGATCGTAACAGAGAATATGTTCGGCGATATTTTATCCGACGAGGCGGCAATGCTGACCGGGTCGCTCGGGCTGCTGCCGTCCTCCAGCATGGGCGAGGGGACATTCGGCATGTTCGAGCCGGTGCACGGCTCCGCGCCGGACATTGCCGGGCGGCATCTTGCAAACCCGATCGCGGCGATTTTATCCGCGGCGATGATGCTGCGCGATTCGTTCGCGCTCTCGGAAGAGGCGGCGTGCGTGGAGCGCGCGGTTTCTGCGGCGCTTGCGCGCGGAAAACGCACGGCGGATCTGGCAAACGGCGCGACCGCATGCACGACCGAGCAGATGACAGACGCAATTCTTGCGGAGATTCGCAATTAGGCATGGACTTTTGACTGAAATTGTGATATTCTATTGTGCATAAGATTATGATTATTGGAGTGAAGCAGCGTGAAGTTGGAAACGGTAAAAAACCTGTACCGCAACACGGCGGAGTTTGACGGGAAAACGGTGACGATCGGCGGATGGGCGCGTACCATTCGTGATTCCAAGGTGTTTGGGTTTATCGAGCTCAACGACGGCTCGTTTTTTAAAAACGTACAGATCGTGTTAGACGACAGCCTTTCTAATTTTAAAGAGATTATTAAATGCAACGTGGGCAGTGCGCTGATCGTGACCGGGCAGGTCGTTGTGACGCCGGACGCGAAGCAGCCGTTTGAAATTAAGGCGACGGAGGTCTCGATCGAGGGCGAGAGCACGCAGGATTACCCGCTGCAGAAGAAGCGCCATTCGATGGAATTTTTGCGCACGATCGCGTATTTGCGCCCGCGCACCAATACATTTTCGGCGGTTTTCCGCGTGCGCAGCACGGCGGCGTATGCGATCCACAAGTTTTTCCAGGAGCGCGGCTTTGTTTACGCGCAGACCCCGATCATCACGGGGAGCGACTGCGAGGGTGCGGGCGAAATGTTCCAGATCACCACGCTGGATCTTGAAAATCCGCCCCGCACAGACGATGGGCGCGTGGATTATTCTAAGGATTTCTTCGGCCGCGAGACGAATTTAACCGTATCCGGTCAGCTTGAGGCGGAAACGTTTGCGCTTGCTTACGGCAAGACCTACACGTTTGGACCGACGTTCCGCGCCGAAAATTCCAACACGGCGCGCCATGCGGCGGAATTTTGGATGATCGAGCCGGAAATTGCGTTTGCCGACCTGCATGACGACATGGAGCTTGCGGAGGCGATGGTGAAATTCGTGATCTCCTATGTGCTTGAGCAGTGCCCGGAGGAGATGGCGTTTTTCAATCAGTTCTTCGATCAGGGGCTGGTTGAGCGGCTGCATGCGATCGTGAATGCGGATTTCGGCGTGATGGATTATACCGACGGAATTAAAATTTTAGAGCAGCACAAGGATGAATTTGAGTATCCGGTGTTCTGGGGCTGCGATCTGCAAACCGAGCATGAGCGGTATTTGACCGAAAAAGTTATGAAAAAGCCGATGTTCTTGATCAATTATCCGAAGGAGATCAAGGCGTTTTACATGCGCATGAACGACGATCAGAAAACGGTCGCCGCAATGGATCTGTTTGTGCCGGGGATCGGCGAGCTGATCGGCGGCAGTCAGCGTGAGGAGCGCTATGACGTTCTGCTCTCGCGCATTCGCGAGATGGGTCTGCATGAGGAGGATTACGGCTGGTATCTCAACCTGCGGCGCTTTGGCGGCACGCATCATGCCGGGTTTGGGCTTGGCTTTGAGCGCATGATCATGTATCTTACCGGCGTATCGAACATTCGCGACGTGATCGCTTTCCCGCGGACGGCGGGGAAATTCGAGTTTTAGTATGAATCAGTTTAAGAATTTATTACATACGCTGCGCGGAATGTCCTGCGTTGCGGTGGCATACTCCGGCGGCGTGGACAGCACTTTGCTGCTCCGCGCCGCCTGTGATGCGCTCGGGGAGAAAAACGTGCTTGCTCTGTCCTGCGTGGGCGCGCTGCATACCGAGCAGGAGCGTGTTGAAACGCAGCGCTCGGTCGAGCGGCTTTCCGTGCGGCACGTTCTCTGTAAAGTGGATGTGCTTGCCATCGCGGAGGTGGCGGAAAATCTGCCGCTGCGCTGCTACTTTTGCAAAAAGGAGCTGTTTTCCGAAATGCTTCGCGCGGCGCGGGCGGAGGGCTTTTCCGTGCTTTGCGACGGGACGAACGCGTCCGATTCCGCCGCGTATCGCCCGGGCTTGCGGGCGCTTACAGAGCTTGGGGTGCGCAGTCCGCTGCGCGATTGCGGCATCACAAAGGCGGATGCGCGGCAGATCCTGCGCGCGCTCGGCATGCCGGAGGGGGAGCGCCCCTCAAATTCCTGCCTTGCAACGCGTTTCCCGTATCACACACGGCTGACGCCCGAGCTTCTTGCCCGGGTGGAGCGCGCGGAGCAGATGCTGCACGCGGCGGGGTTTCCGCTCTGCCGGGTGCGCGTGCAGGACACACTTGCGCGCATTGAGCTTCCGTACACCGAGTTTGTGCGATTTTTAAACAATACGGCACTACACGCCGCTGTGAAGCAGTGTGGCTTTACATACATAACTTTAGATTTGGATGGGTATCGCAGCGGATCGTTTGACACACAGGAGGTTGTGGGCACATGAACACGCTTTATTTTGATTGCTTTTCCGGCATCAGCGGAGATATGACGGTGGCCGCGCTGCTGGAGCTGGGCGCGGAGGAGGCACAGCTTCAGCAGGTGCTGGACGCGCTGGAGCTGCCCGGCTTTACCGTGTCGCACGGGGACTGCATGAAAGGCGGGATCAAGGCGCGTTGTTTTTCCGTTGTTCCCACGCGGGAGGAGCATGCGCACCGCACGCTGCGCGATATTCTTGCGCTGCTGGATGCGGCGGATATTCCAGAGCAGACGCGCGCTCTTTCTGAAAAGATTTTCCGCGTGATCGCGCGCGCAGAGGGGAAAGTACATGGCTGCGCGCCGGAGGATGTGCATTTTCACGAGGTGGGCGCGGTGGATTCCATCGTAGACATCGTTTCTGCGGCGGAATGCGTGCGCCAGCTCGCGCCGGATCGGATCGTATGTTCCGTCATTCGCGAGGGGCGCGGCATGATCGCGTGCGCGCACGGGCTGATCCCGGTTCCCGCGCCGGCTACACTTGAAATTTTATCGGCCGCGGGCGCTGCGTTTTGCAGCACGGAGACCGAGGGCGAAATGGTCACGCCGACCGGCGCCGGGATCGCCGCCGCGTTGAGCGATGCGTTTGGCGCGCCGGTTCCCGCAGGCGTTGTGCGCCGCGTGGGCTATGGCGCGGGGACGCGTGAATTTTCGCACCCCAACGTATTGCGTGCGCTATGGATCGAGGATGCACCGCGCGCGGAGGATGCCGTCACGCTGCTTGAAGCGCAGGTGGACGATATGACCGGCGAGACACTCTCTTTTGCGCTGGAGCAGCTGTTTGCCGCCGGCGCGCTGGACGCGTATTTCACCCCGATTTACATGAAAAAGAACCGTCCCGCCACGCAGATTACGGCACTTTGCCGCGCGGAGGACGCAGAACAGGTCGGAACAGCGCTGCTGCGCCATACCACAACGCTCGGTTATCGCAGCACGATCGCTGAGCGGCGCGTGATGCAGCGTCATATGCTGCAAATCAATACGCCATACGGCGAAATCCCGGTCAAATGTGCCAAACTGGGTGAAATTGTGAAATATCACGCGGAATTTGACGCGGTTTGCGCGGCGGCGCGGCGGGCAAACGTCGAAGTTGCCAAAGTTCAGGCGGCTGTGCAGGCAGAGCTTGCGCAACTTGCATCTTGCAATTCTTAGCATCTAATCGTATAATATCCTAAGACTTATTATATAGGAGGTTTTTTTATGGCAGCTTACACCGCGATGAGCCGCGAGGAGCTTTCGGCTCTGCGCGCCGCACTGCGTAAAGAATATGAGGAATATCAGGCGAAGGGCTTAAAGCTTGATATGTCGCGCGGGAAGCCGGGCGCGAAGCAACTTGACCTGTCTGAGGGCATGCTCTCTGTGGTTTCTACCTCGGAGCAGGCGAAAATCAGCGGCGTTGACGCGCGCAATTACGGCGGTCTGGATGGGCTTCCGGAAATGAAGGCGCTGTTTGCCGAGATGCTGGGCGTTGCCCCGTCTGAAGTGATCGTGGGCGGAAATTCCAGCTTGAATATGATGTATGACACGGTGATGCGCGCGATGCTGTTCGGCATTTTGGGCGCAACCCCGTGGAGCAAGCTCCCGTGTGTGAAATTTTTATGCCCCAGCCCGGGGTATGACCGCCATTTCGCGATTTGCGAAGCGTTTGGCATCGAGATGATCCCGGTTGCCATGCGCGAGGACGGACCGGATATGGACGAGGTGGAGCGGCTTGTCAGCGCTGATGCCGCGATCAAGGGCATCTGGTGCGTGCCGAAATACTCCAATCCGGGCGGCGTGACATATTCTGACGCGGTGGTGCGCCGGTTTGCGGCGCTGCGCCCTGCGGCGAAGGATTTCCGCATTTTCTGGGACAATGCGTATGTGGTGCATGATTTATATGACACGAGCGATGCGCTTTTAAATATTTTAGACGAGTGCCGCAAGGCGGGGCGCGAGAATCTTTGCTATATCTTCGCCTCGACCTCGAAGGTAACGTTCCCGGGCGCGGGCGTTGCGGCAATGGCGGCGAGCGAGGAGAACCTTGCGTCGATCCGCAAAATGCTCGGCTTCCAGACGATCGGTCCGGATAAGCTCAACCAGCTGCGGCACATCCGCTTCTTCAAGGATTTAAACGGCGTGCGCGCGCATATGCGCCGGCATGCGGAGATTATCCGCCCGAAGTTTGAGATCGTGTTAAACACGCTGCAAAATGAGCTTTCCGGTCTTGATATTGCAGATTGGCACAAGCCGAACGGCGGCTATTTCATCAGCTTAAACGTGCTGCCCGGCTGCGCGAAGGCAGTGCATGCGCTGCTGAAGGAGGCTGGCGTTGTTATGACCGGCGCGGGCGCGACCTATCCGTATGGCAAGGACCCGGAGGACCGCAATCTGCGCATTGCGCCGACGTTCCCGACCGAGCAGGAGCTGCAAACCGCGGCGGATATGCTCTGCCTGTGCGTCAAGCTGGCGGCATGCGAGAAGCTGCTTTCAAAATAAATTAGTCTTACCTGCGGTGAAAGCGGCGCGTCTGCTTTCACCGTTTTGTGGGAGAATAGAAGGAAAGGGTGCACAACCGAATGAATAACGTCTATGAGACCCCGCTCGGCGCGCGCTATGCAAGCGAAGAGATGCTTTATATCTTCTCGCCGGACAAGAAATTTAAAACCTGGCGCAGACTGTGGATCGCGCTCGCCAAGGCAGAGCATGCGCTCGGTCTTCCGGTCACGCAGGAGCAGATCGATGAGCTGATCGCGCAGAAGGACAACATCAATTACGACGTCGCAAAGCAGCGCGAGCGCGAGGTGCGTCATGATGTGATGTCGCACGTTTACGCCTATGGCGTGCTTTGCCCGAAGGCGAAGCCGATCATCCATCTCGGCGCGACCAGCTGTTATGTCGGCGACAATACGGATATCATCGTCATGACCGAGGGGCTGCGGCTGATCCGCCGCCGCCTGGCCAGCGTGATTGCCGCGCTCGCCAAATTTGCAGAGCAGTATAAGGCAATGCCGACGCTCGGATTTACGCATTATCAGCCGGCGCAGCTTACCACGGTCGGCAAACGCGCAACGCTTTGGCTCAATGAGCTTTTGATGGATATGGAGGAGCTTGATTTCCGCATCGCGCATATGCAGCTGCTCGGCTCAAAGGGCACAACCGGCACGCAGGCGAGCTTTATGGAGCTGTTCAACGGCGATGAGGACAAGGTTTGCCGTCTGGAAGAGCTGATCGCCGAGGAAATGGGCTTTGACAGTGTGGTTCCCGTTTCAGGGCAGACGTATTCGCGCAAGATCGATGCGCAGATCCTTGCCACGCTTTCCGGAATCGCGCAGAGCGCCTCGAAGTTTGCAACCGATTTGCGCCTGCTCTCGAACCTCAAAGAGATCGAAGAACCGTTTGAAGGCAAGCAGATCGGCTCCAGCGCGATGCCGTATAAGCGCAACCCCATGCGGTCTGAACGGATTTGCTCGCTCGCGCGCTATGTGATGGCGGATTCGCTCAACCCGATGATGACCGCGTCGGTGCAGTGGTTTGAACGGACGCTCGATGATTCTGCCAACAAGCGCATCGCGATTCCGGAAGCGTTCCTCGCGGTGGATGCAATTTTGATGATTTATTTAAATGTCGCCTCCGGCCTGCTTGTATACCCCAAGGTGATCGAGAAGCGCGTGATGAGCGAGCTTCCGTTCATGGCAACCGAGAATATCATGATGAGCGCGGTGAAAAAGGGCGGCGACCGGCAGGAGCTGCACGAGCGCATCCGCACGCATTCGATCGCGGCGGGCAAGCGCGTGAAGGAGGAAGGGCTGGATAACGACCTGATTTCGCGCATTGCAAACGATCCGCTTTTCGGGCTGACCGAGGAGGAAATCCGCGCGCATCTTGACCCGAAGGAGTTCATCGGCCGCTGCGTGGGGCAGGTCGATGCGTTCTTAAAAGACTGCGTTGCCCCGGTTCTTGCGCGTTTTGAGGGCGAGCTGGACGCGGGCGCCGAACTTTCTGTTTAATATTTTTTCACCTAAAACAGAATCATGGATGCGGAAAAGCCGTTTTTTATTTGCGATTTTGCCAGAATTTGTGCTATTCGCTGTGATTTTGGCATGCGGCGTTGCTGCAGAAAAAAAGAAAAAAATCGCGGAAAGAATTGACTAAATTAGATAAACTGTATATAATATGTAAGTATCTGCGAGCTTTCTTTAGATAAGCTGCTTGCAGATTTAAGCCGGATTGTCTTCTTGGAGGGGGCAGTGTGGTTTCGCAATTATACTAAGGAGGCAGAAAATGCTATGGGAAAAAGTATTGTAACATTTATTGCTTCGATCCTTGTGTTGGCTATCATGGTTTCCATTACCCTGATGGGCTTTAACCTCGGCGTCGTTAGCATCCCAAAGGTTGCTGACGGAATTCGTCAGGGGCTCGACCTGAAGGGCGGATCGATCATCACCTTTGAAGCGCAGCTTGCAGAAGGTGCGGATACTTCCAATCTGCGCGCAGATATGGAAGATGCGCAGACGATTTTGAGAAAGCGTCTGGACGATCAGAAGTACAATGAGGCGACCGTGCAGATCGTTGGCGATCGCCGCATCCGCGTTGAAATTCCGGAGATCACGAACCCGGAAGAAGCGGTTGCGCTGCTTGGGAAAACCGCGGTGCTTGAGTTCCGCGATGCGGACGGCAACGTGGGCATCACCGGCAAGGACATCAAGTCTGCTAAGAGCAACTTCGGTCCGATTGAGCAGAACGGTCAGAGCCAGTATTACGTTAGCCTGACGCTGAATTCCGATGCGGTCGCGAAGTTTACGGAAATGACCAAGGCTGCGGCAAATCGCGCAAGCGAGGGCAAGAACTACATTTCGATCTATCTCGATAACGTTGAGCAGTCGAAGCCGTATGTCGACGCAAAGTATGCTTCGACCGGTATCAACAGCGAGGAAGTTACAATCACTCTCGGCGGCGGCTCTGATCTTGGCGCTTCCGTCTCGGATAGTGCGAAGAATCTGGCAAGCATCATCAATTCCGGCCGACTCCCGTTTGACTTAAAAGACGTTGAGCTGCGTGCCGTTGGACCGACGCTGGGCGAAAAGGCGCTGGATAGCAGCCTGTTTGCCGGTTTGATCGGTATCATTCTTGTTATGCTGTTTATGATCATCGTCTATCGTGTTCCGGGCGTTGTGGCGGATATCGCGCTGATTTTCTACGCGACGCTTCTGATGATCGTTCTCTCGGTTTTAAAAATCAACCTCTCGCTGCCGGGTATCGCGGGTATCATACTATCAATCGGCATGGCGGTCGATGCAAACGTCATTATCTTTGAGCGTATTAAGGACGAGCTTCGCACCGGCAAGACGCTGAAGGCCTCGATTGACGCCGGCTTCAAGCGTGCCTTTACCGCAATTTTAGACTCGAACGTTACCACGCTGATCGCGGCAGTCGTTCTCGGCATCTTCGGAACCGGTCCGGTTCAGGGCTTTGCCTGGACGCTGGGGCTTGGTGTTGTTGTTTCCATGTTCACCGCCGTTGTTGTGACGCGCTTCCTGTTAAAGCAGCTCGTCGGCATGAACATTAAGTCGCTCAAGGCTTACGGCGCGTAAGAGGGGAGGAGATTGAACATGAAAGATAAGTTGCATTTTGTTAAGAAGTTTCCGATCTTCTCGATTATCGCGGCGGTATTCTGCCTGGTTGGTCTGGTTTCGCTGCTCCTGCTTCCGTTCGGTGTAAACTTCTTTAACCTTGATATTGATTTTATCGGCGGTACGACGCTGCAGTATAACATGCATCAGGAAATGGATAAGGCGAAAATGGATCAGATCGCCAAGTCTGTTGAGGAAGTAACCGGCGAGCCGGTTTCTTCGATCCAGAAGGCGGGCACGAATCATGATGAAGTTGTGATCAAAACCAAAACGCTGGACACCGCTACGCGTGACCAGGTGTTTAATAAGCTGAAAGGCGAATACAATCTTGCTGATTCGGATATTCTTTCGGTCGATAATGTTGATCCTGTCATGGGTACCGATTTGCGAAATTCCGCGATTCTCGCGGCGCTGCTTGCAGTTGTTTTGATGCTGATTTACATCGCCATCCGCTTTGATTTCAAGTCTGGTATCGCGGCGGTGATCGCGCTGATGCACGACCTTATGGTTATGCTGAGCGCATATGTTATCTTCCAGATCCCGATGAATATGAACTTCATTGCTGCGGCGCTGACGATTCTCGGCTATTCGATCAATGCAACGATTATTATTTTTGATCGTGTGCGCGAAAATCGCAAGCTGCTGCGCAAGGTTTCGTTTGACGATATTGTAAACACGAGTATCTGGCAGACGCTGACGCGCAGTGTCAACACCACGATCACAACGCTGTTGACCATCGTTATGGTGATCATCTTCGGCGTGTCGTCCATTCGCCATTTTGCGATTCCGATCACGGTTGGTATCGTTGCTGGTCTGTACTCTTCTGTGTTCCTTTCCGGTCCGATCTGGGCAAAGTTTATGGGGAGCAAGAAAAACGCATAATCTGTTTGATATACAGCAGGATAACGCCGCGATGGCGTTATCCTGCTTTTCTGTTGGCGCCCCTAGGCATGCTCCCCGGAGGTTTATTATGAGGAGAAAGATTGCTTTAGCACAAAGTTTTCTAGGGGAACGCAAATACTTGCAAGTTAAGCATTTGATGAGAAGCGGATGCGAAAGAATTGCGCTTTTCCCGTTTACGGATGCAGCTGTGTATTTGATGCCGCCCACTGCGGTAATAACCCATGATATGGCAGGTCAAACCACCAGTAACCTTGGCGACTATGATTCTGTGCTTCGCGAAAATAGAGCATCGGCTTTGTCAAAAACAGGAAAATGCTTTGCTTTAAGAATTATGCGAAGCGAAAGACAAAAATTATCGATAAGACTGTCGGCAAATTAAGAGACGACTCACTCACGAGTGATAGCGCAAATGCCGCAAGCGTAAAAATATTCAACGTCTCCCGGGAATTTTGCTGATACAAGATCCTTGCAGCATATCATCGACACAGCGCATGCAATTTGCATTGGCACGATCGATTGGAACGGTGGCTTGACACTTGTGCGCGCGCCGCGATTTATTATGGCGCGGTTCCGGCGACAGACCAAGCGCTTGCCGCCCGGGAGAACTACCGGCTTTTTTTGCGATATTTTTGCGCATAGTAACTTGGCGGGAGTTTATAGCCACAGTTGCAGCGGCGCGCCATAGCGTGGATAGCCACCGGGCGTTCGCGGCGTTTTACAGCGTTAGGTGGGGATACGGGGATGATAGTTTTACGGCAAACGATTTAAACAGCAGATTTGCAAAAACAGGAAACTCGATTAGAGCTTTTCTTCTTCAAGCGGCGTTGTTGCAGCAAGGAGACCTATTCTATAAGTTTTGTTCAAAAATCACTGTACCAGAAAGGAGAACCACATGATAGAGCTCGGGATATCCAGCGCATCATTTTACCCTATGCTGACAGAAGATGCAGTTTCACAGATCATTGCCCTTGGTTATCGAAAGACAGAGATTTTTCTAAACAGCGAATGCGAGTTTGACCCGGATTACATTCAGAAGCTGCGCCGCCGGCTGGATGATGGGGGAGTTGAGGTCGTTTCTGTTCATCCTTACACTTCCGCGATCGAGGCGCTCTTCTTTTTTACCGCCTATCCGCGCCGTGCCGAGGATGCATTACAGCTTTACCGGCATTATTTTGCCATGTCAGAACGGCTGGGCGCGAAATATTTCACTTTTCACGGCGACCGGAATACAATCGGCGGGCAGGCACCGGCGATTCCCAAAGATTTGCACATTGAAATATTTACCCGTTTGGCGGATCTTGCCGCGGAATACGGGCTCACGATCACGCAGGAGAACGTTTCATGGTGTGCTTCCGCCAATCCGGAATATATTCAGATGCTGCGCGAAGCGCTTGGGGAGCGCATCGGCTTTACGCTTGACACCAAGCAAGCGCGCCGTGCAGGCGTTCCGATCGAAAATTATCTCTCTGCGATGGGGAAACAATTGCTAAATATTCATATCAGCGATTTTACAGAAGAGAATACATGTGTTTTGCCGGGTGATGGAATTATGGATTATAATAAATTTTTCGAGTGCCTTCGAAAAACCCGCTATTCGGGAGCCTTAATTCTCGAAATTTACCCAACTTCTTTCGACAACATTCGACAAATCGCATCTTCAAAATCATGGTTTGAACACCAATTCTTTAAAAATCCATAAATATGGCGATAAATTTTGCGCTTTTCCGTGTCGAATTCTGCGAAGTATTCTAGTGGTATTTTCTCCACGTGGCATATATAATATAGGTAATGCAAGATGTGTACCGCAACAGATGGTAGCGAGCACCTGCCGGGTACACAAAATGCCACATCTACATAGGAGGATGGAATATGTACAATCTGGTGGAGAAAGAGCGTACGGCCTTGGAGACAGATGCTGAGGGGAGCATCATTGTGGAATACGCGATCATCACACATCCACTTGTGATCGAGGAAGGCATATCTCTTGAATGTTTTGGAATTCGCGTGAGCACATCCACGAAGACAGGACAACTGATCGATGTTGCACAAATTCCCAATATTACGATGAGCGCACTTGAAATCAGGAGAATATTTATGTTATTATTAAAACACACAGTAACTCCCGTGTCGCTTTATGAGATTATGGATGTGTATTTAGCACAGCCAGAGCATTTTGCGCATCTCGCGGAGGAGCCAGTCTAATTTCGAGGTACGAGCTATGAATTGTCCTTTTTGTGGTCATCCCGACAGTAAAGTTGTAGATTCCAGACCGACCGACGAAGGGGGGAGCATTCGCCGGCGCCGCGAATGTCTGTCTTGTCAAAAACGATTTACAACTTACGAAACTGTAGAACGCGTTGCAATGTACGTGGTAAAAAAGGATGGCACGCGCCAGCCGTTTGACCGGGATAAAATTTTAAAGGGGCTTTTGCACGCATGCGAAAAGCGCCCTGTCCCACTCGCCGTGCTGGAGGGTGTTGCCAGCGAGGTGGAGCAGCTGCTTCAAAACTCCATGGAGCGTGAGGTTTCCACGCAAACGATCGGCGAACTGATCATGCGAAAGCTGAAGACGATCGATCAGGTCGCTTATATACGCTTTGTCTCGGTCTATCGCTCATTTGATGATATTGAATCATTTTTAGAAGAGCTGAAAAAGCTTCAGGCAAAAAGCGGCAGCAATTAAAACAGATTTTCAAAGGTGAGCGCATCCATTCTGCTGATTTCATCAACCAAGGCGGAAAGCCTGCGGTTTTGCGCCAAAAATGCATCGCGGTTTTTCAGTTCAACTTGCGCCGAGGTCTCGATCAGAAGATCGGTGATCCGGTTTAAGTCACTATGCAGCAGAAATGCCGCAAGGCGCGGGCGATGCTTCTCCCACAGTGCGCTGGTGAGCGCGATGTTCTCCTGTGCGGCGCGCCAATCTCCGCGCATCACCGCATCTTCGCAGAAATCCAGCGTATCCAGAAGCTCCTCGCTGACGCAGCGCGTGTATTGAATGCACAGCACAGCGCCCGCCGCGATCAGCGCGAGGATGATGAGCGCAGTGACAAGATGTTTCATTTTGCGCCCTCCTTCGGAACCAGTAGAATGTTTTCATTTTCGTCGGCTTGCAGCAAAAAAACGTCTTTTACCGTTTGATAGCCTTCGCGCATTAAAATCGCATCCAGCCATGCGTGATCCCGCTCAAGCTTTTTGAGGTTTTCCCAGAGGATCTTTCCGTCTGAAATGACAGAGAGGGGGAGTACCGCGCTTCCGCCCGGAAGCCCGAGGTCCTCGCGCGTTGGCGTGTCATGCTGGGCATAGGGGATCACGGTAAGCTTTCCGTTTGTTTCTAAAATGGCATAGCGAACCTGCTTAATATCCGGGTAATTTTTCAGGCGCAGTTCCTCCAAAAGCTCGCTCAACGTCAGGCGCAGACGCTTCATTTCGCGCTGATTGATCACGCCGTTTTTGATCAGCATGCTGCACTGGCCGACGAGGATACGGCGAAAACGCACGCTTTTGAGTGTGAGGCTTGACAGCACGATTTCCATGGAAAGCAGCGTGAAAATCGGCACGATCCCGTTGATCAGCGGAATGCCCATGTCTTGCATGGGGATCGCCGCAAGCTCGGAGATCAGGATCGTTACGACCAGCTCGGAGGGCGAAAGCTCGCCGATCTGCCGCTTGCCCATAATGCGCAGGGCGATCACAACGACCAGGTATAAGATGATCGTTCTGATGAATGCGATTGTCACAGATGATTGCCTCCTTTGTTTTGCTTATTGCCGCATGGGCAGCTTTTATTCTTTCGATGAAAAAGCGGCGCTTGGCGGGATTTTTTCTCGCCGGGCTATTGCCTTTCGAAAAAAAACATGATATACTTGATAAGCTGATAACCGGGTGTGGCGCAGCTTGGTAGCGCGCTTGAATGGGGTTCAAGAGGCCGCAGGTTCAACTCCTGTCACTCGGACCAAATGGAGTAAAGCATTTTCGCTTTGCTCCGTTTTTTTCTTTAATTGCATACAAAAAAACGGTGCAGCACCTGTTACTAACAAGTATTGCTCCGTTTTCTTTTTTTATTCTGCGCGCACGCCATCGATATGCAAAAAGCGCGCCTGCGCATAGGCATAGCTGCTGAGCCGCCGCATATACGCATCGCTGCTATGCGTCGCGATATAGATCGTGCGCGGGGAGGGGATACGCCGCGTCGCCACAACGAGCATGGTATGATAAAATTTCCCCTCCTCGTCGCCCAGCTGGATCACGTCGCCGGGCTGCATTTCAGAAGCGTCCACCTCGGACGCATACGGTCCGACCGAATCGTTTGTGGTCAAAAACTGATACAGATAGGGGACTCCGGTCCAGGATGGCGTTCGATCGTCCGGCGAGCGGTAATACCAGCCAAAGGTCGGCGTGTCATTCATGACCCCAGCGCCCGCATAAATGCATTGCGAAACGAAATTTGTGCAGTCGCCGCCCAGCCCGTGAAAATCATAGTAAGCCGGATTGCGTGAGAACGCCCATTTTCTGGCGTATTCCACCGCTTGCGCGCGGTTATATGGAACTGATCGTAGCATAAAAAAACTCCTGCTCCTTCCGCATTTATTCTATGCAGAAGAGGCAGGAGCTGTGCGTTAGGCGATCAGAGATCCAGCTTCATATCGCCGTCGTGAATAAAGCCCCATTTGCGAAGCGGGAGATAAAATAAGTAGGAAAGCACAGCGGGCAGCGCGATATGGAGCAGCAAAATGGCGAGCAGAGTCTGCGTGGTGAAGCCCATGGTGGCGAATGTATTGATCTGCCCGACCAGACCGCTCGTGCCCATGCCCGCGCCCTGCGGATTATTCGTCATATGAAACACGAGCGTGGAGATCGGTCCAAGCACCGCCGCGGCAAGTGTGGGCGGCAACAGGATCCATGGATTGCGAACAATATTTGGAACTTGCAGCATAGAGGTCCCGATGCCTTGCGCGATCAGTCCGCCAACTTTATTTTCGCGGTAGCTGATCACGGCGAAGCCAACCATCTGCGCGCAGCAGCCCACGGTCGCCGCGCCGGCGGCAAGCCCGCCAAGCTCCATCATGATGGCGAGCGCGGCGCTTGAGATCGGCGCAGTTAAAACAAGACCCATGATCACAGAAACGATGATGCCCATGAAGAAGGGCTGCAGCTCTGTAGCGCGCATAATCACCGCGCCCAGCCCGTTCATCAGCGCCTTCACGCCCGGTCCAAGCCCGATCGAGGCAAGATAGCCCATAATCAGCACGACAAGCGGGGTCACGATGATATCGACCTTGGTCTCCTTTGAGACCAGCTTGCCAAATTCGCAGCCGATCACCGCCGCGACAAATGCGCCCGCCGGGCCG
>CAKUEM010000013.1 GCA_934646115.1 uncultured Oscillospiraceae bacterium
TACGCAGCAAAGCCGGAAACGGCGCGAGCGCGCGCTTGCGCTGCACACGGAGGCGGCGCGCTATTTCCATGCGCAGCTGCACAGCGCGGCCGGGCGCGAGGCGCTTTCATACCTCACCGGGCGCGGGCTGAGCGCCGCAACGATCACGCGCTTTGGGCTGGGCTTTGCGCCCCCCGGCTGGGACGGGCTGATCTCCGCGATGGCGCAGCTTTCGTTTACCAAGCAGGAGCTGCTCGACGCGGGGCTTGCCGTCAGCGGGAAAAACGGCGGGATCTATGACCGGTTTCGAAACCGCGTGATGTTCCCGATCATCGATGTGCGCGGCGCGGTGATCGGCTTCGGCGGCCGCGTGATGGACGATTCCACGCCGAAATACCTCAACTCGCCGGAAACCGCGCTGTTTAACAAGCGCAGAAACCTGTTCGCGCTCAATCTTGCGAAGAAATCCAGCGCGGAGGCGATGATCCTCGCGGAGGGGTATATGGACGTGATCGCGCTGCACCAGGCGGGGTTTGACTCTGCGGTCGCCTCGCTCGGCACCTCGCTGACGGAGGAGCAGGTCAAGCTGATCTCGCGCTATAAAAAGCAGGTCGTGATCGCCTATGATTCTGACACGGCGGGCGTGCGCGCGGCAACGCGTGCGATCGAGCTGCTGCGTCCGGCGGGCGTTTCCGTGCGCGTGCTGCGCATGAAGGACGCGAAGGACCCGGACGAATATATTAAAAAATTCGGGCGCGAGCAGTTTTTGCGCCTGCTGCAGCAATCGGAGGCGGATTGCGAATATAAGCTGTCCTCCGTGCGCGCAAAGCATGAGCTTTCAACCGATGAAGGGCGCGTTGCATACCTGCGCGAGGCGGTCGGCGTGCTGGCGGGGATCATGAGCCCGGTCGAGCGGGAGATCTACATAGCGCGCGTTGCGAAGGACGCGGGCGTTTCTGCCCAGGCGGTGACGCTTGAGGTCGGGCGCGCGCACAAAAAAGAGATGCGGCGGCGCGAGCGGGAGGAGAGCCATAAAAATCTCGCCCCGGTCAGCGCGATGCAGCCGAAGGAGCGCGCCATGCGGTTTGAAAACCCGCGCTCTGCGGTCGCGGAGGAGGGCGTTTTGGCGGCGCTCGTCGTTCGCAACGACTGGATCGACCCGGTGGCAGAGCAGCTTTCGGCAGAGGATTTTTCCTCGCCCATGCTGGCGGAGATCTATCAGGAGATTCTGCGCCAGCATCAAGACGGGCGCGAGGTGGGCGCAGCCGGGGTGCTGGGCGCGCTTTCGCCCGAGGCGGCGAGTCATTTTACCGGCGTGCTTGCCCGCGCGGGCGAGCCGAAGAGCGACGCGCTGCGTGATTATTTAAAAACGATCGAGGTCGAGCGCGCGAAGGGCTCTGAGGATGCGCTGCGCGCGGCGGCAAAATTGTATAGAGAAAAAAAGTCTTACGGAGGATAGATATGGACGAGAAGAAGCGGCTGAGCGCAGAAGAAAAGAAGCAGATTTTAAAGGATTTTATCGAGAATGCAAAGAAAAAAGGCAAGCTTTCATCCAAAGAGCTGATGGATTTTTCCGAGATGCTGGAGATGGATTCCGAGCAGATGGACAAGCTGTATGACACGCTGGAGAACGTGGGCGTTGAGCTTCCGCTTGATGAGCTGATCGCCGACCTGCCGGCGGAGGAGGACGCGCCGGAGGATCTCGAGAAGCTTGATGATATCCCCGAGGAGGAGCTGACCGATCCGTCCGCCATGGCGGACGGGCTGAATGTGGACGATCATGTTCGCATTTATCTCAAGGAGATCGGCAAGGTCGATCTGCTTTCGCCGGATGAGGAGATCGAGCTTGCCAAGCGCATGGCGGAGGGCGATGAGGTGGCGAAAATGCGCCTGGCAGAGGCGAATTTGCGCCTGGTCGTTTCGATCGCGAAGCGCTATGTCGGCCGCGGGATGCTGTTCCTCGACCTGATCCAGGAGGGCAACCTCGGTCTGATCAAGGCGGTTGAAAAATTTGACCACACGAAGGGCTATAAATTCTCGACCTATGCCACATGGTGGATCCGGCAGGCGATCACGCGCGCGATCGCAGACCAGGCGCGCACGATCCGCATCCCGGTCCATATGGTCGAAACGATCAATAAGGTCATTCGCGTGTCGCGCCAGCTGCTGCAGGAGCTGGGGCATGACCCGACGCCGGAGGAAGTGGCGGAGGAGATGAACATGCCGGTCGCCCGCGTGCGCGAGATCTTAAAAATCGCGCAGGAGCCGGTCAGCCTGGAAACGCCGATCGGCGAGGAGGAGGATTCGCACCTGGGCGATTTCATCCCGGATGAGGACGCGCTTGAGCCGGCGGAGGCGGCGTCGTTTACGCTGCTGCGCGAGCAGCTGGTCGACGTGCTGGGCACGCTGACCCCGCGTGAGGAGAAGGTTTTAAAGCTGCGCTTCGGCATTGAGGACGGCCGCACCCGCACGCTGGAGGAGGTCGGGCGCGAATTCAACGTCACGCGTGAGCGCATCCGCCAGATCGAGGCAAAGGCGCTGCGCAAGCTGCGGCATCCAAGTCGCTCCAAACGCCTCAAAGACTTTTTAAATTAACGCAAAGAGGGTGCGCGCGCACCCTCTTTTTTGCGCGCCGTCTGCAAAAAAATGCTTACATTTTCCTCAAAAATGTGCTATGCTAAATAGAGAATGAGATAGCAGGGAGGGGTCAGTATGTATGAAATCGGGGCGCGCGTGATGTATGGCGGCGCCGGGGTCTGCACCGTGACGGCGATCGCGCCGCTTGAGCCGGGCGGGCGCGAATATTATACGCTGCAGCCGTTTTTTTCAAGCGAGGTGATCTATATCCCGGTGAATACGCAGGTTTTCATGCGCGCGGCGTTGACGCGTGAGCAGGCGGAGGCGCTCATCGCGCACATCCCCGACATGGAGGGTGAGCGCTGTGAGGACAAAAGCTTTCTCGCCATGCGCGAGCATTATCAAAAATCATTCGATTCGCATACCTGCGAGGATCTGGTGCAGCTGATCAAGGGCATTTACGAAAAGGGCAAGCATGCGAAGCTCGGCGTTGTGGATCAGCGGTATATGAAGCGCGCGGAGGACCTGCTCTACGGCGAGCTTGCGGTCGCGCTTGGCATCGAGCGCGACGAGGTGCTTCCGTATATCCGCCGCGTTGTCGATGGGGAATAAATAAAAACCGCCTGGGTTAAGGCGGTTTTTTGCAAATATATCGCATTATTTCGCGGGGAGCGCAAGCGATGCAAAATAGCAGGCGGACAGCACGAGCACGATCGTCGCCCCGGTCGCAGAATCGAGATAATACGACGCGATCAGCCCGATGATCCCGCAAAGCAGCGAGAGCAGGGTGGAGCAGATCGTATACGCGCGAATGCTGCGGCACAGGTTCCGCGCCGTCGCCGCCGGGAGCACGAGTAGCGACGTGATGATCAGAATGCCCACCCAGGAGATCGAGATCATCACGACCACCGCGACCAGCGAGGTGAACAGCACCTCGATCGCGCGCGTCCGCACGCCGAGCGAATGCGCCAGCGTGGGGTTTAAGCTGACGAGATACGTCTTGTTAAAAAAGAAGCACCAGAACAGCAGCACCGCCGCGAATACCGCGCAGGCAAGCGCCAAATCGCCGGCGGTTATGCTTAAAAAATCGCCGATCAAAAAGCTTGAATATTTCGCAAAGCCGCCGCCCTGCGCCAGCAGAACGATGCCGAGCGCCGCCGCGACCGAGGAAAGCGTGCTGATCGTGGTGTCTGTAGACGCGCGATTGCGCGATTTGATGAACACCAGAAGCACAGAGAACACCACGCCGAGGATCACCATGGAAATGCGCGCGTCCGCCACGCCGAGCACCGCGCCCAGCGCGATCCCGGTCAGCGCCGAATGCCCGAGCGTGTCTGCAAAAAACGCCATGCGGTTATTGACCACCAGCGTGCCGAGCAGACCGAACAGCGGCGTGATCAGAAGCACGGCGAGAAACGCATGCTTCATAAACGCAAAGCTGAGCCAGTCGAAGGGGAGCACCGTGTCGAGAAAATTATAGATCGCCTGCATCCTGCGCGCCCCCTTTCCCGAAAATGCGCCGAAATTCCGCCGAGGCGAACACCTCGCGCGGCGTGCCGATCGCCTGAATGCTGCGGTCAAGCAGAACCAGCCGGTCGGCAAATTTTGAAACCAGGTCGAAATCATGCGAGATCAAAATCGTGGTCAGGTCATATTGCGCGCGCACCTCGTCGATCACGCGGTAAAACATGCTAAGCCCGTTTTGATCCACGCCGGAGACCGGCTCGTCCAGCAGCAGGATATCCGGCTGCTTGACAAGCGCAAGCGCAAGCAGAACGCGCTGCAGCTCGCCGCCGGACAGCGTGCCGATGCTGTGCCCGGCAAGATGCGCGGCATGCACGCGCTCTAAAACGACCTGCGCCGCCTGCCGCGTGCTTTTCGGCGTGCCGAGCCATGCCGGGCGGCGCGACGCGGCGATCGTGAACAGGTCGCTCACCGTGACCGGCATGCTGCGGTCCAGCTCTAAAAATTGCGGCACATAGCCGATGCGCGGCGAATGCGTCGCGTGGTTTTCAATGTCTGTAAATGTAATCGTCCCCTCGTGCGGCAGAATGCCGAGGATCGCCTTGAGCAGCGTGGATTTCCCCGCGCCGTTCGGACCGATGATCGCGGTCAGCTCGCCGCAGTGGATGTGCAGCGACACATCGTCAAGCGCCGAAACGTCGCCAAAGCGCACGCTCAGATGCGAAATTTTGGTGCAGCACATGCCGCAGGAGTTTTTTGGTTTTTCCTGATGCGTCATAAAAAACGTCCCTCTCATGCAATGTGGATAAGAAAATTATACACGCATCCCGCCGGAAAAGCAATTGAAAATCGCCGCGCGCTGTGCTACAATAGCAATATCATTGTTTAAAGGCAGGGAATGGCATGAAGGATCAGGAAATCCGCACCGCGTATGATGCGATCCGCCCATACAGCGCGCTCACGCATTATATCGGGGTTTTGATTTCGGTCGCGGGTTTTGTGCTGCTTGAGGTGTTTGCGGTGCTGTATGCAACGCCGCTGCACGTGGTCAGCTTCGCGATCTATGGCGCGTCGCTGATCGCGCTGTATACCGCGTCTACGTTTTATCATATCGTCACGATCCCGGCGCGCGGGCGGCAGGTGCTGCGCGTGATCGATCATATGATGATTTATATCCTGATCGCCGGGACGTATACGCCGCTGTGCCTGGTCGGGCTGCGCGGCGCATGGGGCTGGTCGATCTTCGGCGTGATCTGGGGCTGCGCGCTGGCGGGGCTTGTGATCACCGTGTTTTTTAAAAACACGCCGCGTCTGGTCTCTTCAATTATTTACGTCGTGATGGGCTGGATCGTTGTGATCGCGTTTTGGCCGTTGTCGCAGCGGATCCCGCTTGGCGGTATTTGTTGGCTGATCGGCGGCGGGCTGTTTTATACCGTCGGCGCGATCGGATATGCGAAAAAATGGCCCGGAAAAGAGAATAAATATTTCGGGTTTCATGAAGTGTTTCATATCTTCGTGATGCTCGGGAGCATCTGCCATTATATTATGATGCTCGGATATTTGCTGTATTGCTAAAGGAAAAAGCCTATGAGAATGCGAAAAAAACCGAATTTGGAAAAGCGGCTTGCCGCGGTTGCGCCGCTGATGATCGAGCACCCGGAGGAGCTGCGCGGCGCATGGGGGAAAACGCTCGGGTTTGCGAGCACCCGGCTGGAGATCGGCTGCGGAAAGGGCAGATTTATCACAGAATCGGCGCTCGCTGAGCCGGAGGTGCTGTTCCTCGCGATCGAGCGGGATTCCAACGTGCTGGTCATGGCGATGGAGCGGGCGCAGCGTATGGGGCTTCAAAATGTGCGCTTCATGAACGTTGATGCATCTGCGCTGGGCGATTTCTTCGCGCCGGGCGAGCTTGCGCGCATCTATTTGAATTTCAGCGATCCGTGGCCCAAAAGCAAGCAGGCGAAGCGCCGCCTGACCCATCGAAACTTCCTTAAAATTTATGACGCGGTGCTCGCGCCTGAGGGCGAGATCTTCTTTAAAACAGATAACGAAAAGCTGTTTGAATTTTCGCTCAATGAGCTGTCCGGCTTCGGGCTTGTGCTGTCAAACATCACGTTTGATTTGCATGCGACCGGGCTTCCCAACATCGTGACCGAGTATGAAGAGCGGTTCGCCGCGCAGGGCATGCGCATCTATCGCGTGGAGGCGCGGCGGCGCGACCGGAAATAAAAAAACGGAAGAAACCTCGTTTCTTCCGCTTTTTTGTTGTTACGGAACGATCGGCGCAGGGTCTGCATCGGATAATACGAAGGGCGTGGTGCGCCAGACCTCGCGCGCGTGCGCAGGGCGCGGGGAGAACAGCGCATACAGCGCATGGCGCAGCGCCTCACGCTCAAAATCCGCCGCGCAATCCAGCTTTTTGGCAGATGCCGGCTTCGTAATGATCGGAACGCGGCTCTTTTTTCGCGCAAGCGCAAGCACGGTGCGCCCGGTCTCGTTGAGCGCAAGCACCTGGGCATAGCGCGGACCGCCGCGCTGCTCGTCTCGCGTGATGTCAAGAAACGCGCAAAGCAGAATGCGGCGCAGGCGCGCGTGCGCATAGCGCTTGGTTTTTGCGCGCGTTAAAATTTCATCGAGCGTGGCGGATTCTGCGATCGCGTGGAACAGGCGCGCGTCCAGCCCTTCCTCCACGTCCGGAATATCGCGCAGCTGCGCACGGGATAAACGCCGAAGCTGCGAAAGCAGCATGCGATCGTGCCCCGCAAGCGTGATCGGCGCACGACCCGCGTCGATCTCGCGCTGCAAAATTTGAAACGACGCGGCGGGCAAATAGGCGCGCATCTGCGCCATTTGCCCAGAGCAGATCGCGTTTCGCAGCGAGGAGGCGGAGCGAAACCCGCCCGCCGCCGCCGGCGCGTCATGCGCGGCGCCCGCGCGCGGAATGGCGATCGGCTTTACGGAGGCGGGCAGTGCGCGCAGATATTCTACCGCGAGAATATTATTCGGCGCGCGCAGCGCCTCAGCGCAGTCCGGCGCGCGTTCAAACAGAACGAAATCCCTTGCGGCGGCAAACGATTCGCCGGTTTTCATCCGCTGCTTCACCGCCGGATAAAACGCGGGGTCAGAAAAAATTTCCGCCGCGCGCAGCAGCGTGTGAAGTGAATCGGCTTCACAGCCGAACGCAAGCTGATCGACCACGCCGAGCGCGCAAAGCAGCGAAATCGCGCCCGATGCAAAGCGCTCGGCCGAGGCGACCGCCCAGGGCGACGGCAGCGCAAGCACGAGATCCGCGCCGCCGCGCAGCGCCATCTCCGCCCGCGCATATTGGTCGATCAGCGCTGCCTCGCCGCGCTGCACAAAATTGCCGCTCATCACGCAGACGATCGCGTCCGCCCCACGGCGGCGCGCCTGCGCGATATGATAGGCGTGCCCGGAGTGAAAGGGATTATATTCGCAAACGATCCCGCAAATATGCATAATAACCTCCTGCTTTCCCGCGGTTTGCAAAATTTGGCGCCGTTTTTCGCAAAAACTCTTGCAAAAACGCAGAAAGTGGTATAAAATATCCGGGTGGTTATTCTTATTTTAAACGTTTTACGGCTGTATGACAAGAGCCTGACGACGAAAAATGACTTGGAGGAAGCAGTTTCATGAAAATTCTGGTTATCAACGCGGGCAGCTCGTCCTTGAAATTCCAGCTCATCAATATGCAGGACAACAGCGTTCTGGCAAAGGGTCTGTGCGAGCGCATCGGTATCGATGGTCGCATTAAATATACCCCGATGGGCGGCGAGCAGATCGTTGCGGATATCCCGATGCCGACCCACGCGGAGGCGACGCGCGCAACAATGGAGTTTTTGGTTTCGAAAGAGCACGGCGTGATCAAGAGTATGGACGAGATCGCCGCGGTGGGGCATCGCATCGTGCATGGCGGCGAGAAGCTGACGAAGTCGCTGCTGGTCACCGATGAGGTGAAGAAGGAGATCGAATCGGTCATTCCGCTTGCGCCGCTGCACAATCCGGCGCATCTGATCGGCATCAACGCCTGCCAGGAGGTCATGCCGGATATCCCGCATGTCGTCGTGTTCGACACGGCGTTCCACCAGACGATGCCGGAAAAGGCGTATCTCTATGCGCTTCCTTATAAATATTATGAGAAATATGCGATCCGCCGTTACGGCGCGCACGGAACGTCGCACCGTTATGTTTCTGCGCGCGCGGCGGAGATGCTCGGCCGCCCGATCGAGGAGCTGAAGATCATTACCTGTCATCTGGGCAACGGCTCTTCCATTTCGGCGGTAGAGAACGGGCGCGTGATCGATACCAGCATGGGCTTCACGCCGCTTGCCGGTCTTCCGATGGGCTCGCGCACCGGCGATATTGACCCGGCGATCGTTCCGTTTATCATGAAGCATGAGAATATCGATCCGGACGAGATGAATGAATTGATGAATAAAAAGTCCGGCGTGCTGGGCGTTTCGGGCATTTCGTCTGACTTCCGCGATTTGGAAAACGAGGTCAAAAAGAATGGGCATCACCGCTCGCAGGTCGCGCTTGATATGTTTGAATATGCGATCGTGAAGTGGATCGGCGCATACACCGCGGCGATGAGCGGCGTGGATGCGATCGTGTTTACCGCGGGCGTGGGCGAGAATAATATCGAGCTGCGTGAGCGCGTGATCGCAAAGCTTGGCTATCTCGGCGCGGCAATCGACGTGGAGAAGAACAATATCCGCGGGGAAGAGCGCGACGTGACCGCGCCGGGCGCGCGCGTGCATACGCTTGTGATCCCGACGAATGAGGAGCTTGTCATCGCGCAGGATACCCAGCGCATTGCCGAGTCGCTGAAGAAATAAAAAACGGAAGAAATACGTTGCATGCCCTGCCGCCATCCGGCGGCAGGGCATGTTTTTTGCGCATCGCTTGCAGCGAAAATGTTTTTTGCGAGACGTTTCCGCCACCGGAGCCGATGGCTTCCAAACTCAAAAAACGGGCAGCCGCGTCATGCAGCTGCCCGTACATTTTATTTGTTTTCCTGCGCAGCCTTCGTTGATGCGGCGCAAGTCCTGCGCCGGGGAAAAGCTGCCCCGAATGACCGCAGCCCGGCTGGCACAGGGGATTAGAAAAACTTGCGGATCAGATCGGTCGCGGTATTCTCGTCCGCGCTGATCGTGATGGTGAAGTTAATGTGATTGGCCTTTCCAAAATCGTCCAGCCAGACAAGGAAGTTCTCGGTCTCTTCGATCGAATCGTTTTTTACGACCTTGTAGAGGCTATCGATAAACACATCAGAAATGTCATAATTTCCGGAATATAAGCCGCAAATAAAGGCTTTTAAGCGCTCAAAGCTGGTGATCGGATAATTCGAAACGTCAACCAAGCGCGCCTTATGGCTAATATCATAGGTAAGCTTTGTTCCGCGCTCAATACAAACAACGGAGTTCGCCTCGTTCTGCACAGCGTGGTTCGCAAGCTCGATGATTTGTTTTGTTTTTCCATGACCCTGAAGTCCCATGATGATTTTTATCATGACAAAAACCTCCTTATAATGAACGGTATTCGCAATACCTTGTTTCTAACTATAGTGTAACACAATATGCATAAAAACTCAAACGTTTTTTTCGAAAATTCATATAAATTTCATAAACACATTACAGGCGCGCAAGCAGCGCTTCGCGCAGGTCGGAATAGCCGGGTTTATCGAGCAGCGCAAACATATTCTTTTTATATGCCTCCACGCCCGGCTGATCGAACGGGTTAACGCCGAGCAGATAGCCGGACAGGCCGCAGGCATACTCGAAGAAGCAGACGAGCGCGCCAAATGTGGCGGCGCTGACGTCCGGAATGGCGATCTCGATATTCGGAACGCCGCCGTCTACATGTGCGAGCACCGTGCCGCGGAACGCCTGGTCGTTTACAAAGCGCAGGTCGCGCCCGGCGAGGAAGTTTAAGCCGTCTAAATTATCCTCGGTTTTGCCGATCGGGCAGGCATGCTCTGATTTCGCGATCGTGACCATGGTTTCAAACAGCGTGCGCTCGCCCTGCTGGATATACTGCCCCATAGAGTGCAGATCGGCGGAGAATTCTACAGAAGCGGGGAAAATGCCGCGGCCTTCCTTGCCCTCGCTCTCGCCGTACAGCTGCTTCCACCATTCAGCCATAAAGCGGAAGCGCGGCTCAAAGCAGGCGAGGATCTCGGTTTTCTTGCCCGCGCGGTAAAGAATATTGCGCGCCGCGGCATACTGCCATGCCGGATTTTCCATCGAGGCGTCCGCAAGCATGGTTTGCATCGCGTCTGCCGCGCCCTGCATCATCGCGTCGATATCCGCGCCGCAAACCGCAATGGGCAGCAGCCCGACCGGGGTGAGCACGGAGTAGCGCCCGCCGACATCGTCCGGAATGACAAACGTTTCATAGCCCTCCGCATCGGCGAGCGTTTTCAGCGCGCCGCGCGCCTTATCGGTTGTGGCGTAGATGCGCGAGCGCGCGCCCTCCTTGCCATATTTCTTTTCGATCAGGTTTTTAAAAATGCGGAACGCGATCGCCGGCTCGGTCGTCGTGCCGGATTTTGAGATCACGTTGATAGAAAAATCGCGCTCCCCCAAAAGCTCGATGATATCAGACAGATAATCCGGGCTGATGTTGTTGCCCGCGAAATAAATTTCCGGCGTATTCTTCTTTTTCTGGTTGTAAAACGGGCTTTTTAAAAACTCGATCGCGGCGCGCGCGCCAAGATACGAGCCGCCGATCCCGATCACGATCAGCACCTCAGAATCGCCGCAGATCTTTTGCGCCGCAGCCTTTACGCGCGCAAATTCCTCACGGTCGTAGTCCTGCGGCAGCGTGACCCAGCCGGTAAAATCCGCGCCGCGCCCGGTTTTGTTTTTCAGCATATCATGCGCCGCCGCAAGCTCGCCCGCAAGCGAGCCCGGCGCGCCGATGTTTTCCATATTTTTCGTGTTCACACAAATCTGCATGGAACGCCCCTCTTTCCTGTTTTAATAGTACTATTTTAAACCGCCTCGCCCAAAATTACAAGAGAAAAAGACGCAGAATTTGCAAAAAGCGGACGCCGCGCACGACGCCCGCCTTGCGCCGCATTATTTCATCATGCAGCGCGCCAGTAAATTCCAGAAAATATACGGCAGCGACTGCCGCTCCACAGAGACCGCCGCCACGATCGGAACGGACGCAAGCTCCTGCTCGCCGCGCATGATTTTTAGCGCCCCAAGCGTTTGCCCGGCGGCGACCGGCGCTTTCACGTTTTCCGGAAGCTCAACGCGCTGCGCAAGCTCGGAGACCACGCCCTTTTCCAAAAGCAGCTTCGCGCCTCCGCCAAGCTTTGCCGCGCACGCATCCTCCACGCCGGAAAGAACCGTTACCGGCGCGAGCGCAACGTCCTTCGCGCCGTCATACAGCGCAAAATTGGCAAAGCCATAATCGAGCAGCCGGGTCGCGGAGGCGGAGCGGTCCGGAATACTCGGGCACGCCATTACCGCGGCGACAAGCTCCATGCCCTCGCGCTCGGCAGACGCTGCCATGCAATACTTTGCGGTTGAGGTGAAGCCGGTTTTCAGCCCGGTGATGTCTTTGTAAGAGCGGATGAGCTTATTGGTGTTTGCGAGCTGGAACGTCCCGCCGCGCAGCGAATCCATCCAGATCGTCGTGTAATTTTTAATTTTCTCGTGCTTGAGCAGCGCGCAGGACATGATCGCGATGTCGTATGCGGAGGTAACGTGCCCCTCCGCGTCCAGCCCGGTGCAATTTACAAAATGCGTATCGTTCATCGCAAGGTCTTTCGCGCGCGCGTTCATCAGCGCAACAAAGCCCTCCTCGCTGCCCGCCACATGCTCTGCCAGCGCGACCGCCGCATCGTTGCCGGACGCAACGACCACCGCCTTGAGCATATCGTCCATGCTCATCTGCTCGCCCGGCTCAAGATACACCTGAGAGCCGCCCATCCCCGCGGCGTGCGGGCTGACCGTGACCATGTCGCCCATGGAAATTTTCCCGGCGTCAAGCGCTTCCATCACGAGCAGCAGCGTCATGATCTTGGTCACGCTGGCGGGCGGGCGCTTGGTGTGTGCGTCTTTTTGATAGAGCACGCGCCCGGTATCGCGCTCCATCAGCACGGCGGAGGGCGCAATGATCTCGGGCGGGGCGGGCGCGGCAAGCGCCATGCCGGAAACCAGCGCAAGGATAAGCAGGGCTGCAACGATTCGTTTCATAGGGAAATCCTCCTCTTTCTGGGATCGCTTCCGGAAATTTGGCGAAAAAACGCCGCATATCCGGAAGAAGCTGTTTCTAACGAAAATATATGCCAAACGGCAGGAAGTTATAACCGCGCCACCCAGAAACTACATGGAGCAAAAAGTTGAGTTTTTCGTCATGCTATGCTATAATCCACATACAATTTTGCGAAAGAAGTGTTGATTTTTGCGAATTGTGCAGCGCGGACGATTTGTCTGCGCGGGAGAGGACCGCCGCGATGCGCAGAAAAAACGCCGGCTTGTGCAGCGGGCGGCAGGGCAAGAGAGACAAGGAGAAATAAGGAGGATTTATGAAAAAGAATCGATGGATCGCGCTGTCCGCAGCGTTTGTTATGGTATGCTCCGCAGGCGCAACGTCGCTTGCCGCAGAGGATTGCGGCGCGCGCCGGGACGCGGAATACTGGCGGCCGCTGCGTGAATGCATTGAAATCAAGCGGGACTCATCCTGCCAGCTTCCGTGGCAGAAGCCGGATGAAACTCCGGGTCAGCTTCCGTGGCAGAAGCCGGACCAGAAGCCGGATGAGACCCCGGATCAGACGCCAGACGAGAACCCGGGCGAAACCCCGGACGAGACGCCGGATCAGGCGCCGGGCGCGGACATAGAGAAGCTTTTGTATGAGCAGCAGGTGCTTGCGCTGGTGAATCAGGAGCGTGCGAAGCAGGGGCTTTCCGCGCTGAGCTGGTCGGACGAGCTGACCGCGGTGGCGCGTGCGCATTCGAAGGATATGGCGGCGCGCGGCTTCTTCTCGCATACGAATCCGGACGGGCAGAGCCCGTTTGACCGCATGAAGGCGGCGGGCATCAGCTACCGCACGGCGGGCGAGAACATCGCCGCGGGGCAGCGCACGCCGCAGGAGGTCGTGAACGCCTGGATGAATTCCGAGGGGCATCGCGCGAATATTTTAAACGCAAGCTACACGCGCCTGGGCGTGGGCTACGCGTCGGGCAGCGGCGCATACTCGACGTATTGGACGCAGTGCTTCGCGGGCTAAACGCGCATTCGCATCATGAAAAAACGGATCTTCGGTCATGACCGGGGGTCCGTTTTTTTACCGCAACATGAAAAATTGACGGCATTTGGCAAAAGAACCGAAAAACAACGATTTTACGCCGAGAATTATGTTTGCATTTCACAAGAAAAAGCGCTATAATAAAGAAAAGAGCAGAGGCACACAATCCATACAAAATTTTTGCAAAAATATGACGCAGATCGATTATGATAAAATCAGATAGAAAAGCAGGAGGACAGCGCATTGAAGCAAACGGAACATGCGGAGGCAAAGCGCTTCCGGGAAGGAAAAAACAACCGCGCGTATGAATATTTCGGCGCGCACTTTGAAGAGCATGGCGCGCGCTTTCGCGTATGGGCGCCCAACGCGCAGGCGGTGTCTGTCGTGGGCGATTTTAACGCGTGGGATACGGCGCAGCACCCGATGGCGCGCGTTTCCGACTCCGGCATTTGGGAAACGCAAATCGAGAACCTTTCTGAATATGATCTTTATAAATTCGCGGTGCATGGGGCGGACGGGTCGCTCCATCTGAAGGCAGATCCGTTTGCGTTTCATGCGGAAACGCGCCCGGCGACCGCCTCAAAGCTGTATGACCTGCGGGGCTATGAATGGGGCGATGCGCGCTGGGCGCAGTATAAAAAGCGCGGGAAGCCGAGCGAGCGCCCGCTCAATATTTATGAGGTGCATCTCGGCTCATGGCGCCTGCATGAGGACGGCTCTTGCTTTTCTTACCGCGAGCTTGCGCATGAGCTGGTTTTGTATGTAAAGCAGATGGGTTATACACACATTGAGCTGCTGCCGGTGACGGAGTTTCCGTATGACGGGTCGTGGGGCTATCAGGTAACCGGATATTTCGCGCCGACCTCGCGCTTCGGCACGCCGAAGGATTTTATGTATTTCGTTGACCAGTGCCATCAAAACGGGATCGGCGTGATCATGGATTGGGTTCCGGCGCATTTTCCGAAGGATGAGCTGGGGCTTTACCGGTTTGACGGCTCGTGGCAGTATGAATATGCAGACGAGAAAAAGCGCGAGCATGCCGGCTGGGGCACCGAGGTGTTCGATTATGGCAAGCCTGAGGTGCGCGCCTTTTTGATCTCAAGCGCGATGTTCTGGATCGAACAGTATCATATCGACGGCATCCGCGTCGACGCGGTCGCGAGCATGCTGTATCTGGATTATGGGCGCGAGCAGGGCGAATGGCGGCCGAATATCCACGGCGGACGCGAGAATTTAGAGGCGATCGCGTTCTTGCGCGCGCTCAATGAAACGGTGCTCTCCGCCTTTCCGGAAACGATGATGATCGCCGAGGAATCGACCGCGTGGCCGATGGTCACGCGCCCGCCCTATGACGGCGGTCTCGGCTTTCATTTTAAATGGAACATGGGCTGGATGAACGACACGCTCGAATATTTCTCCACCGATCCGTATTTCCGGCACGGCTGCCATGAAAAGCTGACGTTTTCGCTTACCTATGCGTTTTCCGAGCAGTTTATCCTGCCGTTTTCGCACGATGAGGTCGTGCATGGCAAGCGCTCGCTGATCGAGCGGCAGCCCGGCGATTATGCGCAGAAATTCGCGGGACTTCGCGCCATGCTTGGGTATATGATGGTGCATCCGGGGAAGAAGCTGTCGTTTATGGGCAACGAGTTCGGGCAATTCATCGAATGGGATTATCAAAAGCAGCTCGACTGGTTTTTGCTGGATTACGACATGCACCGCAAGATGCACGACTACGTCCGCGCGCTCAACGGGTTTTACCTCGCGCATTCGCAGCTCTGGCAGATCGAGGACGATTGGGCGGGCTTCCGCTGGCTGCTTCCGGACGAGCGGGATCGAAACCTGCTTGCATTCCTGCGGCGCAACCGCCGCGGGGAAATTCTGCTTGTCGTGTGCAATTTTGCGCCGGTCAAGTGGGAGAATGTTACGATCCCGGTCGTCAGCGCGGGGACGTATTGCCCGGTATTTACAAGCGAGGAGGAGGCATACGGCGGCGCGGGCAATACGCTCGCCCCGGTCAAGAGCGTGCGCAGCGCGCGCGAGGGCGTGCTGCATGAGATCTGCACCGACGTGCTGCCGATGAGCGTTACGATCTATCAGCGCAAGAAAAAGAAAAAGGAGAGGATGGCATGAACACAAAAAAAGAATGCATTGCCATGCTGCTGGCCGGCGGACAGGGCAGCCGTCTCGGCGTGCTGACGCAGCACATCGCAAAGCCGGCTGTGCCGTTTGGGGGGAAATACCGCATTATCGATTTCCCGCTGTCGAACTGCGTAAATTCCGGAATCGACACGGTCGGCGTGCTGACGCAGTATCAGCCGCTTGAACTGAATACTTATATCGGAAACGGGCAGCCCTGGGACCTTGACCGGATGTCCGGCGGCGTGGCGATCCTCCCGCCGTATATGACCAGCACCCGCGGCGACTGGTATAAGGGCACGGCAAACGCCGTGTTCCAAAACATCAATTTTATCGAGCCGTATGACCCGGAATATGTGCTGGTTCTGTCCGGCGACCATATTTATAAGATGAATTACGACTGGATGCTGCGCGACCATATCCGCGCGGGCGCAGACTGCACGATCGCGGTGATCAACGTGCCGGAGGCGGAGGCGCCGCGCTTCGGCATTATGAATACGGACGATGCGGGGCGCGTTTTAGAATTTGAGGAGAAGCCGCCGCATCCGAAAAGCACAAAGGCCTCGATGGGCGTGTATATTTTCAGCTGGAAGGTGCTGCGCCGCTATCTGACGGAGGACGACCGCGACCCCGAAAGCCATAACGATTTCGGACACGATATTATCCCGAAAATGCTTGCGGACGGGCGCATGCTGTATGCCTATGAATATAAGGGCTATTGGAAGGACGTCGGCACGATCGAAAGCCTTTGGGAGGCGAATATGGATATTCTGCGCCGCGAAAGCGGGCTTGTGCTGCACGATCCGCTGTGGCGCATTTACGGCAGAAATCCCGCCATGCCGCCGCAATACGTTGCGCCGGGCGCGCAGATGAAAAACAGCATGATCGCCGAGGGCTGCCATATCGAAGGCACAGTGGAGAATTCGATCATTTTCTATGATGTGAAGATCGAGGCGGGCGCGCAGGTGCGCGATTCGATCGTGATGCAGGGCAGCATCGTGCGCGCAGGCGCCACGGTTGACCGCGCGATCCTCGCCGACCGGGTCGATGTCGGCGCGGGCGCAAAGATCGGCGCGCCGGGCGACGGAAGCATTACCGTGCTGGGCAGCGGCGCTGCGGTGACAGAGCGGGAGAGCGTTCCCGCAGGCACGATGCGCGCCGCAGAGGAAGGGGGAGACAGAGCATGAAAAACATGATGGGGATGATCCTCGTGCAGGAGCGGTTCGACGCCATGCGTGAGCTGACAATGCACCGCACGATCGCGTCCGTCCCGTTCGGCGGGCGCTACCGCCTGATCGATTTTGTGCTGTCAAACCTTGTGAATTCCGGCGTGCATGAGGTCGGGATCGTAACGAAAAGCAATTATTATTCGCTGATGGACCATGTCGGCTCGGGCAAGGAATGGGACCTGAACCGTAAAAACGGCGGTCTTTCCATCCTGCCGCCGTCTTATTCCGCAAGCGGTCCGCTCAGCGGTGGGGGGAAAGTGGAAGCGCTTTACAGCGTGATCGATTATATCCGGCACAGCAAAAATAAATATGTTCTGCTGTCAGATTCCAATATCGTCGGGAATATCGATTATAACCGCATGTTTGATTATCATATCGAGAAGCGCGCGTATCTGACGGTCGCGTATCAAAAAGACGTGTTCGATCCGTCGCGTTTTTACGGCAATACGTTTTTGCAGATCGACGCGTCCGGGCGCGTGGTCGATGTGGCGATCAATCAGGGGATCCAGCTGCACAGCAGCATGGCGCTCGGCACATATATCATCGAGCGGGAGCTGCTTGAGTTTTTGATCAGCCAGTGCATCGCGCACAATAAGCTGGATTTTGAGCGCAATATTCTTCAGGAGATGTGCGGTGATCTGGATATCTACGGCTGGTGCTGCGACGGGTATGTAGAAAAAGTTGATTCGATCGATACGTTCCGCCGCGCGAATATGGCGATGCTTAACGCAGACATTCGCGATGAGGTATTTGACGGCGGAAAAATCCTCACGAAGGTGCGCGACGAGGTGCCGACCTATTATGGCGGCGACGCGCAGGTAAAAAACGCGATGTTTGCCGACGGCTGCATCATCGACGGGCAGGTGGAGGATTCGATCCTGTTCCGCTCCGTCCGGGTCGGGCGCGGCGCGCGGATCAAAAATTCGATCATTATGCAGTCTGCGCAGATCGGCGCGGGCGCGATCGTTGAAAACTGTATTTTGGATAAAGACGTGATCGTGTCAGACGGGATGCGTCTGGTCGGCGCAGAGACGTATCCGCTTGTGATCGCGAAGGGCAGCAGAATATAAGCGCAAGGAGGTTTTGAGATGAAAATATTATTTGCAGCGTCTGAGGCAGCCCCGTATATCAAATCGGGCGGATTGGGCGATGTGATCGGCTCGCTGCCGGTCGCGCTGGCGGAGCAAGGATGCGAGGTATCGTGCATCATCCCGCTCTATGACGCGATCGGGCCGGAGCTGCGCGCGCGGCTGACGTTCGTAACGAGCATGTATGTCCCGCTCTCCTGGCGCAATCAATATTGCGGCGTATTCAAGCTGGAGGAGCGCGGCGTCACTTGGTATTTTATCGATAACGAGTATTATTTTAAGCGCGGCAGCCTGTATGGGTCATATGACGACTGCGAGCGGTTTTCGTTCTTCTCGCAGGCGGTGCTCGCTACGGTCGGGGTGCTGGAGCTCGCGCCGGATATCATCCATTGCCACGATTGGCAGACCGCGTGTATCCCGGTGTATCTGCGCACGCTTCATGGCGACGACCCCGCCTGTCAGGCGATCAAAACGGTGTTCACCATCCATAATATCGAGTATCAGGGCATATTCGGGCGCGAGGTGATGGAAAACGTGCTCGGGCTTCCGTATGCGCTGTTTGACGAGGGCGCAATGCGCCACAACGACGCGGTGAATCTGATGAAAAGCGCAATTTTATTTGCAGATCGCGTGACGACCGTCAGCCCCACGTATGCGCAGGAGATCTTAACGCCGGAATACGGCCACGGGCTGGATTCCGTGCTGCGGATGGAGCAGGGTAAGCTCTGCGGGATCTTAAACGGCATCGACGTGTCCGTTTCGCCGGAGAACGATCCGCGCATTGTGAAGAACTATTCGGTGAAAACGCTGCGCGATAAAAAGGCGAATACCGACGCCGCGCGCGAGCTGATGAACCTCCCCCTGCGCGACGATGTGCCGCTGATCGTTATGATCACGCGGCTGGTGCAGCATAAGGGCCTCGACCTGGTCTGCGAGGTGCTGGATCAGCTGTTAGAGCAAGAGGTGCAGATGATCGTTCTGGGCAGCGGCGAATGGCAGTATGAGCAGTTTTTGCGCGATAAAGCGTGGCAGTATCCCACAAAGCTTGCCGTGTATATCGGCTTCCACGCCGAGCTGGCGCAAAAGCTATACGCGGCGGCGGATCTGTTCCTCATGCCGTCGAAGAGCGAGCCGTGCGGGCTGGCGCAGATGATCGCGATGCATTACGGCGCGGTCCCCGTCGTGCGGGAGACCGGCGGTCTGCGCGATACCGTATCGCCCTATAATCAATATACCGGTGAGGGACTGGGCTTCACATTCCGCAATTATCATGCGCCGGATATGCTGCACGTCCTGGGGGAGGCGTGCGCCCTGTGGCATGATCGCGGCATTTGGGAGCCGATGATGAAGCGCGACATGCAGGCGGATTTCTCATGGAAGCATTCGGCGGGCGAATACCGCGCGCTGTATCAGAACTTGCTATAAGCTTATTTCCTCAGAAAGGGGATCAGATATGAAGGAAAAAGAATTGGCTGCCGCCCTGGCGGGTAAGCTTCGGCGGCATTTTGGGCGCGAACCGGAGGACGCAACGCGCGAGCAGATCTATATGGCGTGCGTATTCCAGGCGCGCGATCTGCTGATGAGCAAATGGCTCGAAACGGCGGATCATATCGAGAAAAAACAACCGAAACAGGTCTATTATCTCTCGATGGAGTTTTTAGTCGGGCGCAGCTTGAGGAACAATCTGTTTAATCTCGGGCTGCTCGATGCGTTCGATCATTGCGTGACCAATGCGTTCGGCGTAAAATTTTCTGAAATTTTAAATGTCGAGCGGGACGCGGGGCTTGGAAACGGAGGACTTGGCCGCCTTGCCGCGTGCTATCAAGACGCGCTGGCAACCGGCGGATACCCGGCGTGGGGCTTTTCTATTTTATATGAATACGGCATTTTTAAGCAGCGCATTGTCGACGGGATGCAGGTCGAGCTGCCGGACACCTGGCTGGAAACCGGGGGCGCGTGGCTCGTGCCGCGGCTGGAGGAGATGCGCGAGGTGCATTTCGGCGGCTGGATCGAAGAGCGCTATGAGGATGGGCGCATGACGTTTGTCCATCACGATTATGATACCGTGCTCGCCGTGCCGCACGATATGCTGATCTCCGGCTACCAAAGCGAGAGCGTCTCTACGCTGCGTCTGTGGCGCGCGAAGAGCAAGACCTCGCTGGATATGAGCTTGTTTTCAAAGGGCGAGTATGTCCGCGCGACCGAGCAAGAGGCGATGTGCGAGGCGATCTCGAAGGTGCTCTATCCCGAGGATGCGCATCCGGAGGGTAAGTCGCTGCGCTTAAAGCAGCAGTATTTCTTCACCTCCGCGACCATTCAGTTCATCGTGGCGGAGCATAAAAAGCAACACGGCACGGTGAAAAACCTCGCAGAATTTGCCGCGATCCATATTAACGATACGCATCCCACCGTGGCGATCCCGGAGCTGATGCGTATTTTGATGGATGAAGAGGGGCTCGGCTGGGACGAGGCGTGGGATATCGTGTGCCGCACGATCGCATATACCAACCATACCGTGATGGCGGAGGCGCTGGAGCGCTGGACCGTGCCGCTCTTCCAGCGGCTGCTGCCGCGTCTGTATCAGATCGTGCAGGAGATCGACCGCCGCTTCAGCGCGGCGATCACGGCGCGCTTTCCGAACGACGAGGCGCGGCGTGAGCGCATGGCGATCTTGGCAAACGGCGAGCTGCGCATGGCGAATCTCGCGGTCGCGACTGCGTTTTCCACAAACGGCGTCTCTGCGCTGCACACGGATATTTTAAAAGAAACGGTCTTTCGCGATTTTTATGAGATGTATCCCGAGCGGTTCCATAATGTGACAAACGGCATCGCGCACAGGCGCTGGCTCGCGCAGGCGGATCCGCAGCTGCATGAGCTGATCTGCGAGCTGATCGGGGATGAATATTTAAAGAAGCCGCAGCGTCTGGAGGGGCTTCTGCGCTTCACGGAGGAGCGGCAGGTGATCGACGCGCTGGCGAAAATCAAGGCGCGAAACAAGGCATCCCTCTTGCGCGCGTATGACATTCGCCCGGTCGAGGGCGCGCTGTTTGACGTGCAGGCGAAGCGGCTGCATGAATATAAGCGCCAGCTGCTCAACCTGCTGCGCATCGCGCGCGATTATCACCGGATTTTGGATGAGCCGAGCCGTAATTGGCAGCCGAAAATTTATTTCTTTGCGGCGAAGGCGGCGCCCGGCTATGTGATGGCAAAGCGCATCATTTCGCTGATCCATTCCGTGCGCAGCGAGATCGAGGCAGACCCGGTTGCTTCACGCTATATGCAGGTCGTCTTTTTAGAGGATTATAGCGTCACGCTGGCAGAGCGGCTGATCCCTGCCGCCGAGGTGTCAGAGCAGATCTCCGTTGCGGGGAAGGAAGCCTCCGGCACGGGGAACATGAAATTCATGCTCGACGGCGCGCTCACGCTCGGCACGCTCGACGGCGCAAATGTCGAGATCTGCGAGGCGGTCGGGCGCGAAAACATTTATATTTTCGGCATGACGAGCGATCAGGTGACTGCGCGCAAGCGCGATTATGCACCGCATCGATTTTACGAGCAGAACACCACGCTGCGCCGCGTGCTCGATCACCTGCGTGACGGGATCGGAACGGGCGTGCTGCGCGCATCGTATGCCGACGTGGTCGAGTCATTGCTCATGCAGGATACGTATATGCTGCTCGCCGATTTTGAGGATTATTGCCGCGTGTCCGATCAGATGACCGAGGATTATCACGACGCAGCCGCATGGAACCGCAAGGCGCTTGTCAATATCGCCAAGGCGGGGCGCTTCGCGGCGGACCGCAGCGTGCGCGAGTATGCAGAAGAGATCTGGGGCATTGCGCCCCTGCTGCCGTGATTTGGTTTGAGCCGTGCGGCGCGGCCGCACAGGGGGAGCGCGTGTGCCTTCGGGCGCATGCGCCCCGTTGGCTTTATCCGCAGGTTTCGCTCGCTCTGTGGGCGGATGCGGGCGATTTCCGCATCGAATGCGCGATGGAATGGGTCGATCTGGATGCGCATGGCGAGGATGTGTATGAAACCGTGCTGGATACCGGCGCGATGCGCGGGCTGTATTGGTATCGCGCGTGTGACGGGGAGACGATGCAGCTCTCGGTCTATGACCCGGCGATCGCGCCGCCCGGCTGGTATGCCGAGGGCGTGACCTATCATGTGTTTGTCGACCGGTTTTTCCGCGGCGATCCCGCGCCGCTCCGCGAGGACGCGGATTTTAAGATCCATCGCGACATGACGGAGCAGCCGGACTATCTGCCCGATGCAAGCGGCGAGTATCGCAACCGCGATATCTATGGCGGCGACCTGCTGGGCGTTTTAAAAAAGCTGCCGTATTTGCAGTCGCTCGGCGTGAAAACCATTTACCTCAGCCCGATTTTTGAGGCGTGGTCGAACCATAAATACAACACGGCGGATTTTGAAACGATCGATGCGCATTTCGGAAACGCGGAGGTGCTAAACCGCCTGTGCCGCGCCGCCGCCGCGCGCGGAATGCGCGTGATCTTAGACGGCGTGTTCAACCACGTCGGGTCAGACAGCGTGTATTTCAACCGCGAAGGGCGCTATTCACAGCCGGGCGCATGGCAAGCGCATGACTCGCGCTATGGCAAGTGGTTTCACTTTACAGGAGAAAAATATGACTCCTGGTGGGGAATCAAAACGCTGCCAGCGGTGGATAAAAACAACGCGGATTATCGCGCGTTTAACGCCGCCCACGCGCGCCGCTGGATGGCGCAAGGCGTTGCGGGATGGCGGCTTGACGTGGCAGACGAGCTGCCCGATGATTTCCTCCGCGGCTTTTATGAAACCGTGAAGCAGAAGAAAAATGACGCGCTGATCCTCGGCGAAGTGTGGGAGGATGCATCGAATAAAATCGCCTATTCTGTAAGGCGAAAATACTTTACAGAGCGCGAGCTGGACGGCGTGATGAATTATCCGCTGCGCGATGCGATTCTCAGCTTTGTCGGCGGCAGAATCACGGCGGAGCAGGCGCGTGAGGTGATGGAGATGCTGTGCACGCATTATCCGAAGCCGATTTTGCATTGCCTGATGAACCATATCGGCACGCATGACACGCCGCGCGCGCTGACGATGCTCGTCCGCCCGGATATTGCGCAGCTACCCCGCGCGGAGCAGGCGCACGTCGCGCTCAGCGAGGACGAGCGCGCGCATGCCAAGGTGCTTTTGCGGCGCGCCGCCGTGCTGCAATTCGCGTTTCCCGGCTCGCCCGCGATCTATTATGGCGATGAGGCGGGCATGGAGGGCGGCGCAGACCCGTTTAACCGCGCGTTTTTCCCCTGGGGGCGTGAGGACGCGGCGCTCACGGCGTTTTACCACGCGCTCGGGTGGCTGAAAACGCACGCGGCGTGCATGCAGCATGGCGATTTCCGCGTGGTCGCGGCGGAGCAAACGCTGCTCTGCGTTGCGCGGCAGCTGGGCGAGGAGCGGATGTTCTTCGGCGTGGGCGCGCCGGGCGAAACGGTCTGGCTGCCATCGCGCCGCGATTTGTTTGACATTTGGTCCGGCAGACGGCTGCGCGCGCATTTCGGGCGCGTTTGCGCAAATGTGCCCGCGTGCGGCTATTTTATTTTGACAAATACTGCGGAATTGGTGTATAATGAGTAGAATTTTTCTAATAGGGAGGAAAAGGTTATGAGGAGAAGAATATTGGCGGCTGCCCTCGCGGCGATCACGATGCTTGCGATCGCATCTTGCGGAAAAAAGCAGGAGAGCTCCGTCCCGGAAACTACGGTCGAGCAGGTCACGGAGCGCAAGGTGCTGATGATGGGCTTTTATGAGGACGCAGAGCCGTTTAGCTATGCGGACGAAAACGGCACGTATTACGGTTTTGATCTCGAGATCGGCAAGGAGCTTGCGCGCCGCCTGAACGTAACGTTAAACCTCCGCGCGATCAAGCGCGACGCCGCGGCGACCGAGCTGCAGAACGGCACGATCGATTTCCTGGGAAATGCGCTGTTTTTGTCAAAGGACGAGCGGAAGGGCACAACGAAGACCGATACGCTGTTTACAAACCGTCAGGTCGTGGTCGTTCCGGTGGACAGTGAGGTGCAGGAGCAGGCTCAGCTTGAGGGGAAAAAAGTCGGCGTTGTGAAAAACGAGATGTCGCAGGCGGCGCTTGCGGATAAAAAGTCGCTCGCGAAGAAGGTGGAAACGCAGGAGTTTGACACGCGTGCCGACGCGGCGACCGCGCTGCGCGGTTATACCGTGGATGCGCTCGTGATGGACGAGGCGTGGGCGTATGAGCAGATGCAGAAGGGGCAGCAGCTCCGCATCGTGGTCGACGCGCTGGCGGAAGAGGCGTATACCATCGTGCTGCGCAGCCAGGACGAGGCGCTTTGTAAGAAGATCAACGAACTGATCGGCGAGATGCGCAACGACGGCACGCTCGACAAGCTTCTGCAAAAGAGCTTCGGCAAGGGGCAGGATACGCTGAAATAGCTTGAATTTTGCCAAGTCTGCGGGAAGCGCCCGCTTTTGAAACGAAAAAATTCAAATTGCCGTCCGGGGCGCGGATGATCTCCGGGCGGCAATGTGAAAAAACTGAAAAAATTCGCAAAAAAGTGTTGACTTTTTTTGAAAATCGGGTATACTGTAATAGTCGCTGTTGCGAGATAGCCGGATTGTGTAAGGGTAGCACGACAGACTCTGACTCTGTTTGTCTGGGTTCAAATCCTAGTCCGGCTGCCATACTGAAACCCCTTGAAACCGTTGCGTTTCAAGGGGTTCTTGTTTTGTCTTTAAGCGCGAAGAAATCCCCGGCTCTACCGGGGAAGATCGCTTTGACGCGGGGTTTTACGAGGGAAAGTAAGTGCCTTGCATGCATGAGAAGAGGATGGGAAGCGGTTGCGTCTTATCCGTTTGCGGATGGCAGCGCGCGGGATATGGTATCATTCGATGCCCCTTTTCGGGCAGTATGATTTGCCGGCAGGCGTTCCGCAAAAGCCGCCCGCTTGCCGCAAGCTCCGCAGAGGGCGCGTTTTTATGGGGAAAGGCGCGGCGGAAAGCTCCGTCGCGCCCCGGATATTGATAAGGAAAGGGGAGAGGCTTAGTTCATGCTCTTCTCGTAGCTCTCGATCATCTTCTTGACCATCTGGCCGCCGACCGAGCCCGCCTGCTTCGAGGTCAGGTCGCCGTTATAACCCTGCTTTAAGTTCACGCCAACCTCGCTCGCAGCTTCCATTTTAAACTTATTGAGCGCATCCTTCGCGTTCGGAACTAACTTTGCCATGATTTTTTCATCTCCTTGTTTTTTCTTTGGTTTTGAAACCAGTTATAGTATCTGCAACGGACGGGGCAATATACAGGAAATGTTTTGAAAATTCAGTCTGAAACCGGCGTCAGCTCAGCGACGGAGACCTCATAGGTCGTGCGCGTTTCGCTCGTATCGCCCAGCGTTTTTATGTATTCGCGGCTCTGCACGCGCCCGTTGACCATCACGCGATCGCTCACGCAAAGCGCCTTCGCGGCGTGCGCGTTTTTGCCCCAGGCGATGCAGGGGATATAGTCCGCGCGACCGTAGCGGCGGTTGATCGCGAGCATCAGGTCGCAAATTTCGCGCCCGAGCGGCGTTTTTCGATAGATCGGCGGCTTGCACAGCGCGCCGCACAGGTGCAGCTCATTGCAAAATTCATCGCGCGCGGCGGCGGAAAGCTCGCGGGCGAACGCGGTGATCACAAGCCGGCTGCCCACGCCGCTTTTGTTATTAAACGACCGCAGCTCGCCGCCAAGCGTTATAAAATCACCGGGCTGGCAGGAAACATCGCGCAGAAGCTCCTCGCGCACCAGAACCGGGATATGATCCGGCACGCAGGACAGCCGCATCACATCCAGCGGCAGGCGAAAAAACCGTGTCTCGTGCGTTTCGTGCGAAAAAACGGGCGTGTCCGCAACTTCTCCGGTCAGCCGCAGACTGTTTTCAGTTCGGAATATCATGGTGTTCCCTCCAAGTTTTTCATCGGTTTTGTACCACTATATTCCAAGCCGCGCGCGGATATGTCAAAATGCCAGCGCGGAGATCGCGGAGACCGGAACATCCGCCGCGAGCAGCGCGGCGACCGCCGCAAGCACCAGCTCCGGCTCGTCCGGATCGCTGATGGAAACCGGAAAATCCTGCTCCTCCACGCGCTTTCCCGCAAGCGTGACCAGCGCGCGCTGCAAGCTCACAACGAGCGTAGAATCAATACAGCTCGAAACGGTCAGCGTGTTTTTGCAGCACAGCCCGTAGGTGATGATCTCCGACGCGGCGGTGGGCGAGCAGGAAAGCGTGCCGGGAACGATCGCGATTTTTGCCGAAAGCCCCGCGGCCGAGCCTTGCGCAGACAGCACGCAAAGCGCGGCGTCATTGCGCCCCTTCTGGATAGAAACCGGCACACCGGCAGCGTTAAACGCGGCGCGCAGCACAAGATCCAAAGGTTCAAAGCGGCCCTGATTTACTCCGATCGTTTGCATAAGCATCCTCGTTTCTGCCGCAATTCGGCGCATATTCTCTCGCTAGTTTCTGCATGCGGCGCGCGTTCTATGCGCGTCCGGATTTTTTTGCAGAAAAAATGCGACAGCGCTTGACAGCGTGTATGGCGCGTGCTATAATTTATCATAGTAAAGCGATAAATTGATGAATCGAGGGGTCAACATGAAGCGGAATGAAATTAAAACGCCGATCGGAACGCGGGACCTGCTGTATGACGAGTGCCGCGCGCGGCGCTGTGTGGCGGATGCGCTGCGCACGCTGTTTCTACGGCGCGGCTTTTCCGAGGTGAGCAGCCCGACGTTTGAATATTACGACGTGTGCACCGCGCCGGAGAATCCGCTCCCGCAGGAGATGCTTTATAAAATGAACGAATGCACCGGGCGGCTTTTGGCGCTGCGCCCGGATATGACCACGCCGATCGCGCGCATCGCGGCGACTAAGCTGCCGGAGAAGCTGCTTCCGGCGCGGCTGTGCTATGTCGAGCGTGTGTATCGCGCCGGGCGCGCGGATACCGGGCATCCCACAGAGATCCTGCAGGGCGGCGTTGAGCTTTTGGGCTATCGCGGGCTGGAGGCAGACATCATGATGATCGTGATGGCGGTCGATGCGCTGCGCGCCTGCACGGATAAAAAAATCGCGATCGAGCTGGGCTATTCCGGCTATTTCAAGATGCTTGCCGGGCGGCTTTCGATGGGCGAGGGCGAGTTTGAGCGCATGCGCGGGTATATTGAAAACAAAAATTTCGCCGCGCTGTCTGATATGCTGGAGGATTACGGCGATTCGGAGGCGACGCGCGCGCTCAAAAATTTATCGCACATGTTCGGCGGCGTGGAGGTGCTTGAGCAAACGGACGGCGAGCTTGCCTATCTCAAGGAGCTGTATCATGGGCTTGAGGCGGCGGGCGTGGCGGATGTGGTCAGCATCGATCTCGGGCTTGTGCATCAGATCGATTATTACAGCGGCATCATCATCCGCGGATATATGGAAGGCGTCGGCACGCCGGTGCTCTCCGGCGGGCGGTATGATCACCTGATCGCGTCGTTTGGCAAAGAGCTGCCCGCTGTGGGCTTCGCGATCGATATCGATGCGGTCGCGCGCTGCGTAGGCGTTGCGCCGCAAGAGTTTTGGGCGCTTCTGCATATTATGCCCGGCGCGGTGCGCGCGGGATTTCAGTATTTAGACCGTGCGGAGGGCGTGCGGCTCTCCTCACATAAAACGCTGGAGGAAAGCCGGGCAGAGGCGAAGCGGCTGGGGCTGCGGCTCTTCGTCGCGGCGGACGATTCGGTGAAGGAGGCAGAGCTATGAGCGTGCTGCGCATTGCGCTGACAAAAGGGCGGCTTGAGAAAAAAACGCTGACCGTTCTTGAAAAAATGGGGCTTGCCTGCGACGAGCTGCAAAGCGGAAGCCGCAAGCTGATTTATAAGATCCCCAATTATCCGCTTGAGATCGTGCTTGCCAAGGCGGCGGACGTGATCACCTATGTAGAGCATGGCGTGTGCGACCTCGGCGTGGTCGGCAAGGACACGATCATGGAGCATGGAACGTCGTTTTATGAGATGCTCGACCTCGGGTTCGGCAAATGCCGCTTCGCGCTCGCCACGCGCGTGGGCGATGATTTTTATAACGGCTGCAAAACGCGGCGGATCGCAACGAAATATCCCAAGGTCGCGCGCGATTTCTTTGCGAAAAAGGGCATGGACGTGGAAATTATTAAAATTGAAGGCTCGGTGGAGCTGGCGCCGCTGCTTGGCATCGCAGACGCGATCGTCGATATCGTGGAAACCGGCACAACTATGAAGGAAAACGGGCTGCAGCCGATCGAGGATATCCATCCGATCAGCGCGCGCCTGATCGTAAATATCGCATCGATGAAGCTGTATAAGGACCAGATTTTTGATTTTTTAAGCAAGCTTGAGCAGAATTTGGAGGGATAAAGATGCTGCAGATCATTATGGCAGACGGCGTGCGCGAAACGCAGCGGCTCGCCGAAATGCGTGCGCGCGCCTCGGAGCAGAGCGCCGCGATCACGCAGGCGGCGGAGAAGATCCTCGCGGAGGTGCGCGAGCAGGGCGAGCGCGCGGTGCGCCGCTATTCTGAGCAGCTTGACCATGCCGCCCCGCGCGAGATCACGCAGGATGAGTTGTGCGACGCATACCGGCGCTGTGACCCGGCGGTGCGCGCGGCGCTTCTGCAGGCGGCGGAGAATATCACCGCCTATCACGAAAATATGCTCGCAAAGAGCTGGGAATTTGCGCCGCAGCCTGGCTGCCGGCTGGGGCAGCGTGTGCGCGGGCTTGCGCGCGTTGGGATCTACGTTCCGGGCGGCACGGCGGCTTATCCCTCGTCCGTTTTGATGAATGCGATCCCCGCGCGCGTCGCCGGGGTCGGCGAGCTGATTATGGTCACGCCGCCCACAGAGAATTTGAACACCGCGGTGCTCGCGGCGGCGAAAATCGCGGGGATCGACCGCGTGTTTGCGGTCGGCGGCGTGCAGGCGATCGGCGCGCTCAGCTATGGCGCGGGCGAGATCCCGCGCGTGGATAAAATTGTCGGGCCGGGCAATGCCTACGTCGTTGCGGCGAAGCGCCTGGTTTACGGCACGGTGGATATCGATATGGTCGCCGGTCCGTCTGAAATTTTAATTTTGGCGGATGAAAGCGCGCCCGCCGCCTATGTTGCGGCGGATCTGCTCAGTCAGGCGGAGCATGATAAGCTCGCCTCGGCGATCGTGGTGACAACCGATGAAGCGTTGGCGCATGCGGTGTGCGAGCAGGTTGAGCAGCAGATCAAGGCGCGCGCCCGCGCGGAGATTATTCGCGCATCGCTGCGTGATTACGGCGCGATCATCGTCGTTCCGGATACCGTTGCGGCGTGCCGCATCGCCAATGAAATTGCGCCGGAGCATCTGGAGATCATGACGAAAAACCCGCGCGCGGATATGGAGCAGATCCAAAACGCCGGCGCGATCTTCCTCGGGAACTATTCGCCCGAGCCGCTTGGCGATTATATGGCAGGTCCGTGCCATGTGCTGCCCACATCCGGCACAGCGCGCTTTTTCTCGCCGCTTTCCACCGATAGCTTTTTGAAAAAATCCAGCGTGATCGAATACAGCGCACCCGCGCTGCAGGCGCTGTCTGACCAGATCGAAACGCTGGCGCGCGCGGAAGGGCTGGATGCGCACGCGAATTCGATCGAAGTGAGGAGATCGTAATGAAAATTGCAAAAAAACTGCAAGATCTTGCGCCTTATGACCCGACAACGCAGGAATTTGAGGTCGTATTAGACGCAAATGAGAGCTTTTTACAGCCGGAAGGCGCGCTGCGCGACGCGATCGACCGCGCGCTGCATGCCGTTGCGCTCAATCGTTACCCGGACCCGACGGCGCGCGCGTTATGCGCTGCCGCCGCGCGGTATTACGGCGTTGCGCCCGGGCAGGTCGTTGCGGGCAACGGCTCGGACGAACTGATCTCGATTTTGCTTTCAAGCTTTTTAGACCGCGGCGATACGGTCGCGATCGCAAACCCGGATTTCTCGATGTATGCGTTTTATGCGCACCTTGCGGAGCTTGCGGTCGCAGACGCGGGCAAGCGCGGTCTTGCGCCCGATGCGGACGCGATGATCCAAACCGTTGCGGAATCCGGCGCGGCGCTTCTCATCTTCTCAAACCCTTGCAATCCAAGCGGTCAGGGTCTTTCGCGCGCGGAGGTGCTGCGCGTGGTTCGCTCCTGCGATGCGCTGGTGGTCGTGGACGAGGCGTATATGGAGTTTTGGGATCAGAGCGTGGCGGACGCGGTGGGCGAATACCCCAATTTGATCGTGCTGCGCACCTGCTCCAAGGCGCTCGGGCTTGCGGCGGCGCGCTGCGGCTTTGCGCTGGCGAATGAGGCGCTGATCGGGCAGATCAAAAAGGCGAAGTCGCCGTTTAATGTCAATAGCTTCACGCAGGCGGCGGCGCTTGCAATTTTGGAGAATCCGCGGTATATTAGTGAGTGTATCGAGAAAATCCTGGCGTCACGCGAGGATCTGTATCAAAAGCTGCGCGAAAATGGGCTGCAGCCGGTCGCGTGCCAAACGAATTTCGTGTTGATCCGGCATGCGCGCGCGAAGGAGCTGTGGCAGCGCCTGCGCGAAAACGGGATCTCCGTGCGGCATATCATGGGCGATTATCTGCGCATCACAGCCGGCACGGCGGAGGAAAATGCCCGCGTGGCGGAGCAATTAAAGGAGGCTTTGGCGTGAGAGAAGCAAGAATTGGGCGCAAAACCCGCGAAACGGATATCGAGGTGTATTTGAATTTAGACGGCGGCGATGTCGCCGTGGAGACCGGCATCGGGTTCTTTGATCATATGCTTACCGCCTTCGCCGCGCATGGCGGGCTGGGTCTTAAGATCCGCGCGCGCGGCGACCTTGAGGTCGATTGCCATCACACGGTTGAGGACGTCGGCATCGTGCTGGGGCAGGCGTTTGCGCAGGCGCTGGGCGATAAAGTGGGCATCGAGCGGTTCGGTGCGGCGCGCATCCCGATGGACGAGGCGCTGGCGGACGTCGCGCTGGATATTTCCGGGCGTCCGTTTCTGGACTATCGCGCGGAAATGCCGCAGGAGCGCATCGGCAGCTACGATTCCTGCATGACGGCGGAGTTCTTCCGCGCGTTTGCGTTTCATGCCGGGATCACGCTGCACGCCGCGGCGAAATATGGCGATAATGCGCATCATATGACCGAGGCGCTGTTTAAAGCGCTTGCGCGCGCGCTGCGGGCGGCGGTGCGCATCACGGGCGATGCGATCCCGAGCACCAAAGGAGCGCTGTAAAGATGAGTAACTTTACAGCGATTGTGGATTACGGCGTGGGGAACCTGCATAGCGTCGCCAAGGCGCTCGACTATGTGGGGATCGAAAATCGCATCACGGGCGACGTGGATGAGCTTGCGCGCGCATCGGCGCTCATTCTGCCCGGAGTGGGCGCATTTCCGTTGGCGCGCAAGGCGTTGGACGATGCGCGCCTTGCGGATTTTCTTTGCGATTTCGCGCGGGAGCGGCCGCTTCTCGGCATCTGTCTCGGCATGCAGCTTTTGTGCGAGCGCGGCTATGAAGGGGAGGAGTGTAAAGGCTTATCCCTTGTCGGCGGCACGGTGCAAAAAATCGAAACGCCGTATAAGCTGCCGCAGATCGGGTGGAACGAATTGCAGCAAAAACGCCCCTGCGCCTTAACGCGCGACCTGCCCGAGCATGCGTATGTATATTTTGTGCATTCCTATTGCGCGCAGAACGTGCCGCGCGAGCAGCTGATCGCAACATGCGATTACGGCAGCGAGGTGACGGCGATCGTGCAGAACGGAAACGCCTACGGCTGCCAATTCCATCCGGAAAAAAGCGGCGAGGTCGGGCTTGCGATCTTAAAAAACTTTAAAGAGCTGATCGGTTAGGAGAAACGATATGCAGATCATTCCGGCGATAGATTTAAAAGACGGGCAGTGCGTGCGGCTGCTGCGCGGCGATTTTAACACCGCGCACCGGGTTGCGGAAAGCGCGGTGGAGACCGCGCGCAGCTTCCGCGCCGCGGGCGCAACGCTGCTGCACATGGTGGATTTAGACGGCGCGCTTGCGGGCGAAGGGAAAAACCGCGCGGTCGTGCGGCGCGTGATCGAAGAGGTGGGTATTCCGGTCGAGCTGGGCGGCGGGATCCGCACGCTTGCGGATGTGTCCGCCGTGCTCGCGCTCGGCGCGGCGCGCGTGATCATCGGCTCGGCGGCGGTCGAGCAGCCGGAGCTTGTGCGGCAGGCGGTGCGGCAATATGGCGCGCGCATCGCGGTCGGCATCGATGCGAAGGACGGCATTGTGAAAACGCGCGGCTGGCTGGATTCCAGCGGGCTTGACTATCTCGCGTTTGCCCGGCAGATGGAGAGCTATGGTGTAAAGACGATCATCTTTACAGATATTGATTCAGACGGAACGCTTGCCGGACCGTGCATGCCGCGGCTGATGCAGCTGCGCGCGGCGGTCTCATGCGGGATCGTTGCGTCCGGCGGCGTGACCACGATGGACGACCTGGAAGCGCTTTCGCGCGCGGGGATCGACGCGGCGATTTTGGGAAAGACGCTCTATTCCGGTGCGCTGGATCTGAAAACCGCCTGCGCGGCGTATCAGTAAGGGGGCGATCGCATGCTGGCAAAACGGATCATACCATGCCTGGACGTCAACGACGGGCGCGTGGTCAAGGGCGTTCATTTTAAAAATCTGCGCGACGCGGGCGACCCGGTCGCGCTGGCGCGCGCATACAGCGAGGCGGGCGCAGACGAGATCGTGTTTTTAGACATCACGGCGACGCATGGCGCGCGCAAAACGGTAGTGGATATCGTGGAAAAAACCGCGCGCGAGGTGTTTGTGCCGCTCACGGTCGGCGGCGGGATTCGCACGGAGGATGATTTTTACGAGATCCTGCGCGCGGGCGCAGATAAAATTTCGGTCAATTCGGCGGCCGTGCGCGATCCGATGCTGATCGCGCGCGCGGCGCGGCGGTTCGGCAGTCAATGCGTGGTGCTTGCGATCGACGCACGCCGCGCGGCAGACGGGCATTTTGAGGTCGTGCTCAACGGCGGGCGCATTGCGACCGAGCTGGACGCGATCGATTGGGCGCGGCGCGCCGAAGCGCTTGGCGCGGGCGAGATCATGCTCAATTCGATCGATGCGGACGGCACGAAAAACGGCTTTGATTTGGAAATGACGCGCGCGGTCACAGACGCGGTGGGCATTCCGGTGATCGCGTCCGGCGGCTGCGGAAGGCTTTGCGATTTCGCGCCGGTATTTCGCGATGCGGGCGCAGACGCGGCGCTTGCGGCGAGCGTGTTTCATTTCGGCGAGCTGAGCATCCGCGAAGTCAAGGATGAGCTGCGCCGCAACGGAATTCCGGTTCGATCACTGCGGGGAGGGAAGCGAGATGGCTGAGGATTTAAAGCGATATTTTCAAAAGGGCGAGCTTGTCCCGGTGATCGTGCAGGACGCGGCGACGCGCGCCGTGCTGATGCTGGGCTATGCCAATGAGGAGGCGCTTGCGCGCACGCTTGCAACCAAAACGGTCTGGTTCTTCAGCAGAAGCCGCCAGAAGCTTTGGAACAAGGGCGAAACCAGCGGGAATTTCCTGCATGTGCGCGAAATTTGGGGCGATTGCGACGATGACACGATTTTAATTTTGGCAACGCCCGCCGGCCCGACCTGCCACACCGGCAGGCAGAGTTGCTTTTTTCATGAAATTTGGAAGGAGAATTGCGATGCATGACACGCTGCAAGGGTTGTATGAGGTTGTTTTGGCGCGCAAGGCACAGCCGCAGGAAGGCTCATACACCTGCTATTTATTCGAAAAGGGCATGGATAAAATTTTAAAAAAGGTGGGCGAGGAGTGCGCCGAGACGATCATCGCCGCCAAAAATGGCGACAATGGCGAGACGATCGGCGAAATTTGCGATCTTGCGTACCATGTGATGGTGCTGATGGCGGAAGCGGGCATTGATCTTAACGATGTGCAAGCCGTGCTTGAGCAGCGGCGGCAGAAGATCGGGAACCTTAAGACGATGCGGGTGACCGATCGCAACACATGATGCCGCTGAAATGCCCGGTTTGCGGCGCGGCGCTTGATATTTCCGCCGCGGGCGCGTCCTGTCCCGCCGGGCATGCGTTTGACCGCGCAGCCGCCGGGTATCTCAACCTGCTTCTGGCGCAGAATAAGCATGCGCGCCAGCCGGGAGACGACCGCGAGATGGTGCTTGCGCGCCGCCGGTTTTTAAACGCGGGCTATTATGCGCCGCTGCGCGATGCGCTGTGCGAGCGCGTGGCGCGCTACCGGCCGGATACGCTGGTAGACGCGGGCTGCGGCGAGGGGTATTATACCGCGGCGCTCAGCGCCTGCGCCGGGCAGGTCATCGGGGTTGACCTGTCTAAGGATGCGGTGCTGCGCGCGGCAAAGCGCGATAAAAAGGGCATGTATTGCGTCGGCTCGATTTTCGACCTTCCGGTTTTAGACGCGTCTGCGCAGGTCATCACCTCGATTTTTGCGCCGTATTCCGCGCCGGAATTTGCGCGCGTTGCGCGGCGTGCGGTCATTGCGGTCATCCCGGGCGCGCGGCATTTGTGGGGTCTGAAGCAGGCATTGTATGCCACGCCGTATCCAAACGATGAGCAGGGCTACACGCTGCCCGGCTTTGCGCTGGCAGACACGCAGTGCGTCGATTTTACCATCCGCGTCGAGGGCGCGGCGACGATTTCCGACCTGTTTCATATGACGCCGTATTATTGGAAAACCCCGCGCGACGCGGCGGAGCGGCTCGCCTTGCGCGAAACGCTTTCCACGCCGGTCTCGTTTCGCATTTTATCTTATGAAAAACAGGCATAAATTTCATATTTCGTGCCACACTATGCGCATGGAGGTGTATGCGATGAAACAGACGATATCGCTGCTTTTGTGCGCGCTTTTTTTATGCGCGGGGGTGATCGGCTGCGGCGACAAGCAAAACAGCCCGCGCAGCAGCGTGAGCTTAGACGAGATCTCTGCCGCGATCAGCGCGGAGATGAAAAAAGAGCTGATGGAGGACGGAAGCTTCACGGAGGAGGATTTTGCGGGCGGCGGCGTTCCGAATTTTGACTTTCTGCGCCTAAGCGACGCGGGCTTTGCGCTTCCGATCACGTTCGACCGTGCGCATCTGGAGGACGCGCTGCTCGTGCAGAACCGGATGAATGTGAAGTCTGACCTGATCGTGGTGCTGAAGGCGAAGGACGATGCGGACGTGCCCGAGCTTGAAAATTACGCGAAGGCGTTGCGCGATGCGCAATATAAAACGTGGGAGCGCTATCTGCCCGATCAGTTTGAAAAGGTGCAGCAAAACGTGACAAAAACGGTCGGTCGATATGTGATCTACGTCACGTGTGACGAGCCGCAGCGCGTTGCCGACGCGGTGGAAAATCTGCTGCGCTGAATAAAAATAACCCGGCGATCTCCGCCGGGGGTCACGGCGCGCTTTCACATATAGGATCAAAGAGCCGCTCGCGGGCGGCTCTTTTTTGCGTTTTACCCATGCGGGTGTCCGCCGCAGGCGGACTCCAGCGCCGCGCGCAGCTTCGAGAGCGCCTTGGATTCCAGGCGCGATACATAGGAGCGCGAGATGTTGCAATGCGCGGCGATCTCGCGCTGCGTGCGCGGCTGCATGTCGTAAAGCCCATAGCGCAGCGCAATGATCTCGCGCTCGCGCTCGTCTAGCACCTCGCGCACCAGATGATGCAGCAGAAGCTCCGTGTCCTGCCCATCGATGCGCTCAAGCTGCGTGTTGTCCGCGCTGATCACGTCCATCAGCGCGAGCGCGTTGCCTTCCTTGTCCGTATCGATCGATTCAGAAAGCGATACCTCGCTTGCGATCTTGCGGATGCTGCGAAAATGCATCAGGATCTCGTTCTCAATGCAGCGCGCGGCATAGGTGGCAAGGCGCGTGCCCTTCGCGGGCTTGAAGGTCGAAACGCCCTTGATCAGCCCGATCGTCCCGATCGAGATTAGATCGTCCTGGTCCTGATTGCTTGTATAATATTTCTTGATCACATGCGCGACCAGGCGCAAATTGTGCTCGATCAGCTGGTTGCGCGCCTCAAGATCGCCGGCGGATGCGCGCTCTAAATATTCCTGCTCCTCCTTGGCGGTAAGTGGGCGCGGAAATGACCCGGACGACACGCGAAGCGCAAAATAAAAGCTGTTTGCCGCCAGCAAAAGCAGCGCAGAGATTCCAAGCATTGGCTCTCCCATCCTTTCTTTTGCTATTCTACGCGCGCAGGGCGCGCAATCTTGCCTGTCCCGCAAAAACGCGGACGGGTGTATTTCTGTGCATATTTATCAAAGATTTTTAAAAATATATCGGAAAATATGGCGGTTTACTATTGATTATTTATACATAGTGATGTATAATAACAAAAAAGAATTCGTTTTGCCCCTTTGGGCAAAGAAGGATGGGGAGGATACGATTGAGCGCGTTTTTTTCAAATTTCGCGGCTGGGTTTCAAGAGAAGTTTGACCTTTTGATCCACAGTCTGGAGCTAAATTTCTTTTCCAACGGGCGCTACATGCTTTATCTTGACGGTCTGAAAACCACGATTTTGCTGTCGCTCGCGGCGATCGCGCTGGGCGTGGTGCTGGGGCTGCTTGCCACTTATCTTCGCCGCTCGACCGCGCTTTTAAATTCGCGGTTTGCGCTTCTGCGCGGGCTGGGCAAGATCCTGCACGCGATCGGTTATATTTATGTAGATGTGATCCGCGCTACGCCGACCATGATGCAGCTGATAATCATTACCTATGTTGTGTTCGCAACATCGTCGGTCAGCAAATTTTTCATCGCGTTTATCGCGTTTTCGCTCAACAGCGGCGCGTATATTTCAGAAATTTTCCGCGCCGGGCTGGATTCGATCGATAAAGGGCAGAATGAGGCGGGGCGCTCGCTCGGTCTTTCCGCCACGCAGACCATGCTGTATATCATCCTGCCGCAGGCGGTGCGCAACGTGCTGCCCGCGCTTGCCAACGAGTTTATCATGCTGATCAAGGAAACCGCGATCGTCGGTCTGATCGCGCTCGACGACCTGACGCGCGCGGGCGAGATCGTCCGCAGCGTGACCTACGCGCCGTATACGCCGCTGATCATCAGCGCGATTATGTATTATGTTGTCGTTAAGGTCCTGACCTTGTGCCTCGGCGCGTTTGAGCGCTGGCTCAAGAAGTCCGAGCATTGATTTGGGAGGGGATGCATGATGATTAAAGTAACCGATCTTCGCAAATCATTTGGAGAGCTTGAGGTGCTGCGCGGGATCACAACAGAGATCAAGAAAGGCGAGAAGGTCGTTGTGATCGGTCCGTCCGGCTCCGGCAAAAGTACGTTTTTGCGCTGCTTAAACCTGCTTGAACAGCCGACCGGCGGCACGATCCTGATCGAGGGCGCGGATATCACCGCCCCGCATGCCGACGTCAATAAGATCCGCCAGAAGATGGGCATGGTGTTCCAGCAGTTTAACCTGTTCCCGCATCTGACCGTGATGGATAATATCACGCTCGCGCCGGTCAAAACCCGCCGCGCCACAAAGGATGAGGCGCGCGAAAAGGCGCTGGCGCTTTTGCGTAAAGTCAACCTGCTTGACAAGGCGGATGCCTATCCCAATCAGCTTTCCGGCGGTCAGAAGCAGCGTATCGCGATCGTTCGCGCTATGGCGATGAGCCCGGATATCATGCTGTTTGACGAGCCGACTTCGGCGCTCGATCCGGAGATGGTCGGCGAGGTGCTGCACGTGATGAAAGAGCTTGCGGATGACGGCATGACCATGGTCGTCGTGACGCATGAGATGGCGTTTGCGCGCGAGGTCGCGTCACGCGTGCTGTTTATGGACGAGGGCAATATCCTCGAGGAGGGCACGCCGGAGCAGATCTTTACCGCGCCGAAAAATGAGCGCACGCAGCTTTTCCTAAAGCGCGTGACCGATACTATTTAGGATTTTATGCGCTTGCATAGATCATATATTCACTTATTCTAAGGGAGGAACAAATCATGAAAATCAAGAAAATCGTATCAGCGGTTCTTGCCTCGGCAATGCTGCTTTCGTTTGCGGCTTGCGGGCAGAACAACACGACCAAGGACAACGACGCTCCGGCAAATGACACGCAGAAGACCACGCTCGTCGTCGGCACGAATGCAGAGTTCCCGCCGTTTGAGTTTGTCACCGAAGAGGGCAAGGGCGTGATCGATAACTATGACGGTATCGATATCATGATGGTCAAAGAGCTGGGCGCGGAGATCGGCGCAGACATCAAGATCGAGAACCTGGATTTTGACGGGCTGCTTCCGGCGCTTGCTTCCGGCAAGGTCGATATGGTCATCGCGGGCATGACGGTCAAGCCGGATCGTCTTGAGAACGCGGATTTCAGCGATACCTATTGGGTCGCCATGCAGACGATCATCGTTCCGGAGGCGAATACGGATATCACCTCTGCGAAGGACTTAAAGGGCAAGAAGGTCGGCGTGATCACCGGCTACACCGGCGACAGTGCACTGACGGAGATGGGCTACACCACCGAGCTGCAGCGCTATAAGAAGGGCATCGACGCGGTTATGGATCTGCAGAACGGCCGTCTTGACGCGGTGGTGATCGACTCGGCAACCGCTGACCGCTTCATCAAGAAGTTCGGCGGCATGAAGGGCATCGAGGACAAGGAGTCGTTTGAGAGCGAGGAATATGCGATCGCGGTGAAAAAGGGCAACACCGAGCTGCTCAATAAGATCAACGCGGCGCTCAAGAGCTTAAAGGAGAAGGGCGATATCAACCGCTTTGCGGAAGAGGTCGACAGCCGCCTGAGCTAATGACAGAGCGCGAGAAAATGCTCTCCGGCGCGCTGTATCGCGCGTCTGACCCGGAGCTGCGCGCCCTGCATTTGCGCGCGCAGGAGCTGACGGAGCAGCTTAACGCCACGCCGTTTTCTAAGCAGGACGCGCGCGATGCGATCCTGCGCGAGCTGTTTGGCAGCTGCGGGGAGCGCGTGGATGTGAAAAGCGAGTTTCATTGTGATTATGGCTGCAACATCCATGTGGGCGACGGGTTTTTCGCCAATTACGGCTGCGTGATGCTCGACGTGTGCGAGATCCGCATCGGCAAAAATTGCCTGATCGCGCCGCAGGTCGGGATCTATACGGCGGCGCATCCGCTCGATTGTGCGACCCGCATCGACCATCTTGAGTTTGGAAAGCCGGTCACGATCGGCGATCACTGCTGGATCGGCGGGCATGCCACGATCCTGCCCGGCGTAACGCTGGGCGATAATGTGGTAGTCGGCGCGGGCGCGGTCGTTACCAAAAGCTTTGGCAGCAATGTCGTGCTTGCGGGCAACCCAGCGC
>CAKUEM010000014.1 GCA_934646115.1 uncultured Oscillospiraceae bacterium
CCGCGCGGACGGAGGCGGTTGTTTCTTTTAAAGTCTACGAAGATTCTGTTGAGTAGGTTGGGCATTCCCGCGCGGACAGAGGTGGTTGGTTCGATCTGTGCCGTACAGCGCCAGAGGCGGATTTGCCTGATCTGCGCATGGACCGAAAGGGGGCTGCGTCCGGCTCACGATAGTGAGCAGCTTGCACGGGCAAAGAGGGCGTTCCCGCGCGGACGGAGGCGGTTGTTTCTTTTAAAGTCTACGAAGATTCTGTTGAGTAGGTTGGGCATTCCCGCGCGGACGGAGGTGGTTGTTTCGACCTGTGCCGTACAGCGCCAGCGGCGGATTTGCCTGATCTGCGCATGGAAAGACGAATTTCCGGCGGGTGCGCCGGTGAATATCGACCTCAAAAAAACAGGCAGCGCTTTGAAGCTTCAAAGCGCTGCCTGCAAATCTTACCGCATCAGACCGATACAGTCATAAAACGGCTTTTTTGCAATGGTTTTCTTATCGTTTTTAAACTCGTTATGCGCAAGCGTGATGACGCTGAAATCCGCCTGATCGATCGCGTCGGCAAGCGAAAGGTTGGGGAATCCGTGAATTTCGGCGGTGTGCGCATTCGGCTCACAGCAAAGCACGGAGAAGCCAAGGCTCTTTAAATGCTCGCATAAAATGATCGACGGGCTCTCGCGCAGATCATCAACATTCGGCTTATACGCCATGCCGAGCACCGCAATTTTCGCTCCCTGCTCGACCAGTGTGGCAACTTTTTCGGCGACGTAATGCGGCTTTTTATCATTTTCAAGGCGCGCCGCTAAAATCAGCGGCGTATCATCCTCAAACCGCTCATGAATAAACCACGGATCGACCGCGATGCAATGCCCGCCCACACCGGCGCCCGGCGTTAGAATATTCACGCGCGGATGGCAGTTGGCAAGCTCGATAAGCTTGAACACATCCACATCGATCTGCTCGCAGATCATGGACAGCTCGTTGGCAAACGCGATGTTGATATCGCGATACGTATTCTCGGTCAGCTTGCACATCTCGGCGGTCACATCGTCGGTCACATGCAGCTTTCCGCCATCGACAAGCTTTGAGTAAATTTCAAGCACGAGCTTCGCGGCCTCCGGCGTGGATGCGCCGATGATGCGGTCATTCTCGCGCAGCTCAACCAGCATGCGCCCGGGAATAATACGCTCCGGGCAGTGCGCGGTATAGAACTGATCGCGCGTCAGCCCGCTGCCTTTTTCCAGGATCTCCGCCATCATTTCGGTCGTTTTCGGCGGCACGGTGGATTCTAAAATCACAAGCGCGCCGGGGCGGAGCGCAGGCGCAACCGTTTCTGCCGCGCTGCGCACAAAGCGCAGATCGGCGCGGCGCTTCTGACCCTCCACGGAAAACGGCGTCGGCACGCAGATGATGTATGCGTCGGTCGAGGGGCACCGGGAGGCAAATGTCAGGTTCCCGGAGGCGACCGCCTCGGAAAACGCTTCCTGCAGACCCGGTTCTGAAATATGAATATGCCCGCCGCGCAGTTGAGTCAAAACAGATTCGTTTACGTCAAAGCCGCAGACCTGAAAGCCTGCGCGCGCAAGCGTGATCGCGGTGGGCAGACCGATATAGCCAAGCCCCACTACTGTAATTGTTTTCATGCTGTCACACGTCTCCTTTTGCTTATAATCCTGCACTATCGCGCAAAATCGGCGCCATGTCCACGCGCTCCCACGGGAGATCCAGCTCCGGACGTCCGAAGTGACCATACGCGGCGGTCTGGCGATAGAGCGGACGGCGCAGATCAAAATATTCGATGATTTTTGCCGGACGCATATCAAAATGCTGCGTGATCAGAGCGGCAAGCTGCTCATCGGGGATCACGCCCGTGCCCTGCGTTTCCACCAGCACGGAAACCGGATGCGCCACGCCGATCGCATACGCAAGCTCCAGCTCGCAGCGGCGCGCAAGCCCGGCGGCAACAACGTTTTTCGCGATATGGCGCGCCATATATGCCGCGCTGCGGTCTACCTTCGTGGGGTCCTTGCCGGAGAATGCGCCGCCGCCATGCCGCGCATAGCCACCGTAAGTATCCACGATGATTTTGCGCCCGGTCAGCCCGGAATCGCCCTGCGGACCGCCCACGACGAAGCGCCCGGTCGGGTTGATATAGATCCGGGTATTGGCGTCTATATATTCTGCGGGCATGATCGGCGCGATCACGGTTTCAACCATTGCATCGCGCAGGGTATTGAGCGAAATGTCGGGCGAATGCTGCGTGGAAAGCACGATCGTGTCGCACCGCGCAATATTGCCCTGCTCGTCATATTCAAAAGTGACCTGCGTTTTCCCGTCCGGACGGATAAAATCGATCTCGCCGGACTTGCGCACCTCAGCCAGACGCTGCGCCATGCGATGCGCATAGCTGATCGGTGCAGGCATCAGCTCGGGTGTTTCGTCGCACGCGAAGCCGAACATCATGCCCTGATCGCCCGCGCCGATCTGGTTTGCCGCGTCGTCCGCATGCGATTTGAATTCAAACGCATTGTCCACGCCGAGCGCGATATCGGGCGACTGCTCGTCGATCGAGGTGAGCACCGCGCAGGTGTTTGCGTCAAACCCGATCTCCTGCGAGTTATATCCGATCTCGCGGATTGTTTTGCGAACGATCGCCGGAATGTCTACATAGCATTGCGTGGAGATCTCGCCGACCACGAGCGCCATGCCCGTCGTCACCATGCTTTCGCAGGCAACGCGCGCCTGCTTGTCCTGCGCAAGGATCGCATCAAGCACCGCGTCGGAGATCTGGTCACACACCTTATCCGGATGCCCTTCTGTTACGGATTCTGAAGTGAATTTATAATGCGCCAAAAATATCATCTCATTTCTGCTTTGGATATACTGTTTAAGTATAGCACATTTTTTCAAAAAAACAAAGTTTTTTCGCAAATCTGCGCAAAAAACAGAAAAATGGCGAAAAAAATTTAAAAATCGCTCGATTTACGAACTAATGTACTTGAAAAAAACGTAAAAATGTGTTAGAATATTACTATTATTGATTTTGCAGTCGCAAAAGAGCAAGATAGTGCAAGATAAACGAGATATGGGCAGGTGGAAAAGGCATGGCGGCTGGGCATCGCGAGCGCCTTCGCAAGCGCTTTATGGTGGAGGATATTGATAATATTCCAGAATATATCGTGCTTGAAATGCTGTTGACCGGCGTGGTGCGGCGGCGTGATACCAGCGAGCTTGCGCGCGAGCTGATCGCGGCGTTCGGAAGTCTCGCCAAGGTGATCGACGCGCCGGAGGCGGAGCTTTTAAAAATTCCCGGAATGGGACAGTCAATGGTGACGCATATTAAGCTTATTCCAAAGTTTTATCGCAAGTACCGCCTGTCTAAATGGGAGAACCGGCTGGTTTTTCACGATCTTGCGCATGCGGGCGATTATCTGGTGGACAAGGTGATCGGCTTTGATCATGAGGTTCTGGTCGTGCTGTGTATGGACAGTAATTGCCGCGTGCTGGCAACGCAAAAGGTGTTTGAAGGCAACATCAACGCGGTGCATGTGAGCATGCGGCAGATCGTGGATACCGCGCTGCACTATAACGCGTCGCGCGTGATCATTGCGCACAATCATTTAAGCGGGAACGCGCTGCCCTCCAATGAGGACCTGGTCACAACGCGGAAGGTGCGCGATGCGCTGGAGATGGTGGGCGTTCGGTTAGACGATCATATTATTATTGCGGATGACGACTATGTTTCGCTTTCGCAAAGCGGGTTCTTTGCGCAAATCTGAGCCGGAGGTGAGTGAAATGGGTGAGTTTCATGTGGTTTCGCCCTATGAGCCGAGCGGGGATCAGCCGCAGGCGATCGAAAAGCTTGCGCGCGGCGTCACGCTTGGGCTGGAGGAGCAGACGCTGCTCGGCGTGACCGGCTCGGGCAAGACCTATACGATCGCAAAGGTGATCGAACGGGTGCAGCGGCCGACGCTGGTTCTGGCGCATAATAAAACGCTCGCCGCGCAGCTTTGCAGCGAATTTCGCGAGTTTTTTCCCGATAATGCGGTGGAATATTTCGTTTCTTATTTCGATTATTATCAGCCGGAGGCGTATATTCCGCATACCGATACTTATATTGAAAAGGATTCCTCTACCAATGAGGAGATCGACCGGCTGCGCCACAGCGCGACCTCGTCGCTCGCCGAGCGGCGCGATGTAATCATCGTGGCAAGCGTTTCGTGCATTTACGGCCTGGGCGACCCGATCGATTATCACAGCATGGTGATCTCCCTGCGCCCCGGCATGACGGCGGAGCGCGACGCGGTGATCCGCAAGCTGATCGAAATTCGCTATGAGCGCAACGATATTGCGTTTGAGCGCAATAAATTCCGCGTGCGCGGCGATACGATCGAGGTTTTCCCGGTTTATTCGGCAGACAGCGCGATCCGCATCGAGTTTTTCGGCGATGAGGTCGAGCGCATTTGCGAGGTGAACGTCTTGACCGGCGCGCCAAAGCGCGAGCTGATGCACACGGCGATCTATCCGGCGTCGCACTATGTGTCCACGCCGGAAAAAATGGCGCGCGCGATCGACGAGATTTTAGAAGAGATGGAGGCGCGCGTTAAAACATTTGAAGAAGAAGGCAAGCTGATCGAGGCGCAGCGCATTCGTCAGCGCACGCTCTATGACGTGGAGATGATCCAGGAGATCGGCTATTGCAACGGGATCGAAAATTATTCGCGCATTATCAGCGGGCGCAAGCCGGGCAGCGCGCCTTACACGCTGCTCGATTATTTCCCGGACGATTTTCTGCTGGTCGTGGACGAATCGCACGTGACGCTGCCGCAGGTGCGCGGCATGTATGCGGGCGACCGTTCGCGCAAGGAGACGCTTGTGAATTTCGGCTTCCGCCTGCCCTCGGCGTTTGATAACCGCCCGCTCAATTTTGAAGAATTTGAGCAGCATATCAATCAGGCGATCTATGTTTCGGCAACGCCGGGCGAATATGAGCGCTCGCGCTCTGCGCAGACGGTGGAACAGGTCATTCGCCCGACCGGGCTGCTCGATCCGGAGATCGAGGTCCGCCCGGTGGAGGGGCAGATCGATGATTTGATCGGCGAGATCCATGCGCGCGTGGCGCAGGGCGAGCGCGTGCTGGCGACCACGCTGACCAAAAAAATGGCGGAGGATCTGACCGCGTATTTGGAAAATGTAGGCATCAAGGTGAAGTATTTGCACCACGACGTGGCGACGATCGAGCGCATGGAGATCATCCGCGATCTGCGGCTCGGCACGTTTGACGTGTTGGTCGGCATCAATCTGCTGCGCGAGGGGCTGGATATCCCGGAGGTGTCGCTCGTTGTGATCCTCGATGCGGATAAAGAGGGCTTTTTGCGCAGCGAGACCTCGCTGATTCAGACGATCGGCCGCGCCGCGCGCAATGACCACGGCAAGGTCATCATGTATGCCGATTCTGTGACCGATTCGATGGCGCGCGCCATCACGGAGACCGAGCGCCGCCGCGCTATCCAGATGCAATTCAATGAAGAGCATGGCATCGTGCCGAAAACGATCCATAAAAACGTGCATGAGCTGATCGAGATCTCGAAGGACGCGGAGAGTACGAAGAGCGCGAAGAAGCTCGATCGCCGCGAGCGCGAGCAGATGATCAAAAAGCTGGAGGACGATATGAAGGAAGCGGCGAAAATGCTGGAGTTTGAGTATGCCGCGATGCTGCGCGACAAGATTATTGAGCTGCGCGGCAAGGGAGAAGGGAATTGAGATACATGCTGCATAACATTTTTGTAAAGGGCGCGCGGGAGCATAATTTAAAAAATATCGATGTCGAGATCCCGCGCGATCAGCTCGTGGTTTTGACCGGACTGTCCGGCTCTGGCAAGTCGAGCCTTGCGTTTGACACGATCTATGCCGAGGGGCAGCGCCGCTATGTCGAGTCGCTGTCGTCCTACGCGCGCCAGTTCTTGGGGCAGATGGAGAAGCCGGATGTGGATTATATCGAGGGGCTGTCGCCCGCCATTTCCATCGATCAGAAAACCACGTCGAAAAATCCGCGCTCCACAGTCGGCACGGTGACGGAAATCTATGACTATCTGCGCCTGCTCTGGGCGCGCATCGGCATCCCGCACTGCCCGAAATGCGGCAAGGTGATCGAGCAGCAGACGATCGACCAGATCATCGAGCAGATCATGCGCCTGCCCGCCGGGACCAAGGTGCAGATCTTAGCGCCGATCGTGCGCGCGCGCAAGGGCGAGTATGCCAAGGTGTTTGAGGACGCGGCGAAATCCGGCTATGTGCGCGTGCGCGTGGACGGGAGCATTTATGACCTGAGCGAGAAGATCACGCTGGATAAAAACAAGAAGCATAATATCGAGATCGTGGTCGACCGTCTGGTGATCAAGGAGGAGGCGCGCTCGCGCCTGGTCGATTCGGTCGAGATCGCGGCGAATCTCGCGGGCGGGCTTGTGATTTTAGACGTTGTGGGCGGCGAGGAGCAGCTGTTTTCGCAAAATTACGCCTGCGATGACTGCGGGATCAGCATCGAGGAGCTGACGCCGCGCATGTTTTCGTTTAATAACCCCTATGGCGCGTGTCCGGATTGTACCGGGCTTGGCACCTGGCTGAAAATCGACCCGGATCTGATCATTCCCAATAAAAAGCTCTCTATTTTAGAGGGCGCGATCCAGGCGTCCGGCTGGACGAATGCAGAGCCGGGCACGATCGCGCGGATGTATTATGACGGGCTTGCAAAGTTTTATCATTTTAAGCTCTCCACCCCGGTGGAAAAGCTGCCGGAGCAGGCGCTGCATGCGGTGCTTTACGGCACGGGAAAGGATAAAATTGAGCTGAAGTATGACAAAGCGTATGGAAAAGGGGCTTATACGCAGGCGTTTGAGGGCGTGATCACAAATCTTGAGCGCCGGTATCATGAATCGAACAGCGAGGCGATGCGCGCGGATATTGAAGAGTGCATGTCAAACATCACCTGCCCGACCTGTCAGGGCAAGCGCCTGAAAAAAGAAGCGCTTGCGGTCACGGTCGGCGGGATGAACCTTGCGGATTTTACCGCGCTTTCCGTGACCGATGCGATTGCGTTTATCGAGCGGCTCAAACCGAAACTGACAAAGAAAGAAACGATGATCGCAGAGCGAATTTTAAAAGAGATCTGCGAGCGTCTGGGCTTCTTAAAAAGCGTGGGGCTTGAGTACTTAACGCTTGCGCGCAGCGCGGGTACATTGTCCGGCGGGGAAAGTCAGCGCATTCGGCTTGCCACGCAGATCGGCTCGTCGCTCATGGGCGTGCTCTATATTTTGGATGAGCCGTCGATCGGGCTGCATCAGCGCGATAACGATAAGCTGCTCGCCACGCTGAAAAGCCTGCGCGATCTGGGCAATACCCTCCTGGTTGTCGAGCATGATGAGGATACGATGCGCGCGGCGGATTATGTGATCGACGTCGGTCCGGGCGCGGGCGTGCATGGCGGCGAGATCGTTTGCGCAGGAACGGTGGAGCAGATCGAGGCATGCGAAGCTTCAATTACCGGGCAGTATCTGTCCGGCAAGCGCAAGATCCCGGTGCCCAAAACGCGGCGCGCGGGAAATGGACAGCAGCTGATCGTGCGCGGCGCGGCGGAGAATAATTTAAAAAATATCGATGTCGCCATTCCGCTCGGCACGCTGACCTGCGTGACCGGCGTGTCCGGCTCGGGCAAGTCGTCGCTCGTGAACGAAATTTTATATAAAAGCCTTGCGGCAGAATTAAACCGCGCAAAGCTGCGACCGGGCAAATTTGCAAAGCTTGAGGGGCTTTCCGCGCTCGATAAGGTGATCAATATCGACCAGTCGCCGATCGGGCGCACGCCGCGCTCCAACCCTGCAACGTATACCGGCGTGTTTAATGACATTCGCGCGCTGTTTGCCGCAACGCAGGACGCGAAAATGCGCGGCTACAGCGCCGGGCGCTTTTCCTTTAATGTGCGCGGCGGGCGCTGCGAGGCGTGCGGCGGCGATGGGCTGCTTAAAATCGAGATGCATTTCCTGCCGGATATTTATGTCGCGTGCGACGTGTGCGGCGGCAAGCGCTATAATCGCGAGACGCTCGAGGTGCGCTATAAGGGCAAAAATATTTATGAAGTGCTGGAGATGACCTGCGAGGAGGCGCGCGGATTTTTTGAAAATCAGCCGAAAATTGCGCGCAAGATCGAAACGCTGTGCGAGGTGGGGCTGGGCTATGTGAAGCTCGGGCAGGCATCGACCACGCTGTCCGGCGGCGAGGCGCAGCGTGTGAAGCTTGCGACCGAGCTGTCCAAGCGCAGCACGGGCAAAACGATTTATATTTTGGATGAGCCGACGACCGGGCTGCACGTTGCCGATGTGCATAAGCTGATCGAAATGCTCGACCGGCTGGTGCAGGCGGGGAACACGGTCGTTGTGATCGAGCATAATCTGGATGTGATCAAAACGGCGGACCATATTATCGATCTCGGACCGGAGGGCGGCGATCGCGGCGGCGAGATCGTTTGCTGCGGCACGCCGGAGCAGGTCGCGGAGGATCCGCGCTCGTATACCGGGAAGTATCTTGCGAAAATGCTTACCCCGGCGGCGCACGATCAAGTGAAAACCCGTCGCTAAAAAGGCGTGTATGCCAACAGTAAAATTTGATGATGGAACGAAAAACACTTCGAGCTTGTTTAGATATGCGTTTGCAAAGCAGTTCAGACCAGAATTACGGAATGTGCATCTATCAGGCGGAGCGGGCAACAAAATAATGGGTATCTGGCTTTGGATACCCATTATTTTTGTTGTCGCGCTAGTATCCCAAGAAGTCTCAAAAAGCCTGCTATATCAATGGTTTTCGCTGATCAAACGGCGCTTGCTGCACCACGATCACACTATTTGCGGAAGAGTCTTGATGCTGGTCTGTGCGGGACTGGGCGCATGTTCAACGCCGCTTCCACGACCGACCGGACAATCCGAAATACAGAAAGCGTGGCGGCAGACGCGGGCTTGCTTATGCAACGCCAAGCTCGCCGAAAATAGGTTTGATTGACGCATTGGGCGCCGCAGCTTTGTCCGCCCAGGTGCGAGACAGATTCCTATCCGGCACAAAGGTCACGCCGTCCGGGCAATGGGGGAAGGCATCCGTCGTGACAAGGGCGAACGTAACCGCTTGATGCGGGAGACAAACGCACGGCCTCGGGCGGCAAAGGGGAAAATCGACGTATTGAAAAAATCAGCGGCGGCAAAGCAAATCCGCGTTAAGGAGCCGGGTAAGCTGCTGCGCATGGCGGACTGCTATCAGTTCTGCAAGCCCGCTTGTTTAAAAATGAATGACGATAACATAGACAGCATAATAAAAAATATATTGAATATTATAACAATGTTGAACATGGCCGTTGGTCTTGCGAAAAAGGCATATAAGCGAATTTATCAAGCAATAACAATGAAAGGCTCTATATGTTATCTTCAATATGATAATCAGAGTATGGTGGGCTATTACAAAGAGCTTGACGATTGAACAGCTTTTTTCGTTGAGGGAATTGTGATATTTGCAGATTGTCACAAGAAAGGACATGGGAGCAAAAAGCTTTTGACCGTGCCGGGCTTGATCGGCGTGCATCCAAATGGCAACACGGCAATGGTATGGCTTCGCACCGAGGGTTTACTTGTGATCATTCGCGGGCATGGCAACCCGGTGACGCTGTGTTCCGTTTTGCCGCGCTGCATAGTGCGGTGCGGCTGGAATATGCTGGTAAATACTTGCGGGGCGCGCGTGCGCGTTGACTTGCCGCGGGAAATATGGTAAGATAGCAACGCAAATTCTGCCGGGTGCGAAAGGAAAGGTGTTCCATATGAAGGGAAAAGACGATCACAAGCTTTTTGAAGTGTTTCAGCCCGGCGTTCGGGACGACCTGACCTTCTGGCAGAAGCTGTCCTATTGGTTTCAAAACGTTTACTGGTGCAATTACAGGACGCACACGCTGGTTGGGCTGTTCGCCGCGATCATGCTTGTGATTTTAATTTGCGATGTGACGCACCGCGTGGATAATGACTTAGATTATATTCTCGCGGGGGATGCATATGTTTCAAACGAGCAGATGGAAACGATGACGAAGGTCTTTTCTGAAATCGTGCAGGACGTGAACGGCGACGGGAAGGTCACGGTCGGCTATCAGATGCTTGCGACCGGCGGGAGCGAGAGCTACGATCAGCTTGCTACCGCAGCGGAGCAGAAGCTTTCGGTCAGCCTTGCGGATGACCGGTATCTGCTTTATATTGCAGACAAATCGCATATGGAGCAGCTGGCGGCGGCGGGTGCGTTTGAGCCGCTTGAAAATTTTGATATTTCCTCTGAAAACCGGTTTTGTCTTGCGCTTGCGAAGAGCGGGCTGGATCTTCCGGAGGTAGAGGGCGGCTGGTTCATCGGGATCAAAATGATCGATGATTCGCGCGCGAAGGACGCGGAGACGATGAAAAAATACCACGCGGCGGCGAATATCTTAGAGCAGCTTGCGGGTTCATAACTGCTGAGAAAAGACTGTCTGGCATGAGACTGCGCGATTTCGCGCGGGCGCGGGCGGTCTCTTTCTGTGCTATGGAAAAAACAAAATTTTAAAAATTCCATTGCGTTTCGCGAAAAAAATTGTATAATACTATATTAGTATTAGAAGAAAACGCGGCAACGGAGGCGTGATACACTATGCTGCTAGGAAGCAGGGGCAAGCCCTCGCGATTTCATATGATCCGATTTTTGTTCCAGCGGAATTTAAGCCCGACCCGCGTGGTGATTTTGGGCTTTCTTGCGCTGATCCTATTGGGCGCGGCGCTTTTGATGCTGCCCTGCGCAACACGACCGGGGCAGGAGACGAGCTGGCTCTGCGCGCTGTTCACCTCGACCAGCGCCACCTGCGTGACCGGGCTTGTCGTTGTGGATACCTATACGCATTGGTCGCCGTTCGGACAGGCTGTGATCCTCGTTTTGATCCAGTGCGGCGGCATCGGGTTCATGAGCCTCGCGGCGATTTTCTCGTTTCTTTTACGGCGCACGATCACGCTGCGCGAGCGGCTGATTATGACGCAATCGATGAACATCAACGACCTGGCGGGCGTTGTGCGCCTGACGCGGCACGTCCTGGTCGGCACATTTTTCTGCGAATTCTTCGGCGCGGTGATTTTATCGATCCGCTTTTCCGGCGAGTTCGGCTGGCGCGGCGGGATCATCAAGGGCGTGTTTCACGCGGTGTCTGCGTTCTGCAACGCGGGCTTTGATTTGATGGGTGAGCGGGAAACGTTTTCCAGTTTGACCGAATATGCGGGCGATCCGATCGTGAATATCACGATCATGGCGCTTATCGTGATCGGCGGGCTTGGCTTCTTCGTTTGGGAGGACATGTATCACAAGCGCCGGTTTCATGAATACACGCTGCATACCAAGCTGGTTTTAACGATCACTGCGGTGCTTTTGATCGGTGGCAGCGCGCTGTTTTTCTTCTTTGAATATGCCAACCCGCAAACGCTCGGCGCACTTCCGCCGCATGCGAAGGTATTCGGCGCGATGTTTCAGGCGACTACGACGCGCACCGCGGGCTTTAACACGATCGATCAGACCGCGCTGACGCTGCCGTCTAAGATGCTGAGCATGCTGCTCATGTTTATCGGCGGTTCTTCCGGTTCGACCGCGGGCGGGATCAAAACGGTGACGTTTGGCATCCTGGTGCTGACGGCGGTTTCGGTTCTGCGCGGGAAGAGCGAGGTGACGGCGTTCGGGCGCAAAATCAATCCGCGCGCGATTTTAAACGCGCTGGCGCTCGCCATGACCGGGCTTGCGCTGATTTTAATTTCCACGCTTGTGATCACGCTGATCCAGCCGCTGGATGTGGTGGATGTGATGTATGAAACGGTCAGTGCGATCGCAACGGTCGGACTTGCCACCGGGGCGACGGCGATGTTTTGCCCGGCGGCGCTTGGCATTATGATCGCGCTGATGTTCTTCGGGCGCGTGGGTATTCTCACGATCAGCCTGGGGCTTCTGATGCGCGGGCATACGAAAAGCAAGATCCGCTTCCCCGAGGGGAAAGTTTTGATCGGCTAGGAAGGATGGTATCGATGAAATCTTTTGTTGTCATCGGCGTGGGCCGCTTCGGCGCGGCGCTTGCCAAGGAGCTGACCGAGCTGGGGCACGAGGTGCTGGCGCTTGATCAGAGCGAGGAAGCGATCACGCATATTGCCGACCATGTGACGCATGCGGTGATCGGCGATGCGAAGGATGAAAACGTGATCCGCTCAATCGGCGTGCGCAATTTTGACTGCGCGGTCGTTGCGATCGCGAGCGATATTCAGGACAGCGTGCTGGTTACGCTGATGCTCAAGGACATGGGCGTGAAAAAAGTGATCGCGAAGGCGCAGAGCCTGATGCATATGCGCGTGCTGGAGCGGATCGGCGCGGATCAGGTGGTATTTCCTGAGCGCGATATGGGGCAGCGCGTGGCGCAGAGCCTTGCCGCTTCGAATATTATCGATTTTATCGAGCTTTCGGAGGATTACAGCATTATTGAGCTGAATTGCCCGAAGAAATGGTGCGGCAAAACGCTGCTTGAACTGAACATCCGCGGCGAATACGGCGCGAATATCATCGCGGTGCGCGGCAGCGAGGGCAAGCAGGTCACGGTTTCGCCGCCGGCCAATTACCGCCTTGCAGAGGGCGATGTTTTGATCGTGATCGGCGCAAATAACGATCTCGACGAGCTGAGGGATCTGTGAACGCGGGGCATATCACAAGCCGCAGCAACCAATGGGTTCGCGCGCTGCGCGCTTTGGGGACAAGTCGCCGCCGCCGGTATGAAGAGCGCTGCTTTGTGTGCGACGGGCGCAAGCTTTTGGGTGAGGCGCTTCAGAGCGGCATGCGGATCCGCTATTTGTTTTTGGAAGAGGGCGCGGCGCTCCCGCCGGAATGGCGGCTCGATTGCCCGGTTTATACCGCGCCGCGCGATATTATGGAGTATATTTCCACGCTGGAATGCACGCAGGGCGTGATTTTCTGCTGCGAGATGCCGGAGATCGCGTTCCCTGCGGGCGAGCAGCTGATTTTACTCGATCATTTGCAGGACGCGGGCAATCTCGGCACGATTTTGCGCACGGCGGACGCGTTTGGCGCGGCGGGCGTTGTGCTTTCCGGCTGCGCCGACCCGTATAATCCCAAAACGGTGCGCGCGGCGATGGGCTCGCTGTTTCGAGTTCCCATCGTGGATGCGCCGCTTTGCGAGGTGATCCCGGCGCTTTCGGCGCGCGGGATTAAGACCTATGCGGCGGTGCTGTCTGATCGGGCGCTGCCGATCGGCGCGGTTTCGCTTGCGCGCGCGGCGGTCGTGATCGGAAACGAGGGGAACGGCATCTCGCGCGAGGTGGCGGCGCTTTGCGATGCGCATGTTATTTTGCCGATGAGCGGCGGCGCGGAATCGCTCAATGCATCGGTCGCCGCGGGCATCGTGCTTTGGGAGATGCAGCGTGCGCGCGAAGGATAAAAGGAGTTGGGAAGTATGGCGTCGCTGAAATATTGGCTTTGGCTGAAAATGCGCGAGCACCTCACGCCGGCAAAGACGTTTCTGCTGCTCGAGCGGTTTGGCGAGCCGGATGACATCTTCCTGCGCGGGCGCGAGGACTATGAAACGATTCAGGGTCTGCCGGAGGCGGCGATCGAATCGCTTTGCGACAAGTCGCTTGACGAGGCGGAACGGGTGCTGGAGGAATGCGCAAAGCAGGAGATCACGGTGATCAGCATGCAGGACGCGAATTATCCGGAGCGTTTGCGCCAGATCTATCATCCGCCCATCCTGCTGTTTGCGCGCGGGCATCTGCCCGATATAGACGATGAGGTCGCTATCGCGTTTGTGGGAACGCGCAAATGCTCGGCCTATGGCATCCGCGTGACCGATCAGATTGCGGCGGAGATCGCGGCGGCGGGCGGGCTGATCGTTTCCGGCATGGCGCTTGGGATCGATGCGGCGGCGCATTCGGCGGCGCTGCGCGAGGGCGCAAAAACGGTTGCGGTGCTCGGCTGCGGCGTGGATATCTGCTATCCACGGCAAAATCGGCGGCTGATGCACGAGATCATCGAAAACGGCGCGGTGATCTCTGAATATATTCCCGGCACGGCGCCGGACCGGCAGAATTTTCCGGCGCGGAATCGAATTCTTTCCGGCATTTCGCTGGGCGTGCTGGTCGCGGAAGCGCCGGAGCGCTCCGGCGCGTTGATCACGGCGACGCTCGCCTCCGAGCAGGGGCGCGACGTATTCGCCATCCCCGGCGATATTTCAAACCTGTGCAGCCGCGGGGCGAACCGCCTGATCGCGGACGGGGCAAAGCTCGTTTTATCCGGCGAGGATGTGCTGAATGAATATCGCAACGAGTTTGCGCGCAAAATCAGAACGCCGGACCCGATCGCGCGGCGCGTGGCGGCGCAGCACCGCATGGAGGAGCAGTCCAGCGCGCTGGAGGCAATGCTCTCGCGCTATCGTCCGGAGGAGCAGAGCGTACTGCGCGCGATCGGAACAGAGTGCCGCCATGTGGATGAGATCATCGCGGAAAGCGGCGTTCCCGCGCCGTATGTGCTGTCACTGCTCACGGTGCTTGAGATCAGCGGCGTGGTCGAGCAGAGCGCGGGCAAGCATTTTAAATTGATCATGAAAGCTTAGCGGCGTGCAAAAAGCTGCTTATAAAAGCTGCGTTTTGCATGCGTCTAAGAGAAATAGGAGGAAATATATGGCAAATCTTGTGATTGTGGAGTCGCCGGCCAAGGCGAAGACGATCGGCAAATATTTGGGCGGAAAGTATAAAGTGAAGGCTTCGATGGGGCATCTGCGCGACCTGCCGAAAAGCGAGCTGGGCGTGGACATCGAGGGCGGATTTATTCCGAAATACATCCCGATCAAGGGGAAAGGCGATCTGATCAAGGAGCTGCGCAAGCTCGCGCGCGAAAGCGATATGGTCTACCTCGCGACCGACCCGGACCGTGAGGGTGAGGCGATCTCCTGGCATTTAAAAGAGCTGCTTAAGCTTGACGATGAGAATACCAAACGCGTGACATTTAACGAAATCACGAAAAAAGTGGTAACTGAGAGCATCAAAAACCCACGTGAGATCGATTTGAATTTGGTCGACGCGCAGCAGGCGCGCCGCGTGCTGGACCGAATCGTGGGCTATAAGCTGTCGCCGCTGCTTTGGAAAAAGATCCGGCGCGGGCTGTCTGCCGGACGTGTGCAGTCGGTCGCAACGCGGCTGGTTTGCGAGCGTGAGGCGGAGATCACGGCGTTCGTCCCGCGCGAATACTGGTCGCTCGACGTGAAGCTCGGCCGTATCGCGCCGCAGGTCGGCAGCCTTGTGGCGCATCTGCACGGCGACAAGAACGGCAAGATCGAGCCGGAAAATGAAGCGCAGACCCGCGCGATCATGGAGGCGGTGGAGCATGCGGAGTTCCGCGTGGCAAGCGTGAAGCATGGGCAGAAGCAAAAATCGCCCGCCGCGCCGTTTATCACCTCCACGCTTCAGCAGGAGGCGTCACGCAAGCTGAACATGACGCCGCGCCGCACGATGGCGATCGCGCAGCAGCTGTATGAAGGCGTTGAGATCGAGGGGCAGGGCATGACCGGTCTGATCACATATATGAGAACCGACTCGCTGCGTTTGAGCACCGAGGCGGTCATGGCGGCGCGCGATTTTATCAAAGCGCGCTACGGCGAAGAATATTGCCCGAAGTCCTTCCGCGTGTATAAAACAAAGGGCAGCGCGCAGGACGCGCACGAGGCGATCCGCCCGACCGACGTAACGCTTACGCCTGATCGCATTAAAGACAATCTCTCGGCAGAGCAGTATAAGCTTTACAAAATGATCTGGTCGCGCTTTGTCGCCTGCCAGATGGCGAGCGCGATCTACCATACGATCTCGCTGGATATTTCCGCGGCGGATTATATTTTCCGCGCAACCAGCTCATCGATCACGTTCCCGGGGTTTTCCGTTGTGTATGAGATCAGCCGCGATGAGGATGAGGAGAATTCTATCCCCGATCTGCAGGAGAACGAGGCGCTGAAGCTTGAGGAGCTGATCCCCGGGCAGCACTTCACGCAGCCGCCCGCGCGCTATACGGAGGCGAGCCTGATCCGCGCGATGGAGGAGAAGGGCGTGGGTCGCCCGAGCACCTACGCGCCGACGATCTCAACGATTTTAGACCGCGAATATGTACTCAAGGACGGGCGCAACCTCAAGCCGACGCCGCTGGGTGAAGTGGTGAATGGGCTGATGGTCGATAAATTTCAGAACATCATCAATGTGGAATTTACGGCGCACATGGAGGAAGAGCTGGATCAAATCGAGCATGGCAATGTCGAGTGGAAGCAGATCATCTCGAATTTTTATGACACGTTTGCCGCCGATCTGGCGCAGGCGGAGATCGATTTAAAGGATACACGTCTCAAGGTGCCGGAGGAGGTCACGGACGTCGTTTGCGAGCTGTGCGGACGCAACATGGTGGTCAAAAGCGGGCGTTTTGGCAAGTTTTTGGCGTGCCCGGGCTATCCGGAATGTAAGAACACGAAGCCGATCGTAGAGGAAACGCCCGGCGTTTGCCCGAACTGCGGCGGGAAGATCCTAAAGAAAAAGTCGAAAAACGGCTATACCTATTATGGGTGCGAGCATTTTCCGGAGTGTACGTTTATGACATGGGATGTGCCGCAGAAGGAGCACTGCGAGGAATGCGGACACACGATGTATAAGCGCGCGGGGCGCGGCGCGAAGAAGATGTTCTGCGCGAATCCCGAGTGCAAGAACTACGTTCCGCAGGAGCGAAAGACCAAGTCTGACGCGGCGGAAAAGAAGCCGGCGGCGAAGAAGACAACGCGCAAAACGAGCGCGGCGAAGAAGCCGGCGGCAAAAAAGACGGTGAAAAAGGAGAGCAAGGATGCATAGCGCGCGCGTGATCGGCGCGGGGCTTGCCGGCTGCGAGGCGGCCTGGCAGCTGGCGCAGCGCGGCGTTGCGGTTACGCTGCATGAAATGAAGCCTCAGAAAATGACGCCTGCGCACCATAGCGCGAATTTTGCAGAGCTTGTCTGCTCGAATTCTCTGCGCAGCGACATGCTGGAAAACGCAGTCGGTCTGCTCAAGGAGGAGCTGCGGCGGCTCGGCTCTGTAATTCTGCAAAGCGCGGATGAAACGCGCGTTGCGGCAGGCGGGGCGCTTGCGGTCGATCGCGAGCGGTTTTCGCAAACGGTGACCGCGAAGGTCAAGGGGCATCCGAATATTACGGTCGTGGAGGGCGAGGTCACGCAGCTGGATTTAAAGCAGCCGACGATCGTGGCGAGCGGACCGCTCACCTCGGATGCGCTCGCGCAGGAGATCCACCGCGTGCTGGGCGCGGAATATTTAAGCTTTTATGATGCGGCGGCGCCGATCGTTTCGTTTGACAGCATCGACATGCAAAGCGCATACTTCAAGTCACGCTATGACCGCGGCACGGCGGATTATATCAACGCGCCGATGACGCAGGAGGAATACGACCGTTTTTGGGAGGCGCTGTGCGGCGCGGAAGAGGCGGCGGTGCATGGCTTTGAGGACGGGAAGGTGTTTGAAGGCTGCATGCCGGTCGAGGTCATGGCGCGCCGCGGGCATGATACGCTGCTGTTCGGGCCGCTCAAGCCGGTCGGGCTGGCAGACCCGAGCACCGGACGCGACCCGTATGCGGTCGTGCAGCTGCGGCGCGATAACGCGGCGGGAACGCTCTATAATCTGGTCGGGTTTCAAACGCACCTGCGTTTTCCGGAGCAGAAACGCGTGTTTTCCATGATCCCGGCGCTGCGCAATGCGGAATTCGTGCGCTACGGCGTGATGCATCGCAACACGTATCTCAATTCCCCGGGGCTGCTGGCGGAGGATTATTCCTGCCGCAACATGCCCGGACTGTATTTCGCCGGGCAGATGACCGGGGTCGAGGGCTATGTGGAATCGACCGCGTCCGGCTTCGTTGCGGGCGTTGCGCTTGCGCGCAAGCTGTTGGAACTGCCGCCGGTTTCGTTTCCGGCGGAGACCGCGATCGGCGCGCTTGGGCGCTATATCGCGTCTGCCTCAAACGAGAATTTTCAGCCGATGAATATCAATTTCGGGCTGATGCCGCCGCTTGGCTACCGGGTGAAGGGCAAGCGGCTGAAAAACGCGGAGCTTTCCAAGCGGTCGCTTGCGATCATCGACGCGATCGAATGTTAGGAGATGGGGATATGAAAATCATCGTAGACGCGATGGGGGGCGACCACGCACCGGGCGAGATCGTTGCGGGGACGCTTTCCGCATGCAAAAAATTCAACATCGAGGCGGTTCTGGTCGGGCGCGAGGACGCGCTGCGCCCGCTGATCCCGCAGGATGCGGCGGGGGTTTCGATCCTGCCGGCGGCGGACGTGATCGGCATGGAGGACGACCCGACGGCGCTGCTTAAAACAAAAAAAGAAAGCTCTATGGCGGTGGCGCTGCGCGCGCTGAAGGACGGTGCGGGCGATGCGCTGGTTTCCGCGGGCAGCACCGGCGCGCTGCTTGTCGGCGCAACGATGATTGTGCGGCGCATTCCGGGCATTCGGCGTGCGGCGCTGGCGCCGCTCTTGCCGACCGCACAGGGCAACGCGCTTTTGATCGATTGCGGCGCGAATGTTGAGTGTACGCCCGAATATCTGCTGCAATTTGCCACGATGGGCGCGCATTATATGCAGTCGGTCCTCGGCGTTGCGCAGCCGCGCGTGGGGCTGCTCAATAACGGCGCGGAGGAGCATAAGGGTATGCCGCTGCAGCAGGAGACGTATCAGCTGCTCAAGACCGCGCCCGTGAATTTCATCGGGAATATCGAGGGGCGCGACGTGCCGCTCGGCGCGGCGGATGTGATCGTTGCGGACGGATTTACCGGGAACATCCTGCTCAAGACCATGGAGGGCGTGGGGCTGCTTTTTGCGGGCGAGCTGAAATCAATTTTTCTGAAAAATGCGGCATCGAAGCTTGCGGCGCTTCTCGTGCGCGATGGCATCCGCTCTTTTAAAAAGAAGATGGATTATAACGAAACGGGCGGCGCGCCGCTGCTCGGCATTGCAAAGCCGGTGATCAAGGCGCACGGCTCGTCGAAGGCGAAAACGTTTGAAAGCGCGATCGCGCAGGCGGTCACTTATGTGGAGCAGGGCGTGATCGACAAAATCGCGCGCAGCGTGGAGAGCGGGGCTGAGGCATGATTTTTTCGCAGTTACAGGAGATTTTGGCGGAGCTGTTTGACACGACGTCGGATGCGATCGCGATGAATACGGATTTTTTAGAGGATCTGGACGCGGATTCGCTGGATATTATGGAATTTATCATGATTTTAGAAGAAGAATTTGATTTTGAGGATCTGGATCAGATGGATCTTTCGCCCTATCGCACGGTGGGCGATGTGGTAGAATTTCTGGAAAGGAGCGGGCGCAGTTGAAAAAGCTTGAGGATGTGATCGGGCATCATTTTAAAAATCCGGAGCTGCTGCTCACTGCGCTGACGCACAGCTCGTTTGCCAACGAGGCGAAGGAGAAGCGCTGGCAAAACAATGAGCGGCTTGAATTTTTGGGCGATTCGGTGCTTGGCGTGATCACAACGAGTTATTTATACCGCAAATATCCGAACGTGATGGAGGGCGAGCTGACCAAAATGCGCGCCAGCCTGGTTTGCGAGGGCTCGCTTTGCGAATGCGCGCGCGGCATCGGGCTGGGCGATTATCTGCGGCTTGGCAAGGGCGAGGAATCCGGCGGCGGCAGAAAGCGCGATTCAATTCTTGCCGATGCGTTTGAGGCGCTGATCGGCGCGCTGTATCTCGACGCGGGCGAGCCGGTCGCGCGGAAATTCGTGCACCGCTTCGTGCTGGAGCGTCGGCATGAGGACGGCACGGCGGGCGATTATAAAACTACGCTGCAGGAGATCGTGCAGAAAAATCACGGCGAGGTGCTGTCTTATCGCCTGCTCGGCACGGACGGACCGGATCATGAAAAAAGCTTTCTTGTGGAGGTGCTGCTTAACAGCAACGTGATCGGGCACGGCAAGGGGCATAGTAAAAAAGAGGCGGAACAGATGGCGGCGAAGGAAGCGCTGGAGCTGATGGGGCTGTGAGTTATCCGATCATCCCGATATTCATCCCGCATATCGGCTGCCCGCACGACTGCGTATTTTGCAACCAAAGGCGCATTGCGGGGGAAACACGCGCGCCGGAGCCGGAACAGGTTTCGGCGCAGCTTTTTGCGGCGTTTCAGGTTTCGGCGCGCGCGGAGGTGGCGTTTTACGGCGGCAGCTTCACCGCGATCGAACCGGAGCGGCAGCGGGCGTATCTGTGCGCGGTCGCGCCGTTTTCCGGACAGGTATCCGGAATTCGCGTATCCACGCGCCCGGATGCGATCACGCCGGAGATCATCGCGCTGTTGCGTGAGGGCGGCGTGACGCTGGTCGAGCTGGGGGCGCAATCGATGGATGATGCGGTGCTCGAGGCTTCCGGGCGCGGGCATACCGCGGAGGACACGCGGCGTGCGGTCGCGCATTTGCGCGCGGCGGGAATGCCGTATGTGCTGCAAATGATGGTCGGGCTGCCGGGCGAGAAGGCGGGTTCGGCGCGGGAGACCGCGCGGGCGCTTGCCGCCCTGCACCCTGTGGGCGTGCGGGTGTATCCGACTGTGGTCGTGCGCGATACGCAGCTGGAGGCGCAGTGGCGCGCGGGCGCTTATGCGCCGCTCGAGGTTGAACGCGCGGTGGAGCTCTGCGCGCAGATCGCAGAAATTTTCGACGCGGCGGGCGTTCCGATCATTCGCATGGGGCTGAATCCCACGCGGGACCTGAGCGGGGGCGATGCGCTTGCGGGCGCATATCACCCGGCGTTTGGGCAGCTTGTTGCCGCGCGGCGGCGCTTTTTGCGTCTGCGTGCGTTGCTTTCGGGTCATGCGGGCGAGGCAGTCACGGTGTATGCCAATCCGCGCGTGCTTTCCGAGGTGGCGGGGCATCGCGGCGAAAACCGCGCGCGCCTTATCCGCGAATGCGGGATCAAAGCGCTGCGTATTTTGCCGGACGCTGCGCTTACGCCGCAGGAGATGCGTGTGGTGCATGGCAAATATTCACAAAATACGGGCGGCGAATTTGACTAAGCGCGCATAAAAATATGGAAATTTGAGAAATATGTGTATGGATGTTGACGAAACGCGAAGAATCTGCTATACTTTCATATTGTGTTAATATACCATAATGGCGTAATTATGAAATGATGCCATATGGGCTGAGATCAATGGAGGTTATTTCATGCTGACCGAGCTTGCGGGCTCTCATAAAGTAATTGGGCTCAAGCAAACGAAAAAAGCATTGCATGCGGGCGCTGTGCGCCGCGTATACCTTTCCGCAGACGCGGATATTCGCCTGCGAGAGGCGGTCGGGGCGCTTTGTGCCGAACGGCAGGTCGATGTTGTTTCGGTTGAGAGCATGGAAGAGCTGGGCCGCGCCTGCGGCATCCAGGTCGGTGCGGCGGTTGCCGCCGTCCTCGACGATACGCTTGATTTTCCCGGGGCTTCCCCGCGAAAATAGATATTTTAAAAGAAAGGAGAAAGACAATGCCTACAGTCAACCAATTGGTACGCAAGGGCAGAGAGGTCTCGGTCTATAAGTCTACCGCTCCGGCGCTGCTGAAGGGCTTCAACTCTCTGAAGAAGAAGGAAACCGATCTCGCGTCTCCGCAAAAGCGTGGCGTGTGCACCGCAGTTCGTACGGCGACCCCGAAGAAGCCGAACTCCGCCCTGCGTAAGATCGCCCGTGTTCGCTTGACGAACGGGACCGAGGTTTCCGCTTACATCCCGGGCATCGGTCACAACCTGCAGGAGCATAGCGTTGTTATGATCCGCGGCGGCCGTGTTAAGGACCTCCCTGGTGTGCGTTACCACATCATCCGCGGCACGCTTGACACACAGGGCGTGAACAACCGCATGCAGGCTCGCTCCAAATACGGTGCGAAGAAGCCGAAGGGCGCTGCTAAGAAGTAAGCGACCCACCATGTTAAGACTTTTCCGCGCAATTGCAAGGCAAAGTCGATGCCTTGCCAGGCGTTTATATAGATTATATAAACCTCTTGGCAGGCACAAACCAAGATCCGCCTACGGCACTGTCAGGTCATGCGACCTCAGGACGGGTTTTGGAGTACCTATGAAATCATTACTCATATGAAGGAGGGAAGAGACGTGCCAAGAAGAGGATTTGTCCCGAAGAGGGAGATTTTACCGGATCCGCTTTATAACTCGAAGCTGGTCACAAAGCTTGTCAACAGCATTATGTTAGACGGTAAGAAGGGCGTTGCCCAGAAGATCGTGTATGGTGCATTTGATATCGTCAAGGAAAAGACCGGGAAAGAGCCGCTTGAGGCGTTTACGGCAGCGATGGAGAACATCATGCCGGTCCTGGAGGTTAAGGCTCGCCGCGTCGGCGGTGCGACCTATCAGGTCCCGATCGAAGTCCGTCCGGAAAGACGCCAGACCCTGGGTCTCCGCTGGCTGACCGCGTATTCGCGTGCGCGCAGCGAAAAGACCATGGCAGAGCGTTTGGCGGGCGAGATCGTCGATGCGATCAACGGCGTCGGCAGTTCGGTCAAGAAGCGTGAGGATACGCACAAGATGGCTGAGGCGAACAAGGCGTTTGCGCATTTCCGCTGGTAATCCGTGGAAATCTGTGCCGCATGAATTCTATACCAGGCAAATTGGATTTTTACGATTACTAATGAAAGGAGAGGCAAGATGCCAAGAAAGTTCCCACTTGAATTAACAAGAAATATCGGTATCATGGCGCATATCGATGCGGGTAAGACCACCACGACCGAGCGTATTTTATACTACACCGGTCGTAACTACAAAATCGGCGAGACCCATGACGGTACCGCTACGATGGACTGGATGGCGCAGGAGCAGGAGCGTGGTATTACCATCACCTCCGCGGCGACCACCTGTCAGTGGAAGGGTCACCGTATCAATATCATCGACACCCCGGGACACGTGGACTTCACCATTGAGGTTGAGCGTTCCCTGCGCGTGCTCGACGGCAGCGTGACCGTATTCTGCGCAAAGGGCGGCGTTGAGCCGCAGTCTGAAACCGTTTGGCGTCAGGCTGATAAGTATCACGTTCCGAGAATGGCGTATGTCAATAAGATGGACATCATGGGCGCGGATTTCTATAACGTGGTCGACATGATGAAGGACCGCTTAAAGTGCAACGCGGTTCCGATTCAGCTTCCGATCGGCTCGGAGGATACGTTTAAGGGTATCATCGACCTGATCACCATGAAGGCTGAGGTATATTACGACGATCTCGGGAAAGACGTGCGTGAGGAAGAAATTCCGGAGGATATGCGCGAGCTGGCCGAGAAGTATCACAATGAGCTGCTCGAGCATGTTTCCGAGCTTGATGATGAGCTCATGATGAAGTATCTCGAGGGCGAAGAGTTGACGATCGAGGAGGTCAAGAGCGCGCTTCGCAAGGGTACGATCGCGGTTAAGATCGTTCCGGTTCTCTGCGGTACTTCCTATCGCAACAAGGGCGTTCAGATGCTGCTTGACGCGGTGGTCGAGTATATGCCTGCGCCGACGGATATCAAGGATATCGCGGGCGTCAACCCGGATACCGGCGAGGAGGATTCCCGCCCGTCGTCTGACGATGCGCCGTTTGCAGCGCTTGCATTCAAGATCGCGACCGACCCGTACGTGGGTAAGCTTTGCTTCTTCCGCGTGTATTCGGGCACGCTCAACGCGGGCTCTTCCGTGTTAAACTCTGTGAAGAAAAACCGCGAGCGTATCGGCCGTATCCTGCAGATGCACGCAAACCACCGCGAGGATATCGAGACCGTGTATTCCGGCGATATCGCCGCCGCGGTCGGCCTGAAGAACACCACCACCGGCGACACGCTCTGCGACGAGAAGGCGCCGATCATCTTAGAGTCGATGGAGTTCCCGGAGCCGGTTATCCGCGTTGCAATCGAGCCGAAAACCAAGGCGGGTCAGGAAAAGATGGGCATTGCGCTTGCAAAGCTCGCTGAAGAAGACCCGACATTCCGCACCTATACCGATGAGGAGACCGGGCAGACCATCATCGCCGGTATGGGCGAGCTGCACCTTGAGATCATTGTTGACCGTCTGCTTCGCGAGTTTAAGGTCGAGGCAAATGTCGGCAAACCGCAGGTTGCTTATAAAGAGACCATCCGCAAGAAGGTTGACGTGGATCACAAGTATGCGCGTCAGTCCGGCGGTAAGGGTCAGTATGGTCATGTTAAGATCATTGTCGAGCCGAATGAGTCCGGCAAGGGCTATGAGTTCGAGAATAAGATCGTCGGCGGCGCGATTCCGAAGGAATACTTCGCTGCGATCGAGCAGGGTATTCAGGGCGCGATGCAGTCTGGCGTTCTCGCGGGCTATAATGTCGTTGACGTGAAGGTCACGCTGTACGATGGTTCTTACCATGAAGTTGACTCTTCGGAAATGGCGTTTAAGATCGCGGCGTCCATGGCGTTCAAGGAAGCTTGCCGTAAGGCAGATCCTGTTCTGCTTGAGCCGATCATGAAGGTGGCTGTGATCATGCCGGAGGAGTACATGGGCGACGTAATCGGCGACTTAAACTCCCGCCGTGGTCAGATCCAGGGCATGGAGGCGAGAGCCGGCGCGCAGCAGATCGATGCGTTTGTTCCGCTTTCCGAGATGTTTGGTTATGCGACCGATCTGCGCTCCAGAACACAGGGCCGCGGTCAGTACACCATGGAGCCGAGCCACTATGTTGAGCTCCCGAAGAGCCTGCAGGAGAAAATTGTTTCCCTTAGAAACAAGGAAAACTAAAATTTAACCACAATTTAAAAAAATAGTGGTTGCAATCTTACGCATTTTACTATAGAATAGTTTCTATCAGGGAGAGATCCCAACTCTGTCGTGAAGAAATGATTCAAAATATAAGGAGGATTAAGTTCTTATGGCTAAGGAAAAATTTGAAAGATCCAAACCGCACGTTAACATTGGTACCATCGGTCACGTTGACCATGGTAAGACCACGCTGACCGCTGCGATCACCAAGGTTCTGGCTATGCAGGACGCGAATAAGGCGACCTACACCGCATACGATCAGATCGACAAGGCTCCGGAAGAGAAGGAGCGCGGCATCACCATCAACACCGCTCACGTTGAGTATCAGACCGACGCGCGCCACTATGCGCACGTTGACTGCCCGGGACATGCTGACTATGTTAAGAACATGATCACCGGTGCTGCGCAGATGGACGGCGCGATCCTCGTTGTTTCCGCTGCAGACGGTCCGATGCCGCAGACCCGTGAGCACATCCTGCTTGCGCGTCAGGTTGGTGTGCCGAACATCGTTGTGTTCTTGAACAAGGTTGACCAGGTTGATGACGAGGAGCTGCTTGAGCTCGTTGAGATGGAAGTTCGTGACCTCCTCTCCTCGTATGACTTCCCGGGCGACGAGATTCCGATCATCCGCGGCTCTGCGCTTGCGGTTGTTGAGAGCACGTCCACCGATATCAACGATCCGGTTTACAAGCCGATCCTTGACCTCATGAAGGCTGTTGACGAGTACATCCCGACTCCGGAGCGTAAGGCTGACCTGCCGTTCCTGATGCCGGTTGAGGACGTCTTCACCATTACCGGTCGTGGTACCGTTGCTACCGGTCGTGTTGAGCGTGGTCAGCTCAAGCTTTCTGAGGAAGTTGAGATCGTTGGTCTTTCCGACGAGAAGAAGAAGACCGTTGTTACCGGTATCGAGATGTTCCGCAAGCTGCTTGACTATGCAGAGGCGGGCGACAACATCGGTGCTCTGCTCCGCGGTATCGCGAAGACCGATATCGAGCGCGGTCAGGTTCTTGCTAAACCGGGCACGATTCATCCGCACACCAAATTTAAGGGTCAGGTTTACGTTCTGACCAAGGAAGAGGGCGGTCGTCATAAGCCGTTCTTCTCCAACTACCGTCCGCAGTTCTATTTCCGTACGACCGACGTTACCGGTGTTATCACCCTTCCGGAAGGCACCGAGATGTGCATGCCGGGCGACAACGTCGATATGGATGTTGAGCTCATCACCCCGATCGCTATCGAAGAGGGTCTCCGCTTCGCTATCCGTGAAGGCGGCAGAACCGTTGGTTCGGGCGTTGTTATCGCGGTTGAGCAGAAGTAATTTTGCTTAAATTACATGATTGCGATCCGGAAGCTTTGGCTTCCGGATCGCTTTTTTGCGCCTTGCTGCGAGAAGAGCATGCCGGAGATGAAAAAAGTGATGTCGCACTGTCCCTTCAAAAAAGATCTGATAGGTACTGAAATACTCCCGTTTAAATCATGTGTTTTATTGGTAATCAATTACGCAGCGCACAGCTTGATGTTTTACGCTTAAATCCAGCCAGGGTATTGATATTATGCGTGTATTTTTCAAGATCTTCTTAGAATGCGTTTTCGAAAACGCATTTAAAGAGGATTACAGCGGGGGTGCTGCCGATTTTTGCGGAACAGACAAAAAACGCATGGAATTTGCCAGTAGCTGGCGCGTATGGTTGGTTGATCGCGCGAGAGGAGAACACAACTCATACAGCCACCGCGCTTACTCTTGTAAAAAGTGCACAAAATAAATGTGCAAATTTGCCAAAAAATCAATAATTATATTGACATTTCATGTGCTTGATGTATACTATAATCGTAAGGAACGATCTAGAATCGTCTAGAACAAAAAGAAAGGCGGTGAGTCCAATGGGCCAGGATGGGCAGTCTTTTAAAGCACCGAGTCGATTGGTGCTTCACCGTGACACGTTTTGAGTTTTTAGAGATGTGCGATTGATTTTAAGGAATGTGTAATCGTAAAAATTTGAAATTGCAAAACTGTAAAACTGTGGAACTGGAAAGGCTTGTCACCTGTATGTGTTGCAGGTGGCAAGCCTCGTTTTTTATTTTGATCCGCGGATTTACCGGGAAATTGCACGCAGGCGGCTGCGGATTTTTTGAAAGACGCGTTGCGCTGTTTTTGCAATAAGGGCCGAAAGGGCTTTTGCCTGTATTGCGCAGGCAAAAGCCCTTTCGGCTACAAAAATTTATGTTACTATGATTTGCCTTTTTGCTTGCGTCATTTCAAAAGCGCCGCGAGCTGCTCTTTGATTTTTCTGTGAAGCGCGGGGAGGTAGCTGCTGTTTCGCGGGTAATTTGAAAATGTGAGATCCATGCCGGCGCTTTCGTCGATCAGCTTGATCACGCGCTCTCTGCCGACATAAGTTTCTAACAGGGCGCACAGGCGCATATCTTGCAGCGCTTCTTGAAACACCAGCGCGCGCAGCGAAAGCAGCGGACCGTTTTTTCCGGGATACACCAAAAATGCATCGCCCGAAGGGAAAGCGCCGTCCGCCGACGTGGTGATATATGGATTGATCGGATAGTAGGAAAACTGGCTGAGATAAAAATTAAAGCCCCAGTGCAGAAATCCCTTGATGTTGTATTTATACAGCTGCAGCCCAATGATCCGGTTGCGGTAAGACGGCATGGCGAGGAAACGGTTGGAAACCTCCTTGTATTGGGAGCAGCAATAATAGGCGAACAGATTGGGGATATTTTTGCTCAAGAAAGGCTCAATATGGTTGATCGCAACGACCGGCGTTGTGATCAGACCTGTTTCATAAAAATCGATGTCTGAAATCGCGTCGATAAAGGTTTGAGTTGGGCAAAGGTCGGTCACCAGCGCATGGGCGTAACGATAATTTTCAAGATGCTGCGCTCCCGGCTCATCGGAAATATGGAACAGGCAGCGGTCGTCCACACCTTCCGCCTTGAAAAACGCGAGCAGCGCCGGAAGAAAGCGCGCCAAAAAAGCAGCGTATCGCGCATCACGCGCTGAAACAGTCTCGTCAAACAGGTAAAATGGCGCGCCATTTTTATACGCCATGATATTCGGCGTGCGCTCAAGCCCCCACTGCGAGAAAAGGCAGGAGATCTCGAAATATCGGATGCCGTTTTTATGGCACAGCGCGATCCAACGCTTGAGCAGCGAGAAATCAAATTGATATTCCTCGCCGCATTGCTCGATACGAACCAGCTGTACGCAGGGGCGTTTGATCCCGACGGCGGTATCGAGCGGCGGCGTGATCACCGGGGTCAAAACCGCGCTTACCCCAATTTCGGCGGCGCTGTGCAGATATTGATCGATGAGCGCCCAATGTGCCTCGCTATAGATCTCCACGTTATGCGCAAGCGCAATGCAATCGACATGCAGCCATTGGAGGTATAAAAAATCGGTATTCGGCAGCGCTGCGTCAAGCACGCGGATATTGAGCGAGGTCTGCGCAAAAACCGGCGCAGAATCCAGCGATGTGAAAGAGATGCAAACGGAATATGTGCCTGCAGCGCATGTTTCGGGAATGCGGATATTGACCCAAACGGACGCAGGCTTTGCGTCAACGGAAAGCAGATCGCTTTGATCTTCCAGCGGCAGCAGGATATCGGGCATAAGACCCGGCGCTTTTGTGATATAATCGTCGTCTGCGTCGGCACGCGTTGGCAAATCCATGACCGCATCGCGGACGGAATATAGCGCAATGTGCTCTGCCAATGCGGAATCGACCGCGATCTTGCCTCTTTTGAATTCATCAGACAGAAACACAATTTGAAACGAGAAGCTTTCACCCCGAAGTAAAACCGTTTCGGAAAGCCGCTCTGCCGGGATGTCCTCCGCGGTTCTGATTTTTTCAAGCGAGGAAATCTGTGCTGCAATCATAAAAAGACCTCCGTTCTTATTGTGAAATAGGCTGCGGCGATGTGATGTTCACGCAGGGGGGAGGGGTTGCGCGGAGCGGAGAAGGCAGCGCTTTGCTTGCAAAGCCCTAAAAGACAGGGCGGGTTTTGCGCGCCGGAAACGGCGCATTATTCTGATACAGCGCGAAAATGCCGTGATATCCGGGGGAAAAACCGAAGCAAAGCCTGCGCGGCGGGTTCGATTTGGAAAATGGCTGCGACAGAATGAACGAGAAGTAACTGTTTAATAAAAAAGTCGCTGCGAGCGATATGCCGTCCGCAGCGACGTGGTGCGGGTAACAGGAATTGAACCTGCATGGATCACTCCGCCAGATCCTAAGTCTGGTGCGTCTGCCAGTTCCGCCATACCCGCATATAAGAAAATCTAACAATTAGTATAGCTTAAACCATGCATACTGTCAAGATGCGCGTTGCGATCGGGAGGGTGCTTTTTTGCGGGCGGGGAGCAGGGCGAAACATACTGTTAACGCCGACATTTATGGTGAGTTCGCGTGCTTTTTGCGGGCGGGGAGCAGGGCGGGACAGCGATTTTAAAACGAATGCGGGCTATGCGTTTTAGCTCTTTTGCGCGCCCGGCGCACATGATGCGTCGAGCGCTTTTTCAATTAAAATATGCGATGTGTTTCATTTAAGCGCCGCTTATATTCAGAGGGAGAAATGCCCACGATCCGCTTGAAATGGCGGAAAAAGACCGACGGGTCATAATTGAGCGAATTGGCAACGCTCGCTACCGTTGCGTGCGGGAAGGCGAACAGCTCGCAGGCGCGGCTGATTCGAAGCCGAACCAGATAATCCTGCGGCGTAATCTGCATTTGCCGCTTAAAAATACTTGCAAAATAGCTGCGGTTGAGGCCGAGATGCGCGGCAACATCGGCAACTGTGATGCTTTGCGAGAGGTTTTCCTCCATAAAAATCAAGGCGCTGTCTACATAACTCTCCGCAACGCTCATCGCATTTGGCAGATTTCCGTTATAATAGCTGGAAAGCTCGTCTAAAATCAGGTATGCGTAGGCAATTCGCTTGGGCTCGCTCAGAATCCATGGATTCAGGCAGGCGCGGCCGATCGTTTCAAGACAGGCGAGAAAGCTTGCGTTTTCAGACCACGGGAAAAGCGGCGCAGCCGATGAAATGCCCAGCTGATGAAAAAACATGCCGGCGCGGCTGCCGATAAACACGATATACGCATAGCACCACGGGTCATTTTCATCGGCGATCTCCGTGACTATATCGCCGGGAAGCAGCACATAGCACTGCCCGGGACGGACGGGAAAGGTTTCGTCATTAACGATCAATGTCCCGCGACCGCTTTTGCAATATTTCAGCGCATAAAACTCGCGAATGAGCGGACCGATGACTTCGCCGGGGTCGTCCTGGTGCTGATCTTCACCGCGCCCTGTGATAAAATCATACTGCTTATGTGTTTCAAACGGCGAAATCCGCACGTTTTTTTGTATGTTTTTCATCGAATCATCGCTCCTTCTTCACATATCTAGCGATATACACGATTATTTTAACAATCAGCAGTGGTATTTGTCAAGCTATTATAGTATGATTAACTAAAATAAAGCGATAAAATAGCGGAACATTCGTCAGAAGTGTTGCGAAACCGCGCGGACTTTCTACAAAATCGGAACATAGTCATCTAGCAATCTGCAATATGAGCGAGGGTTGAGACAACAATCTGCAAGCTGCAAAGAAAAATCAGCCGAGAATTTATTTGGGGAGGAAAAGTTATGAAGAGAACACGCCACGTATTTGCACAGCGCTTGGCCAGCATGATCCTGGCGCTCAGTCTGCTTTTGGGCGCAGTCTGCGTGCCGGGACAGACGATGCGCGCAGCGGCGGAGGAGACTCCGCGCGACTTGTATTATAATTTTATCAAATCAAATACAAAAGTTGCGCGCAATGACGACACGTCTCCGACGTTCCTGCAGGACAAGGTGACGTCTTATGACGTGAATACCTACGGCATGAAGGGGCAGAACTCGATTTATATTTACAGCGATCCGTGGAAATATAACAGCGCAAGCTACACGGAGGGAAAAACCGGATATATGCGCTATCTCAGCCCGGCTTATGGCATCGCGATGTATAATGGCGGCGCGGAGGCGACGTTCCGGCTGGACATTCAGGTGCCCGCATCCGGCTATTATCAGGCGGAGCTGATTGCTTCCTATAAGGACAACGCCGGTGAGATCGAGCTTTCGCTGGAGAAGGACGGGGCGGAGCCGATCGCGCTTGGCAGAATCGATACATACGCGAAGGAAGCGCAGTGGAATTTGTCTATTCCGCTTGCGGGGGTTCATTATCTCGAGGCGGGGGAATATACCCTTGCCGTGAAGAGCGTGACGGCGGGCAGGTTGTGCCTGATCGACGCGCTGCGTCTCAACGTGGTTTCGCCGGGCGTTGCGCCGGCGCCGGTCACGGTTGGGCAGGAGCGAGAGATCGCGCTGTATTCTGCGGGCGGGAACGCGGTTTCTGTTGCGTCTGATTCGATCAATGTGACGGCGGATTCGTCTGTGCTCGAGGTGATTGGAACGGACAAAGCAAACGGAACGGTCACGGTGCGCGGCGTTGCTGCGGGCACAGGCAAGCTTTCGGTAAAAACGACCGGAGAGATCCCGCTTTCCTATGAGCTTCCGGTACGCGTGGTTCGGGAAAATGAGGGCGCAGAATCGCTGCACTATGATTTCAAAAAAATAAACACATATGCCGCGGGGAAGAATGACGCGGTTGCTCCGTTTCTGAATACATATAACCAGACCGCGAGCGGCGCGCCCGGCGAGATCGAGCCGGGGACCCCAAGCGCGCCCTGGAAATTCTACGGTTGGAGCATGCTCGGCGTCAATAGCGCGAATGATGCGCTGGGCAACGGCTACATGCGCTTTTTAGGTGGCGCGCACGGATTGTGCATGTATCAGCCGGGGCGTATACAGCTGCGTATTCGCGTCCCGGTCGGCGGCGAATTTGATTTCAAAGCGGTCGCGGCGGCGAATATGGAACTTCCGCTTCAGGTTTTGATCTATCCTTATGATGAGCAGACGCGCATACCCGGCGCGGAGGTTTATAATAAAACCATGCAGATCACAGCGGGCGGCTATGAAGAGCAAACGCTGGAGGGCGGCGAGGCGACGCTTCCGGCGGGTGAATATCTGATTGAGTTTATTCAGCAAACGCGGGGAGCAGTATTGTCGCTGCGCGCCTTTGATTTGAAATTCGTGAAAAGCACGCTGCGCGTTTCCCTTCCGAAGCGCGTGGATACTGTGGCAGACGAAACGCGGAAGCTTGCGCTTCCCGTGACGGACTATGAGGACACACCGGTTCCGGCGGGGAAGCTGAGCGGCACGGTGTCTGTGGAGAACGAGAGCATTGCGACCGCGAAGCTTGCTGCGGAGGGCGACGAGCTTTTCCTGCATGTGACCGGAAAGAAGAAGGGCGAGACCGAGGCGACGATCGATCTGGTTGACGATCAAGAGCGCAGCGTGCGGGCAAAGGTTTCGATTTCTGTTGCGAGCAGCGCGACGCTTCGTGTGACGATGGAGCTGCCGGATAAGATCCGAAAGGGCGAAACGCTTCGTATTCCGATGCGAACAGAGATGGTTCGAAAGGGCGAGAGCGTCGGCGTGGCGGCGGATATTTCTGCCAATCTTTCTGTGAGCGGTCTGCTTTCGGCGAGTGTAGAGCCGGGGGCACAGCCGGGCGATGCCACGCTTGTGCTGAAGGGCGAAAAGTCCGGCAATGTGGCGCTGACGGTTACCGCGTCTGCCGAGGGCGATCGGACACAGGCAAAGCGCGCGGTGATGGTTTATGACACCACGGTGAAAAGCACGAACCAGTATAACTATATGATCCTGGGCACGGTCCCGGCGGAAAAAACCGTCCCTGATGCGGATGATTATCTGAAAACAATCCCCTCTTCCGGGGAGGAGCTGCGCCCCGGGGCGATAAGCGCCACATGGCGTTTCGCGGGTATGGGCGCGCCAGAGGGCGCGAAAGAGCCGACCTGGAAATATTATTACGACACATATGGATCGGCGCTCGAGATGGGCGACGGGATCTGGGGTGCGATCCAAATCCGCGTTCCGGAGAGCGGGATTTATGACGTGATCTCGCACAATGCGCTCTATTGCATGGCGGGTATCATGCGGGTGTATCTCGCGCCGGCTGATGCGGAGAACCCGCGAGCGGCGCAATATGCGCTGGGCACACGGGATATGATCCTTCCGGGCAAGGACAACACAAAGATCACGCTGAATGAAGAAACCAAGCTGCAAACGATGCCCATTGAGGCGGGCGATTATACCGTTACATGGGAGATCATCGGTAAAAACAGCGAATGCACCGCGGCAGACCCGCGTCTTTATATCGGCGGCGTGATTTTAAAACCGGTGGATGCGCTGCCTGAGCTGACGATGACTGCCGGGGCTGTGCCGACGGTCAAGGTGGATAACACCTGCGAGGTCGAGCTCGGCGCGACTTATCAGGACGGCACGGAAGAAGAACTGTATGGCTGGGAATTCGCCACCACGGCGGACGAGCCGGGGCTTTGCGAGGCGACGGTCGTTCACCGCAAAGGGAAAAGCTACCTCGTGGTTGAAGGAAAGCGCGCGGGCAAAACGACGCTGCATCTGACCGCGAGCTATGCGGGCGTTGCGCGCGCAAGCTGCGACGTTCCGGTTACGATCGAAGAGCGCGGCACGCTGACAAGAGTTCAGATCGCGCTTAAAGGAAACGAGACCAACACGATCTCCCTGCGCAAAATGCAGCCGGACAGCAGCGTGCAGAGCACGTCCGTCCGTTTCTTCGACGAGGATGATCTTGAGATCAGCGCGGAGAAGGCGGCGGCATATGGCACGGCGATCCAGTATCACTCTTCCAACGAGCAGGTCGCGACCATTGCGCAGGACGGCACGGTCACCGCGCTTTTGGCAGGAACGACCACGATCCGGGCGACGGTTACGATGAACGGCGCGACGGTAGTCGGCGAGATGGAGCTTTCCGTGACAAACGGAAAGACCGAGTCTTCCTATTACACGGCGGAAAAAGTGGCGGCGGCGCGCGAAAATGTGGAAAATTACGCGTGGGCGCGCAGCATGCGGGACAACGCGGTCAGCAAGGCGGAGCGTTTTATCGGCAAGGAAAACGATTTGTGGACGCTGGTCACCACGCAGGAGCTGCCGCGCAGCTACCATGTGGGATACCGCAGCGATGCGGAGGTGGCATATTGCCGGTATTGCGGCGTGAATATCGTGCAGAAATACGGCAGCGCCTATCCGTGGCGCTACAATGTGTTTGAAACGCCGTGGAAGGTGCAGTGCCCGGATTGCCGCCGCCAGTTCCCGTCGAACGATTTCGGCAAGTTCTATGAGCTCGGTCTGGATGAGCATGGCAACTTCCGCTATGAGCTCGCGAAGCAGAAAAACGCAGAGCTTGTTGCCGCCGGTGAGGATGGATATCTGAAGAATATCCTCTATCCGGATAAGGGCGAAGGCTGGGGCGTAGACGACGGCTACGGTTATGTGACCGGGCGGACTTATCCGGATGGGACGCCGGAGGTGCATACCTATATTTCGTATTATAACCACTGGGCGATTTGGCACGCGAACGGAACGGTAAACACTGCGCTGGATGCGCTGCGCGATGCCTATCTTTATACCGGCGAGAGCAAATATGGCAGAGTGGGCGCGATTTTGCTCGATCGCGTGGCCGATGTGTATCCGGACATGGATACCAATCCCTATCGCTGGCAGCTGCAGCCGATCGCTGCGGTGAAGATCGATGGCTATGTGCCGCAGGGCAAGACCGTGGATCTGATTTGGGAAAATCAGAATGCGAGCAACTATGCGCGGAGTTATGATGCGTTCTTCTCGGTGTATGAAGACCCGTATGTGATAAGCTTTTTGTCGAAAAAGGCAGAGGCGTATCAGATGAAAAACACCAAATCCAGCGCAGAATTTATCCGCGAAAATTGCGAGGACGGGCTTGTGCGCGAGGTGTTCCGCGCGGCAAAGAACGGCAAGCTCAACGGAAACTTCGGTATGACGCAGAGTGCGGTCGCCATGGCGGCGGTCGTGCTGGATTCCATGCCGGAAACGCGCGAGATGCTCGATTGGAATTTCCGCGCCGGCGAGAATGTATATCAGGGTCATAATATCACCGGCGGCAACATCATGGCGAAAATCATGTCAGATGTGAACCGCGACGGGCTGGCGACCACCGAGGTCGCGCCGCAATACTGCAACATCTGGGTGGGCGGCCTGTCTGACATCGTGGATACGCTGGCGGGGTATAAGGGCTATCCAACGGCGGATTTCTATAAGAACCCCAAATATATCAAGATGCTTGCGTCTCCGCCGCCGCTGACGCTTGGGCGCAGACAGACCGCGGCGATCGGTGACTCGGCAAGCGTGGCGGATACCACGCGCAATTTCCGCCCATCGCTGTATCTTAAGGCGTTCCAGCATACGCAGGATCCGTTGATGGCGCAGATCGTATACTTCTTCTATAACGGCGACGTGAGCAATCTTCACTATGATATTTTCACGAAGAATCCGAACTCCGTCGGCGATGATATCCGCGAGGTGATCGCGGAGCATGGCGAATATAATTTTGACCAGAGCAACCAGCTCGGCGGCTATGGCTTTACCATCCTGCGCGACGGAACAACGCGCAAGGTCGCCGGAAAGCTTGATCCGATCGATACGCAGCGCGATTTCTGGATGTTTTATGGAAACAACGCACCCCACGGACATTATGACGGATTAAACCTCGGCATGCGCGCCTTCGGCATCGATATGGCGCCGGAGCTTGGGTATCCGATCGATACGACGAGCGACAACTATTATAACTGGGGGCAGGGCACGATCGCGCACAACACGGTTCTTGTAAACGATCGGCGTCAAACTTACGAGAAAACGCGCGTGGATGCGCCGATCCATTATGATGGCGACGGGCTTGTGAAGCTGATGGACGTCGATGCGCCAACGCGCTATGGCGCGACCAGCATTTACCGCAGAAGCGTGGTCATGGTCAATGTGGATGACGATGTGTCTTATGGCGTGGATTTCTTCCGCGTGAAGGGCGGCAATGAGCATTTATATTCGTTCCATTCGCTCGCAGACGAAATTTTTGAGACAGAGAATCTGGAATTCACGAAGCAGGCGAACGGCAACGGCGAGTATATCGGCTCTTACGTGGGTCCGAACGTCAATTACGGCACGACCGGCATCAGCAATGGCTTCAGCTGGCTGAAGAATGTAGAGCGCGACCGGGCGGTAGAGGAAAAGAACATCGCCGTGGATTTCCAAATCAAGGATTTTAGAAATCAGTTCCGGGAGACGCGCAATTTGCACCTGCGCATGACCATGCTCAACAGCTTTACCCTGTCTGAGGTCGCGCTGGCGGATGGAATCCCGGCGCAGCGCAACCATAATCCGGAGAGCTTGAAATATGTGCTGGCGCGCAGATCAGGCACGAATCTCGATTCGCTGTTTACTACGGTGTTTGAGCCGTATGATACCGAGCGCTATATCGAGTCGATGGAGCGCGTGACCCGCATCCGGGATGAGAGCGGCGCGGATGTGTCAAACGATGAGAGCGTGCGCGCAGTGAAGATCACGATGAAGAGCGGGCGCATCGACTATATCGTATATGCGGCGAATCAAACGAAAACCTATCGCGTGGATGATGCGTTTGATTTTAACGGCTTTGTTGGCGTTTGCATGATGAAAGACGGCGAAGTGATTTACAGCTATGTAAACGATGGCACGCAGCTCGGCGATTTGAAGAGCGAGGCGGCTTATAGCGGGCGTGTGGTTGATTTCACGAAGGATCTGGCGTTTGACAATGAGATCACGCTGCAATTTGATCAGCCGATCGTGCCGGAGAAGCTGGAGAACCAGTTTATCTATGTGGCGAACGGCAAGGAGTATAACGCGGCATATCAGCTGCTCGAAATCAGAGCGGTTAACGAAAACACGGTAACGGCAAGCGTGGGCGACTGCACGTTTATCTATGGTCTGAAGGACAGCACGGATCAGAGCGCAGGATATCTCTATACGCTCGCGGAGGGGAATGCGTTCCGCATGCCGCTTGCGGCGGAATCGAATGATGCGCCGATCTTCGCGCCGATCGAAGATAAAAACGCGGAAGCAGGCTCCGAGCTGAAATTTACCGTTTCGGCGGAGAGCCCGGCGGGACGTGCGCTGACATATTCTGCAAAGACCCTGCCGCGCGGCGCAAACTTTGATGCGGCGACCCGGACATTCAGCTGGATTCCGGATTCCGCGCAGCTGGGCAAGAATTATGCGGCGTTCAC
>CAKUEM010000015.1 GCA_934646115.1 uncultured Oscillospiraceae bacterium
TCCTTTTTGCTGTAGGTCAGCTCCTTGCCCGCCGGGCTGATCGCCGATACGGTGAATTTCAGCTCAGAGCCAACCTCCGCCGTTTGATCCGCGATCGGCTCAAAGACCGGCGTGCCGTTATTCTCCGTCGGCAGCGGAATGCGGAAGCTCTGCCCCTCGGTGATGTTGTAGTTGTAGGTCGCGTCAAGCCCGACGACCGTGCGGCTCGAGCGGATCGGCGTGATATCGCCGATATCGAGCGTGACCGTGCCGTCATTGTTCTTGACCGCGCCGTAGATCGGGTATGCCGCGTTCTGCGTTCCATCATTTTCAATGTAGATAAAGTTGCTCTCCAGTCGGTCAAGATCGACATCTTGGTTAAACGCAACGGTGATGCTGTTCTCGAGCGAAAGATCCTTGGTGAAGCGCTCCACGCGTCCGGTGTATGCAGCTTCGCCGGTCAGATCGCCGATCTTCGTGCCGTCGTTCATGTAGGAATAGCTCGGGGTGTCGCCATCCAGCGTGTAAACGCCGATGAAGCCCTGGAAATCAAACGTATTATCCACGCGATATTCGACCGTATTGTTCGTTGCATAGACGATATAGTCCACGCGTCCGCTATCCAGCGTGACCTTGACCGCGCGCACGATATCCGCGCCGTCGGCAACCGCGCTGCCGTCCGCCAGCGTCACCGGAACCAGCTCCTGCGACATGATATAGCGCGCATCGCGATACGGCTCGATGATCGAGGTGAACATGCTGTCCAGATTCGTGCCGCGCCGCCGTGCGAGCACGTATTCCAGCGAGGTCGGGTTACCGTCGCGCTGCGGCGGGATGACCGTGCCGAGCGAAACGTCCGTAAGCGTTGTGCTCGGAAGCATGGTCAGTCTCAGGTGCAGATCCTGCGCCTTCGGGAGAATGTTTCTGAACTGATCCATCACCTTGAAATCAACCGCGAAGGTATCGTCCTTCACCGCCGAATCCTGACGGATGTTTTTCACCCATGCATAACCGGAGTTTGAGCCCGCGGTTGCATACGGAACATCCGGGCCCGCATACGAGCCGACGTATTCTCCGTTTGCATCTACCTGCTTGACCAGCTCAAGATTTTCGGTCTCATGGATCGTGTCAGAGAGCGAATGGAAGCTGTATACATGCTCGTTTCCGCCCTTGACGCGGAAGAAGTCCACGCCGTAGCTCACTTCATCCGACACATCGACCATGACGACCGTTCTGCGGAAGATCGAGGTCACGCCCACGCCGTTTGCCTGCGGTGCGTCAACGTCCATCAGCTTCACGCGGCCGTTTCCGTCATAGTGCATCGGCTTTCCGTTCGTCGCCATGCCGCTTTGGCGCTTGGCATTAACTTCGACCGTGTTGTGCGTGATCGTCGAGAGCGCCTGGTTGGTATACTTGTCGCTGCCGTCGCACGCTTCCGGATAGCCGAGATCCGGCGCCATATTGAGGCCGAACGCATCCAGCCCAAGCTCCAGCGCGTCGCCGTGTCCGTGCTTGCCGCCATGTCCGACGCCGATGCCGTAATACATCCAGAAGTTGCGCTGCGTGTTGATGCTGTTCACATTCTGCTGCGCCGGGTAGTAGGAGCCGCCCTTCAGCGCGGTAAAGCCATAGCCCGCCATCTGCGTGCTCTTGTCAAAGCCGTCCCACTCGCCGTAGGTGTCGATCACCTTTTGGATTTCTTCCTGAATCGCCTCCGGATTCTTCGTATAGATCCCGGTATTGATGCCGTCTACCTTATTTCCGTTGAGGAAATACGCAAACTGCGCGAATTCCGGATCGCCGGTGTACTGATACGCAGAGACGATATTGGAAAGCGTGACCTGAATCGATTTCGACGCGGTCAATCCGGAGTCTGCGATATCCGGCGTGTAGGTGCGCGAAAGCGTCAGCGGGAACGCGCCCTTCAGCATCTTGAGGTATTTCGGGTTTTTATAGAGGTTGACCTCCTCATAGCCCGGATAATTCGCCAGCACATCCGCAAAGATCTTGATGTTGCCGACCCAGCCGTTGTTATAGCCCGGCGCAGCCTCGTTTCCAAGACCATCGCGCGAGACATCGTCGATCATCTTTTTCGTGATGTTGCCGCCGTAAACCGGTCCGTCGGAGATCTGCGCCCCGGTCTGGAACGCCCAGTCGATCATTTCCTTGGTCTCCGGCATGGAGTCGAGCGCGACCGCCGCGTCAATCACAGCCGACTGATGCATGCCGAAGTTCCCGTTGATATTGCCCTCCTGCGCGGCCTTGAGCACCTCGCGCAGAATGCCGTTTTCACAGTTTTCGCGAATCAGCGCGGGGGAGGTTTTCGTGTTCTCCATGTGATACTTCTCCGCCTTTTCCGCGAGGAAGTTCACGACATACGGATCGTCATATACGTCATAAACCTTGTCATACGAGCGAACGAGATTCTTCGAGCCCGCGCATTCCCAAGTCATATCGACCGCTTTTCCGCGCTTCCAGTTCGGGAAGAACGCCGGATAATACGGCTCGGTATACATCGTCGGATAAATGTCCGCAACGCGGTCTGCAACGATCGCCGCAACGCGCCCGTAGCGGATGTCGCCGGTATAGAGATATGCCTGCGAGCAGTTTTCCAGCGCGTTCTGCACCAGTCCGTTCGGGTTGTGCCAGATGCCCCAATGGTGATAATATGCGATGTAAGAATGCGCCTCCGGACCGCTGCGCGAGCCGTCGGTCCAGGTCTTTCCGGTGAGGTAGCCCCAGCCGTCGTCAACGCCCCAGCCTTCGCCCTTTTCGGGGTAGAGGATGTTCTTTAAATATTCCTGCCCGTTCTCTTTTGCCTTTTCATAGCTCCAGAAGCCATGCTCGTCAATGCCGCTCTCATAGAACTTCCCGAAATCGTTCGACGGGAATTTGCGGCGGCAGTCCGGGCACTGGATCTTCCACGGGTCGTTGAGCGCATCGATCAGCCAGGAATACAGGCCGTATTTCGCGCGCAGATCGCACCTGCAATACCGGCAGGTATACGCCTCCGGATCAAGACGCCAGCCGACCGTGATGCTGCGCGGCAGCTCCTGCGTTGGGATCAGGTTCCAAAGCGTCTCCTCCTGCCCGACATATCGCTCTGCCTTTTTGAGCACGGCATTTGCGTTTGCAACCGCCCAGCTGTAAGTCTTCACGTTTTCGCGCGCGGCTTCGATCATCTCCGGGGTGTAAATCGTCGAGGACGTCTTTTTGTCCTTCACGGTCATTTCGATGGATGCGGTCTGCGTCACGTCGCCGATCGTCATGGATACGGTCACGGTTGCCCGACCGATCGCATGCGGGATGACTACGCCGCTCTCCGTCACGCTGAGGATGTCCGGAGCGCTGCTGGTATACGTGGTTTTCGCCTGCTCCATATTGACGTTGAGCCCATCCGGGTCATAGGCGTTCACGATAAGCTGCGTGCCGCCCGCGGAAAGCCCGATCACGCGGCCGTCCTCCGCCTTTACGACAATGTGATCAAAAATTGATTTGCGAACCGTGATCGGCACTTCGCAGGTGCTGACCAGGCGGTTACACATATAAAGCGAAACGTCGATGGTCGTTTTTCCTTCTTTTAAGCCCTTAACTGTCAGCTCTTTTTCCTCGCCGGTGGCGCTCAGCGCGATAGATGCCTGCGCGATCTCCGCGTCGCGCACGGTTGCGCGAAGATCCACCTTGCTTGAGGAAACCGGGGTGCCGCTCTTGAGCGCGGTGAGAAGAGATGTCGTTTCAGACATGCCTTCATTTACCGCGGCGAGCGTTCCGGTCTTCACGGTCATGCCGCCCGGCTCTACGATTTCTTCTGCGAACACGAGCTTCGCCGGCGCGATGCTGGTGCCCGTTGTGATTTGAAGCGCGAGCGTGTGCGCGCCCTTGTCTAAATAAATTTTACCGGGCGTTAAGGTGTTTTTGCCATAGCCGCCCGTCATGGCCTGCCCGTCGACGACGATGCGCGTCCAGCTGTTTCCCGCCGCGGCGGTGCCGACATACTGGAACGTGTAATAGCCGCCCTCCGGGATGTAGAAATCGATGGCCTGATTGTAATAATCATAGCTGCCGTCTACCGTCGTTTTATTTCTGGTCGCAAGGAATCCGCCGGCATTGACCTCAAGCAGCTTGTTTTCGCTCGGATCCTGGCTTTTTTCTGCGTTGTACGCCCAGCCGCAGGTTTCAAGCGTTGCATGCGTCACGTCGCTTGCGTGTCCATCCTTTGCGCACTGCGTGAAATCGATAGTATGCACATGCTGCGGTTCTGCCAGAACGGTGATCGGAACGGTAAGAACCAGCGTGTTTTCGCCGATGCGCGCGGTGATCGCCGCGCTTGTTTTGCCCGATTTAACACCATGGACAGTAAGCGCTTTCAGTCCGGTATTTGCATCGTCTGTGATGGATACCGTGGCGATATTCTCGTCTTCACTCGTCGCCTCGATCGCGTCGAATGAGATATTGGCATACGGCGCGCCATCATAGGTGCCGCTGAGCGTGCAGGAAGAATCTTCGCCTGCCGGCGGCGATGCAAGCTCGCCCGCGACCAGCGCGATCTTGCTGCCATCCGTCTCGATCGGCGTGAAGATCACCTTATTGAGCCACATTTTGGTGTTATATACAATAGTGAATTTAATTTTGTGCGTCCCCGCGGTCAGGTATGCGTACCCCACGTCATATGGGTCAGACAGCGTGATCTCCGCCTGCCCGACCTTGAGCGCGTCGTCGATCCGCCTGAGCGGCTGACCGTCAAGCTCGACCAGGAATCGACCGGATGCCAAATTCTCGCCCATCACGGGCGATACTTTATAAAGCCCGTCGGTTTTTACTTTGAAATCGACCGTCACCCAGTAGCGGTTGGCAACATCCGCCTCGCTTAGCCACGGGCAGTGACCATACATTCCATATTCATTTAAGAAGAACTCGCGATAAAACCTTTTTGTTCCCTTTGCGTTGAGCGCCCAGTTGTGGTCGTCAAGCGTCGCATGGGCGATGTCGGTGCTGTGCCCCTTGCGGTTACACGCCGAGAAATCGAGCGTAAACGCCTGCGGCCCGTCGCCAGACGCGTTGACCGTTACCGGAATAGTGAGCGGCTTTGTCACGCTGCCGACCTTCACGCGAACAGCGATCTCCGTGTCGCCGCTGGACACGCCGGTAATATTCACCGCCGGCTTCTCGCCAGTAAGATCCAGCGCAGCGGTCGCAATATCCGGATCGCCCGCGGTGATCTCGATGTTGTCCTTTGTTAAGGTAACCGGAAGCTCGCCGATTTGCGCGGTGATCGTGCTGCGCACGCTCGCCTCAACATCGACCGGCTCGACCTCGCTCGCCGAAACCGCCAGCTGCTCCTCCGTCGGCTCAAACGGCGTAAAGCTCAGCTGATTGAGCCAGAGCTTGAGGTTATATGTAATCGTAAGCTTAATCTTGTGGTTGCCCTCGGTCAGGTATGCATAGCCCAGATCCTGCGGGTCGGTCAGCGAGAAAGCGGTTCCCGCAGCCTTCGCGTTGTCGATCTTTTTCAGCGGCTTCCCGTCAAGATCAACCAAAAAACGCCCTGCCGCGTCGCTCTGACCGGTGATCGCCGAGACCTTGTAGAACCCGTCCTCGGGGATCGCGAATTGAATGGTCACCCAGTAGCGCTTGGCGACGTCCGCCTCGCTCAGCCATGGGCAGTGACCATACAGACCGTATTCATTATAGAAGAACTCGCGATAGAATTTTTTCGTCTCTTTTTTCACAACCGCCCAGCCGTGGTCCTTGATCGTCGCGTGATACGGATCGGTCGTGGCGTGGCCGTTCTTGTAGCAGGTCGTAAAATCAAGCACAGTCGACTTCGCGGCGCTGTTGATCGTTACGGGAACGTCAATGCTCTTCGAAGCGCCGTCGCGCGTTACCGCAACTTTAATTGTGGTCGTGCCGGCTTTCGCGCCGGTCACGCGCAGCTTTGCCTGGCTGGTCGCCTGATCGACCACGATCTCCGCGGTCGCGATCTCCGGCTGCTCTGACGTTGCGGAAAGATACGCCGCGTTTTGCAGTGCGACCGGCTTCGTGTTATATTTTACGTCAAGCGTCGTTTCGCCGCTCTGCGTTTCATTGATGCTGTCAAGCGCTCCTGCCGTCAGCTCGAATTTATCAACGTCTTCCGCCGTTGGCTCAATCGGCGTCAGCTCTGCGCGATTGATGTAGATATCGCTTCCATAAATCGCTTTAAAGGAAACCTTGTGGCGCCCCTTTGTTAGATAGGCGTATCCGGATTCGACCACGGGCGCAACTTTTTTGTCCCAGTCATCAGAAACTGTGGTGTAGTTGCTGTGATACATGTCATATTCTTTCCCGTCAATCGCGGGAACGACCCCCGCACGGTTTCCGTTTGCGCAAACGGCGTATACGTCAAATTGATAAAACCCGTCTGCCGCCACATCGAAATTCACGGTGAATTTGCGATACAGCGCGGTCTGCCCGGTGGTGATCCACGCGGTAGAGGCAAAAATGCCCATGTCTTTCATGACGATGCCTTTGCTGAATGCCTCGGTCTCTGCCGTGTTCAGCTCCCAGCCATCGTCCTCGATCGTCGCATGCTTCGGATCGGTAGAATGAGCGGGATCTGCGCTCAGGCAGGACCCAAAATCAATTGTAATTTTTTGCGGTCTCGTTTCTTCGCTGGGCTCTGTTGCGCTCACGGCCGGGAACATGCTCGTCAGCATGCATAGCATGAGCACTACAGATAAGAAACGAAGGAATTTACAGGGTGCGTTCATTCTCTCCATCTCCTTTTCTTTTTAAATCTCTGCCCTCGGATACTTCCTATTCACATAAAACATTATATCTGCTCGATCATTGAATTTCTTGTGCGATTTTCTATTTTTATCAAAAAACATGATTTTGCTTGCATCTACTTTGGTGAAATGGTATAAATATATGGGGAGGGATCGCGTATGTTTTCCAACAGAAATCGTTATGTTACAAAAGATAACTTTTTGGGGAATAACAATAAGCTCTACCACGATTTGCGCATGGAGCCGATCCATTTCTGGATCGGGAAAAACACCTCACACGCCTTGTGTGAGCGCCATGTCCACGATTGCATGCAGCTTTGGTATGTGCTCAATGATTCTTGTATTCAAAATTTTAACGGCGCGCGCTTCGTGCAAAAACGCGGCGATTTTTTGATCATACCGCCCTTTTTTCCACATAATATCGACACACGCGATTCCGGAGATATTTGGTTTATTTCCTGTGAGTTTTCAGAAGGCTTTATCAGCGACCTCTTGCAAGATAATAAGGACGATTTTTTCAATTTTATGTATTTAAAGCCGCTGCTCGCCAACGCGGCGCTGATGCATCCCTTTCTGACATTTAATGAGGAAACGACCCTGCGGATCGAGGCGCTGCTCGGCGATCTGCTCAATGAATATCAAACGATCTCTGAATTTTCGCTGCCCTATATCCGCATGACGCTGCTTAAATTGCTGACCCTGCTGGTGGAGGAATATGCGAAGATCGCGCCGCAGGAGGATTCATATCTCTATTCCAAGTATCGCACGTCAATTCAAAGGGCGCATGACTTTATCGATCAACATTATACGCAGAATATCCCGCTCAAGGATATCTGCAAGGTCGCCATGATGTCGACCTCCTCGTTTTCGTATATTTTCAAGCGAATTACGGGGCGGTCTTTGAAAGCTTATATCAATTACCTGCGGATCTGCCGCGCGCGGAAGCTGCTTGCCGAAACGGATCTGTCGATGATCGAGATATGCCTTGACTGCGGCTTTTGCGACACTGCGTACTTCAGCAATATTTTTAAACGCATGACCGGCGTCACGCCGGGCGCATTCAGGAAAGCCGCGCGGAAGCTTAGCGAGTAAAATCAAAAAAGGACGGAACAGAGGCTAAAACTGTCCAGTCCTTTTGATCGTCAAATAATTTTGCGGCAAAACGCGGCGGAAATTTAGAATAGAAAATAAAAAGCCATCGGCGCGCCCGGTCTGCAAGGGGAGGGGAGCCGATGGCATTATTTTATGCGCAACAGCGCGTCCCTCGCGGGGAGGCATAATACTCACAGCGCAGCAGCAAGCTGTCGCGCGGCGAAAGCCATAGAAGCAGAAAACGCAGCGGGCGCTCCGTCCCATGCGCAAAACGGTTGCTTGAAGCAGAGATAGGGGGGCAGAGACCATGCCTTTGTGTATGCTTCCGCGCATGGATGCATGAGCAAAAGCACATGAGCATTTCGCGCACAGCATGGCGAAACGCCGAGGAAAAGCTTCCTTTGCCCCGATGCTATGACAGCGTCGGTACGCACCACTTGTCCCGCGCCGCAGCGCAGCGGAGAAGCGCGCGGATGACGTTCTTTTGGCAAAAAAGAACGCCGGGGCAAAGCTTCCTTTGCCCCGACGATGGCGGAGAAGGGGAGATTTGAACTCCCGCGCCGCGTTAGCGACCTACACCCTTAGCAGGGGCGCCTCTTCGACCAGCTTGAGTACTTCTCCAAGTCGAAAATATCATGAAATTTTACTGCGCGGAAAACCGACTGCAAGAGACATTATACCGGAAAGAAGCGCAATAGTCAAGGAAAATTTCAATTTTTCCGCAAAAGCAAAGCAAGCGCCGGGCGGCGCGGCGCAACGCGCCTGCCGCCCGCGCGATAAAGCAAAAATCAGAGCGCCTTCAACGTGTAATAGATCCCAACGGCGACCAGCCAGACCAAAAGCGCGATCACGAAATAATACATCATCGCCCCGGCCAAAAACCAGGTCAGCGCAGTCAGCGCAAGCAGAGCCGCATATGTGCTATAAAGCAGCGCATAATGCGCGCCCCCTGTGAAGACGCGGAACTTCCCGCTACGGAACAACGCTCCGCCGTTTGCCTGAATGACGATGGTCAGCACGGTAATAATCGCGATTGCTGCGAGCATCAGCCCGATGATCAGCCAAAGGCGCGATGCGCCCGCGCCGCCGGAAAGCGCCGTCCCCATCATCCAAAGACCGATCGCGCCGAAACCGGAAACCGTTGCAAGCACAAAGAAATCGCGCGCGTAGCTATAAAAAATAATGTATAAAATCGTGACTGCGGGGATGAAAATATAAAGCAGGCGCAGCGTGGTCTCATTAAACGCAAGGGCGAGCGCGCCGGTGCAAAGCGTGATGAAGCCGAGCACGACCGCGAGGTTTTTCGCCGAAAGCAGGCGATAGCGATCGTCCTTCCCGTGCACATGCCGCACAATGGCGATCACCGTGAACAGAAGCGTAACGCCAAGCATGCACCATGCCACCGTACCGATGCTGTGGAACACGGCGACAAAGGTATCCGTTCTGCGCATCATGTTGTTCACGTTCATCAGCGCGATGATCATGATAAATGCCAGCGTGAATACGCAAAGCAGCTTGTTTGTAACATAATCTTTTGCCCGATTTTGCGGCTCTTTTTTCTTATTCCCGTTACTCACGAATCATTCACTCCAATTTTTACAGATTGTCTGTATGGTAAAGGATCGCACAGATCGCGCAGAGCGGCGCGGTTTCACAGCGCAGAATGCGCCGCCCGAGCGACACGATGCGAAAGCCCGCCTCGCGCGCCCGCGAAACCTCATCCTGTTCAAACCCGCCCTCCGGACCGATGACCACGGCGGCGGAGGAGAACAGCGCGGCGGAAAGCGCGCGCTTTAACGCATGCTCCTCTTCACATTCATAGCAGAACAGCGGAAGATCAACCGAACCGGCGGCGGCACAGACCTCAGAAAACGCGACCGGGGCGCAAACCTCGGGCACGATGCCGCGCCCGCTTTGCTTCGCTGCCGCGGCGGCAATTTTTTGCCAGCGCTCAGCTTTCCGCTCCGCGTCCTTGCCAGAGAGCCGAACCACGCAGCGCGCGCCCGAAAACGGAACGATGCGCCGAACGCCAAGCTCCACCGCCTTTTGGATGACATATTCCATTTTATCGCCCTTGGGAAGCGCCATAAACAGTGTGATCGCAACAGATGGCTCGCTTTCGCAAGCGGCGGCGGAAAGAATGGTAAGTTCAACGGCCTCAGCCGACGCTGCGCGAATTTCGCAGGCGTAATCCACGCCCGCCCCGTCGCACAAAGTCAGCCGCGCGCCCTCGCGCAGGCGCAAAACCCGCGTGATGTGCCGCGCATCTGCCCCGAGGATCACAGCATGATCGCCCATGATATTTTCATGCGGAACAAAAAACTTCGGCACGCCGACCACCTGACCATCTTTTAGAAATTACACTATATTTTATCAAACTTTTGCCCTTTTGTCCAGTATTATACACAATCTCTTTTTCTATTATTTATAGTATGCACAAAAAAGGCGGAGATTATTGAAAAAACGGGCGCATTTACGCATTTAAAAATTCGGCGCGCGGCGTGCAGACCAGCGCCGCCCAGTCCTTTTTCTCATGGACGGAGCGGATCACAAACCGCTCTTCCAGCGCAGATTTCACCTCATCGATGCGGCTCATGATGATGCCGGAGGTGATAAACACGCTGTCGCGATGCATAAACCGCGGCGCGATCGCAGAAAGCGGAATGATCACGTCCGCCACGATGTTGGCGAGCACAAGATCAAACTTTTTTTGCGCAAACCGCGCCTGCAGGGCGGTGTCCTCTAAAATATTGCCCGCGTGTACGACGTAATTCTCGCGCGATATGCCGTTGCGCGCCGCGTTTTCATAGGCAATTTTTTCCGCGTTCGGGTCGATATCAACGCCCTCGGCGTAGCCCGCGCCGAGCAGCAGCGCGATGATCGATAAAATGCCGCTGCCACAGCCAAGATCCAGCACGCGCGCGCCCGGGAACATTGCCCGCTCAAGCTGCTCAATGCAAAGCTGCGTCGTGTGGTGCGAGCCGGTCCCGAAAATCATGCCGGGGTTGACCGTAAAGACCACGCGCCCGTTCGTGCGCTCCGCCGGCTCCCATTCCGGCTGGATCAGCACGCGCTCGCCGACCGGAAGCGGGTGGAAAAACTGCTTCCAGTTCTCCGCCCAGTCCTCCTCGCACATGTTGACCAGCGCGAGGGCGAGCGTGCCGAATTCCGGATGCTCGCGGCGCAGCGTATCCAGTCGCTGTCGCACGGCAAGCAGCTGCTGCGCGCCGGATTCGTTATTGCTGATATAAATTTTCACGCGCGTGTCGCCGCGCTTTTGCGCAAGCAGCGCCTCGTCCACATAGTCCCAATATTTTTTATTTTCCTCTAAAAACCGGCGAAAATCGCCCTCGTCTTCAATTTCAAAGCCATTGATGCCAAGTGTCATTAACACGCCGCAAAGCGGGTCAATCCCTTCGGGCGTGGTCGTGATCGCGACCTGAATCCATTCCATGCATGTCCAGCTCCTTTCCTCCGGATAGTGTATCAGAAACTGCGTCCGCGCGCAACCGCGCCGCGCAGAAAAGCGCATATTTTTCCGCCGTGCGGCAAAGCGTTTTGCCCCAGGCGCCGCCAAACAGACCGAGCAGCACGGCGTTGCAGACCGCGTGGGCAAGATCCATCGAGGCGCTTGCAGCCGCGGCGGCGATGAGCGCCGCGGGCGTAAAAGCCTCGCCCATGCTGAGCACAAACCACAAATTCATGATCCAGCCGAATAAAAAGCCCCAAATTGCGCCAAACAGCATGCGCACCGGGGCGTATTTCATCAAAATACGGCGCAAAAGCCCGGCGCTCAGCCCCATCAGACCCCACGCCGCCATCTGCCACGCGGTCCACGGACCTTGCCCCAAAAACAGGTTCGACACAAATGCCGCGGCGCAGCCGACCAGAACGCCGGCCTCCGCGCCGAACGCCGCGCCCGCCATGATAATCACAAACGAGGTGGGCTGCACGCTCGGCCACGCGGCGAACGGCACGCGCGCGACCGCTGCCAACGCGACCATCACCGCGAGAATGACCAGCTCTTCCGCGCGAAGCGCCTTGCCCTCAAACCGCAGAAGCAGAAGCAGCATCGCGGCAAAAATCGCAAGAATGCCCGCGGGCAAATACCACGCCTCCGCCCAGCAAAACGCGGCGGCGCAGGCGAAAGCCGCCGCGGGAAAAATCAACCGCCGCATGGGATCAGCTCCTCGGCACACAGCGCCTCCGGCGCGCGCTCCCGCAGGGCGCGGCGCAGGGGCGTGGTGTAAAAATACTGCCCGGCGAAGAAATCGCGCACGGGCGCGTCTGCGCTCAGCACGCCCTGAAACAGCATCGCGCAGCGCGTCGCCGCGCGCGCGGCAAACTCCATATCATGTGTGGCGAAAAGAATCAAAGCGCCTGCGCGCCGCCGCTCCTCCAGCAGGGCGCAAAGCGCCTGCCGCGCCGCCGCGTCCAGCCCGGCGGTCGGCTCGTCCAGCAGCAGGATTTTCGAGGGCGGAAGCAAAACCAGCGCAAGCGCAAGCAGCTCCTGCTGCCCGCCGGAAAGCTCCTCCGGGCGCGCGTCTGCCAGCGCGGTAAGCGAAAAACGCGCAGAAAGCGCCGCAATATCCTGCGGCGGCGCGCCCGTGGCGGAAAGCTCCTCGGCCACACTGTCTCGCGTGAAATACAGGCGCGGATCCTGCGCGAGATACGCGATATGCTCATAAAGCGCCGCGCGTTCCCAATGACGCAGCTTTCTTCCAAGCAGCGCGACCGTGCCGTGCGTGGGGGCGAGAATGCGCGCCATCAGCTTGAGCAGCGTGGACTTGCCCGCGCCGTTGCCGCCGAGCAGCGCAATGCTTTCGCCCGCCCGCGCCGTGAGCGATACCCCGCGCAGCGTGGCAAGCGCCGCGTCCGGATAGAAAAAATCCACCTCGCGCAGCGCAAAAACCCGCTCGCCCGGCGCAGTTATCGCGCGCGGCGAAACAGAAAAATCGCGTCCCTGCAAATAGCGCCGCGCCGCCGCAACGTCGCGCGGCATCGCGCCGGAGGGCGCCTTGAAATACAGCGCGCACAGCTCGGGCAGAAGCGCGCGCTCCTGCCGCGCGATCTCGGCGCAAACCGCGTCGACCGCGCCGCTCGCCAGGACGCGCCCGTCTTTTAAATACACCATCGCGTCTGCAAACGGCAGGCATTCCGCCATGTGATGCTCCGCGATGAGCACCGTTGTGCCCAGCTCGCGCACGATCCGACCGATCATGTCCGCCACGTCGCGCGCGGCGACCGGATCCAGCGCAGAGAGCGGCTCGTCCAGCAGCAGCACGCGCGGCCGAAGGATCATGACCGAGGCGAGGCAAAGGCGCTTTTTCTCCCCGCCGGACAGCGTGTCCACCGGCTTTTCCATTAGCGGCTCCAGTCCGAAAAACGCCGCCATCTCCGCAATGCGCGCGCGCATTGCATGCTGCGAAAGCGCAAGATTTTCTAAAGAAAACGCCAGCTCGTGCCACACGGTGTCCATCACGATCTGAGCATTTGCGTCCTGAAACACAAACCCGATCTCGCATACCGCGCGCAGATCAGCGAGCTGATCGAGCGGCGCACCGTCATAATACACCGCGCCGGAGCGCTCGCCCGCGTCGCAAAGCCCTTTTTTCATCATGCGCAGCAGCGTGCTTTTTCCAGATCCGGTTGCGCCGCAAAGCAGCGTCAGCGTCCCTTCCTCTATACGGAGCGACGCGTCTGAAAGCGCAGGCTGCGCCGCCAGCGGATAGGTGTATCCGGCGCTTTCAAGCGTGAGCAGCGCCATAGCGCGCACCTCCCAACCAAATCGGAATCGCCGCAAACATCAGCGCGCATCCCGCCGCACAGGCGCGCAGCGGCGTGAAGGTCGGAAGCGCGAGCTTCGGGAGCAGCTGCGCCTCCAGCGCGCCCATCCCGGTCAGCAAAATGATGCAAAGCAGCAAAAAAATCATAACAGACAGTAATATTGTATTGCGTTTATCCATTTTGTATGGAAAATAAAAGCTTCTGCGGCGCGAAAGACCATAGCCGCGCGTCCGCATCGACTGTGCGGTCGCCACCGCGTCGCACAGCGCGCCGGAGAGCAGAATGCCGCAAACACGCATCCCGCCGCGCACCCCATGCGCTTCTTTGCCCGGGCGCGTGCCCTGCACCTCGCGGATCTCGCGCAGGCGGCGCTGAAACAGCGGCACAAAGCGCAGCGCGGTCAAAATCACCATCGTGGTGTTCGGCAGCGCGCGGCAGAGCAGATATAGCACCCCATCGGCGTCCACCGCGAGCTGAAACGACGTGCACGCAAGCAGCAGCGCCGCCACGCTCAGCCCGCTCACCGCGCCGTATAGAATCGATTCCAGCGTGATCGGGTTGTTCATAAAATAGCAGAGAATCGTCGCCCCGCGGTGCGAGGTCAGCGGCGTGAGCACCAGAAGCGCCAAGCCGGAAACCAGATACAGCGCAAGATTTTTGCGCATGCGCCGCCCGCGATCCTGCCGGAGGTTGCAGAGGATCAAAACCACTGCGAGCAATGCGAGCAGAAGCGGCAGACGCACGGTCATGCACAGCGCCGTCACGCCGCAGTAATAGCAAAGCTGCGTAATCGGGTGCAGCCCCGCAAAGCCTCGTTTCATGTGTTATCCCTCACCAAATTGCAATATATAGATCCATTCGACCCGGTCGCCCGGCGCAAGGACATACGCGCCCGCGCTCTTCGAAGGCATCTGCCCGTTGACGCGATAGCTCCAGCCGCTTTGCGGACCCTCGTCAAACTCATATAGATTGGCAATTCCCTTGACATACACGCTCTCGCCGCTTCCAGAGGATTCCATCTGGATTTTTTTCTCGCGCAGCGTGCGCGAAAGCACGGAAAACGCCGTGTCGCCCTCTTGCAGCGTGAGCGTGCAGGCGGGCAGGATCATGCCGGTCGTCTCGCTGCCCTGCACAGAGAGCGTGACCGTTTGCGCCTGCGGCGCAGGCTCGGGCTTCGGCTCGGGCTGCGGGGCGGGGGCGGGCTTTGTGTCCGCCGGGGGCGTGGTTGCTTTTGTGTTCGCCTTTGTGTCCGCGTTGGCGTCTGCCTTCGTGTCCGCCGTGGGGGACGATTGGCGCGGAGCCTCCGCCGGGGAAGTGGTCTCTTCCGGCGCAGCAGGCGCTGTGCGATCCGGCGCGGTGGGGGAGTCCTGCGATGCCGCCGGGGGATTTTCGTTTGAATGATCGGTCTCCGCATTCTGCGGCGCGCCGCAGGACGCGAGCAAAAGCAGCGCGGAGAGCGCAAGTGCCAGTATTTTTTTCATATTATTCCTCCCAGATCCGCGCGACTACGGTCGCCGCCATTTCGCGTGTGACCGTATCGTTTGGGCGAAACGCGCCGCCGCTGCCGCGCATGATCCCCGCGTGATACACCGCCTGCACCGCATCGCGCGCCCAGGGTGAGACCGCCGCGAGATCAGAGATTTCCGCCGTCCCGGAGAGCCCCGCGGCACGCGCCAGCACGACCGCAAGCTCCTCGCGCGTGATCGTGTCATTTGGGCGAAATGCGCCGCCGCTGCCGCGCATCAGTCCGTGCTCGCAAACCGCCGCGACCGCGCTGAAATACCAGTCGCTTGCGCGCACATCGGAAAACGCCGCCTCCGTTCCGGAAAGTTCAAGCGCGCGGGCGAGGATCTGCGCCATTTCCGCCCGGGTCAGTGACCGTCGCGGTACAAACGCGCCTCCGTCGCCCTGCATGATGCCGCTTGCCGCAACGCGCAGCACCGAGTCATGCGCCCACGGGGCGATCTCCGCCTCATCGCGGAATGTCCGCGCCGGCAGGCGGTACAGCGCGCCCTCGCGCTCCTCCGCAAGCAGCGCAAGCAGCGCCTGCTCAGTCGCCATGCGGTTTTCGCGTCCTCCCTGCACATGGCAATACGCGCCGTTTGCAAGCCGAAAAGCATCCAGCGCATCGCGCACGCCGTGCCCGTTTTTTACAAAACGCGCATCGTCCGGCGCGATTCCCATCGCGCGCAGCGCAAGGATCACCTGCGCCGCGCTCTCGCAATTTTCACTTCCATAGAGCGAAAACCCGCCGCTCTCGCGCTGCGCGGCGGATAAATAGGCGAGCATGCGCTCCGTCGCGTCCGCCACATTCGGGCGCGCGGTGTGCCCGGACAGCGCGCAAAGCGCCATCGCGGTCAGATCCACGCCGGAGCTTTCGCCCGCGCTGAGCGCCACGCCGCCGTCTGTGTTCTGCGCCGATAGGATCGCCGTGATCAGCGCACTGCGATCCCATTTTGCGCCCGGAATATCCGCATAATCGAGCGAATCCAGCGCGATCAGCGCAAAAATCGGTCCGTTTACACCTTGGTTTGTCATGCGCGCGTGGTTTTGCAGCAGCGCGATCAGATCCACACCGCCGATATTTTTAGCGTCATAGCCGAGCGCAGAAAGCAGCAGCACGCGGCAGCTCAAATCGGTCGCAAGGCGAAACACGCCTTGCGCCGCAACGGTTTCGTTATAATATGCGTCAATTTCCGCCTGCGGCAGCGCCTCGCCCGCAAGCGTGAGCGAGAGCATCTCCCAAAACGAATGCTCCGCCTGCGCAGAAACCACCTGCTGCGTCTGCGTGCGTGCATCCTCCGCCGCAAATGCGCAGGGCAGAAGAAGCGCAAGCGCCAGAAACAGCGCGACCGCGCGCCGCGTCATCGCTCCTGCCCGTTTAAGCGCGGGCGCAGCTTTAAAAGGTCACACACGAATGCAAGCACGAAAAACAGCGCGATATTCGCCGCCGCCGCGACCGCGTAGATCAGAAGCGTGGCGAGCGGAATCGCGGGGGTTTGCAGCTGCGCCATTTGCGAAAGATAGCTTCCGCCGATCAGCAGAAATGCGGATGCGACAACGCCGATGACCGTGCGTTTTCCGAGAATGCGCGCGCCGCTGTCATAAAACCAGCAGGCACAGAGCACGCGGATCAGCGTGATTGTAAGCAGCTGTGACGGTGCGCCGACGATCAACACGGCAGCGCCGTTTCCAATCAGCGCCGCCAGCGCGGCATAGCCAGTGGGTAAAAAACATGCGCCAAGCAAAACGAACGCGTCGCCCAGCGAGATGAAATCGCCGGGCAGCGCAAAGCGCGTTGTAAATGTAACCACGAAGATCAAAACGGAAAATACCAGGCAAATGAGTGGCTTTTTCAGTTTTTTCATAATAAAACCTCCTTTAATAGCGGCTCGAATGCCAAGCCGTCCAGCGGATCCACACCGTGCGCGGCAGAAAACTCCAGCGCGCGCGATAAAAATGTCTGCGTTTTTAAAAGCGCCTCGCGATGCGGCATACCGAGCGTTAAATATCCGCAAAGCAGCGAGGCGAACAGATCGCCCGTGCCGCAATATTCGCGCGCGACAAACGGCGCGGAGAGCGAAAACCGCTCGCCGTCCCGGCTGCGCACGAAGTTATGCATCGCGTTTCCGATGCGCACGCCTGTGATGATCGCGCATTTTGCGCCCAGGTCTAAGATCTTGTCCGCGATTTGATAGATCAAATCCGCATCCTCCTCGCGCACGGCGGCGAGATATGGCACATCCGCAAGCAAACATGCTTCAGTCAAATTGGGCGTGACCACGTCCGCCCGGGCGAGCAGCGTGCGCATTCCGCGGCACATCTCCGCCGTGTATGTCGCGTACATGCTACCGTTATCGCCCATGACCGGATCGACAAAAAGCAGCGTGTGCGCGCTCTGAAACCGGGCGATAAAGTCAGAAATCAGGGCGATTTGCGCCTCGCTTCCCAAAAACCCGGTATAAATCGAGTCAAATTGCAGGTGCAAATGCTCCCATTTTTCATAATAGGCGCGGATGCGGCTCGTATAATCCTCAAAATAAAAATCGTCATACGCGGTGTGGTTGGATAAGATCGCGGTCGGCACCGGGCAGGTTTGAATGCCGAGCGCCGAGATCACCGGGATCGCAACGGTCAATGAGCAGCGCCCAAAGCCGGATAGATCGTTTACAACCGCGCATTTTAACAGTGTTTCCATCGGGTTTTGCATAAAAGACATCCTTTCCGATGCGGCAATAGATATTTTTATTATACAGGATTTTTTACAAAATAAAAAGGGGCATTTTTTGCAAAATCTCTCCTTGTGGCGCGGGAAATGTGGTAGGATAAAAGGAAATAAGCGCCGCAGTCAGGAGGAACAAGCGCTGGAGCTTTATCAAACAGAAATTTTTGAGGTAAGCGAAGTGATTTTCAGATAAGGCGAACAGCAGCAATTCCGCCGCGCGCGACCGACTGCTCAACGGGCGGGAGCTTGCAACTTATGATTATATGGCGACCTCGATGCAGCCGAAGGGCTCGTTTATCATTACGTTTAAGAAAAAAACAGTGAGAAAACGCCCGCGCGCCGCAGAACGAAAAAATTCGCCGGTCGTCGGGATTTTTTGTTGCGAAAACGCGAAAGCTATATTATAATAAATAGTTGTATGCCGTTGGCATGCGCAATAGATTCAACCTATGGCAAGGCCGCACTAGTCGGGGAGTTAGCGGTGCTCTGTACCTGCAATCCGCTCAAGCAGGGGCGAATTCCGGCTTTCGGGTGCGTGGTGTGCAGCCGGGTCATGCAAGTGGTGATGAGGGGTCGGTCCTGCGCAACGTTGCTCCGTGAACCATGTCAGGCGGGGAACCGAGCAGCATTAAGCGGTAAGCTGCGTGTGCCGCAGGAGCGCCGGTCCTGAGCTAACTGCATGAATTCCGTGCATAGTGCGCACACAACAGCCGGTGTGCGGCCTTGCGATAGGTTGATTTTTTTGAAACGGAGGAGGGTATTATGTACCAGGCGCTGTATCGAAAATGGCGGCCGCAAACGTTTTCAGACGTGGTCGGTCAGCCCGCGATCACCGATACGATCAAGGCACAGGTCGAGTCTGGGCGCCTGTCGCACGCGTATCTGTTCGCCGGCTCGCGCGGCACGGGCAAAACCTCCTGCGCGAAAATTCTTGCAAAGGCGGTCAACTGTGAGCACCCGGTGCATGGCGATCCGTGCAACGCCTGCCCCGCCTGCCTTGGGATCACCTCCGGCGCGGTGATGGACGTGGTGGAGATCGACGCCGCGTCAAATAACGGGGTCGATGGCGTGCGCGAGCTGCGCGATGAGGCGGTTTATTCGCCCGCGGCGGTGAAAAAGCGCGTGTATATCATCGACGAGGTGCATATGTTTTCCAACAGCGCGTTCAATGCGCTGCTTAAAATTTTAGAAGAGCCGCCGGAGCATGTGCTGTTTATCCTCGCAACGACCGAGCTGCATAAGGTCCCTGCCACGATCCTTTCGCGCTGCCAGCGCTTTACGTTCCAGCGCATTGCCGCGCCAGATATTCGCGACAGGATCCTGTTCATCGCGCGCAGCGAGCAGATCGAGGTCGAGCCGGACGCGGCGGATTTCATCGCCCAGCTGGCGGATGGCGGCATGCGTGACGCGCTCTCGATTTTTGACCAGTGCGCCTCGTATGGGCACGCGCATATCACGCGCGCGACCGTGGAGGACGTGATCGGTCTTGCCGGGACGAGCGCGATCTGTGCGCTGACCGATGCGATCGCCGCGGGCGACAGTGCCTCTGCGCTTTCGCAGCTGGAGGCGCTTTATACCGGCGGGCGTGATCTGATCTCGGTGCTGAGCGAGCTTTCCGGCTACCTGCGCGACCTTCTGGTGGAGAAGGCGGCGCCCGGCTCAAAGCTGCGGCGCATGAGCGCTGTGCTTGACGCGGCGACGTGCAAGCGCCACCTTGCGGCGTTCTCCGAAGCCCGCTTTATCGCGATGCTTACAACGATTTCTGAGGCGCTTGCCGCGATCGGCGCAAGCCCGAATAAGCGTATCGACGCTGAGCTGTGTATGGTGAAACTGTGCGCAGGGGATATCAAAAATGGCGAATCCGCTCTGCTGCAACGAATTGAAGCGATCGAGCGCGCGCTGAAATCCGGCGCGGCGCCCGCTGCGCAGAACAGACAGCCGTCCACCGCACAGCCTGTGGGTAACCCTGTGGATAATGTGGATAACCCTGCTCCTGCAACGAAAAAAGACGAGAATTTGACAAAAGCGGACTGTCCGCCGGATGCGGACAAGCGCGCGCCGGCGGAGGAAAAGCCGCGCCCGGCCGCCGCGGCGGCTGCGGATGCGGCGGGCGTCTGGGCGGCGGTGCTCGATGCGGCGCGACTTGAGCTTTCGCCCGGGATTCTGCCGCTGCTGCGCACGTTTACCGCGCGGCGTGACGGGGCGCAGCTGCTGCTTGTGCCCGATAATCCGCTGGCGAAAAATATTTTAAATCATAAAGAATCGCTTGCGGCGCTGACCCGTGCGGCGCAGACGGTCTGCGGGCAGCAGATGGTGCTGCGCGTTGTGGAGCGCGCGCCGGAGGCGGCGGGCGAGAACCATGAATTTAAATCACTTTGCAATCAATTAAAGGACGTCCCGAATGTGACGATCCTTCCATAAATGAGGAGGAATTGACGATGAAAAAAGGCTTTCCGGGCGGCATGGGCGGCATGAATATGAACATGATCAAGCAGGCGCAGAAAATGCAGCAGAACATGATGAAGATGCAGGAGGAGCTGGAGGAGAAGGAGTATACGGCAAGCGCGGGCGGCGGCGCGGTTTCGGCAACGGTCAGCGGCAAAAACAAGGTGCTTGCGCTCACGATCTCGCCCGATGTGGTAGACCCGGAGGACACGGAGATGCTGCAGGATCTGATCCTCGCGGCGATCAATGAAGCAATGCGCGCGGCGGAGGAAGCGACCGCGGCGGAGATGAAGAAGCTGACGGGCGGACTTTCCATTCCCGGGCTGTTTTAAGCGAAAGGCGGTAGGCGGACGTGCGGTTTTTTACACAGCCTGTGGAAAATTTGATCGAGCAGTTTCAAAAGCTGCCCGGGATCGGGCGCAAAACGGCGCAGCGGCTTGCGTTTTTTGTGATCTCGCTGCCGCAGGCGGAGGCGGAGGCGTTCGCCGGCGCGGTGCTTGAGGCAAAGCAGACCGTGAAGTTCTGCCGCGAGTGCCAGAATATGACGGATGGCGAGCTGTGCCCGATCTGCGCCGACCATGCGCGCGACCGGAAGATGATTTGCGTCGTGTGCGACCCGAAGGACGTGGTCGCGATCGAGAAAACGCGCGAATATCGCGGGTTGTATCACGTGCTGCACGGCTGTATTTCGCCGATGAATAATATTGGGCCGGATGATATCCGCGTGAAGGAATTGCTCGAACGCGTTGCGCGCGAGGACATTGCAGAGATCATTATGGCAACGAACCCGGACACGGAGGGCGAGGCGACCGCGATGTATTTAACGCGGCTGCTCAAGCCGTTTGGCGTGAAGATCACGCGGCTGGCATATGGCATCCCGGTCGGCGGGCATCTGGAATTTGCCGACGAGATCACGCTGACCCGCGCGATCGAGGGGCGGCGCGAGCTGTTCTCCGGCGCGGCGCAGGATGGCGCGCAGGCATAGCGCAAAAATCTCCCGGCGCGCTCTGAAAAAATAGTGCAAAAATACCCCGCAGTCCATATGACTGCGGGGTATTGCTTTTTATCAAATTACTGTGCCGAGGAGCTTGCGCTGCCGGACGACTGCGCCGAGGAGCTTGCGCTGCCGGACGACTGCGCCGAACCGGAGGTCGAGCCGGAAGTCGAGCCGGAATACGAAGAACCGGAGGCAGAGCTCGTGTTTGCGGTCTGGATAAGGGTAGAAACATCCAGAGTGTCATACGCTTCCGTGGTATCCACACTGAGCGTATCAGCAAGCTCTTGAAGTTTCTGCGAGTATGCATTCTGCGCATACGTCGTGTAATAATCGCTCAGATGCTGCTTAACAAACGCAGCGTCCAGCGGAAGGCGCTTGATGATATGCAGCCCGGAGGTGGATTTCACCACGCCGCTGATCTGGTTGTCCTTCAGCTTAAACGACTCAGAAACAAAGGTAGAATCAAACGTGGTAGACGGCGAATCGACCAGATTACCGTTCTGGTTGAACACATACCCGTCGGTATAAGCTTCCTTCGTCATGCCCGGGTCCTCGCCGACTTCCTTTAAAACGGTTTCAAAATCCTCGCCGCCGGTGGTTACGCGCGCAAGGATCGTATTTGCCTTCTGCTGCTTTTCAGCAAAATCCGTGTCAGACTCAGAGGCCTGAACCAGGATATGGCGCACGCGCGCGTAATTGGACGTCACGTCTGCGATCACTTCGTCCTCGCTCATCGCGAACTTACCGCCCTGGTTAAACAGCGCGTTTAAAATCTTGCTCTGCAGCATGGAATTCTCCTGCAGCGCGTCATACATCTCTTCGGAGATCGACTGATCCTTCAACCAGGAAACGAATTTCGAGCGCCCGCCCTGCTGCTCAATGACCTGCTCCTTCTGCTCCTTGAGCTGCTTCTTCTCATCCGCAGTTAAAGAAATGTCGTTTTCCTTTGCCAGCTTTTTCACCGCGGCAAAGTTTTTCACATAAGATACCGCATATTCTTTTAGGATATCCGCATACGTGTGCGTGTGACCATGATCGTTGTCGTCATTGACTTCCTGCTTTAAATACTCGCGGATCTGGTCGGCATCCGCGTTTTGGGTCATCATGGAGAGCTGTGCGCGCAGGTAGGTTTCAAACATCTCGTTATAAGACTTGTCGCCATCGACCGACAGATAATTCGGCGTCTTTTTCCCGCAGCCGGCGAACAGGCTGATCGTCAGCACGCCGGAAAGCAGAAATGCTAATACTCTTTTTGTTTTCATGTTTCGAAAATCCCCTTTAACTAATTGTTTGATCGCCAGGGGCGACCGCGCGTTGATTTCACTTGCAGATATTATACCATACTGAGCCGGGAAAAAGCAAACAAATTGTAAACAATGCTATTTTTACTCCTCCTGCGCGGCGGCATAATCGCGGATAAACGCCTCCGCCGCCTCAAGCGCATCCTGCTTTTCCGCAAGGCGCAGTGTGAGATACGGCTCCGCCCCGGCGTTTAATAAAATTTTGCCCCGATAGGCAGGATTTGCGCAAAGCTTTGAAATATACGAAAATTCCGGCGCCGCCATAGTGATTTTCAGCGTGCGCCCCTTTTGCGAAATATCGCAGATCCCGGCGCGCGCCGCGTGATGCCGCAGCAGCGCAATGTCCATCAGCAGCAGCGTCTCGCGCGGGGGCTCGCCAAACCGGTCGCACAGCTCGTCGATCAAATCGGCGCGGTCGTCCTCGTCTGCGATCGTTGCAATTTCGCGGTAAATATCCATCCGCTGCTCGGGCGACGCGATATATTTTTCGGGAATATTGGCGGAAACGGTGAAATCCGCGGTGCATTCCGTTGCGTTTGCGCGCGGCTGACCCTGCTCCTCGCTGACCGCCTCCTCCAGCAGCTTGAGATACATATCATACCCGACCGACATCATATGCCCGCTCTGCTGCGCGCCGAGCACATTGCCCGCGCCGCGAATTTCAAGATCGCGCATCGCGATTTTAAAGCCAGAGCCAAACTCCGCATATTCGCGAATGGCAGACAGGCGCTTTTCCGCCACATCGGTCAAAATTTTCCCGCGGCGGTAGGTCAAATACGCGTAGGCATGGCGCGGCGAGCGCCCAACCCGCCCGCGGATCTGGTGCAGCTGCGAAAGGCCAAGCCGGTCCGCGTCCTCGATGATCAGCGTGTTGACGTTTGGAATGTCGATGCCGGTCTCGATGATCGTGGTGCAGACCAGAACCTGAATTTCGCCCTCCGCCATGCGCTCCATCACCTCGGACAGCTCGCCCTCCTCCATCTGTCCGTGCGCCACGGCGACCGAAATATCCGGGATCAGGCGCGTGATGCGCGCCGCCGTAGCCGCGATCGAATCCACGCGGTTGTGCAGATAATACACCTGCCCGCCGCGCGCCAATTCGCGCCGGATCGCGTCGGCGATCACGTTCCAGTCATGCTCAAAGACATAAGTCTGCACCGGGTGACGGTTGCGCGGCGCTTCCTCGATGACCGACATGTCGCGAATGCCGGAGAGCGCCATATTCAGCGTCCGCGGGATCGGGGTCGCGGTCAGGGTCAGCACGTCGATATTTTTTGAAAGCTCCTTGAGCCGCTCCTTGTGCGCCACGCCGAAGCGCTGCTCCTCGTCCACGATCAGAAGCCCCAGGTCGTGGAACGCAACGCCCTTTTGCAGCAGCTTGTGCGTGCCGATGACCAGGTCGATGCGCCCGGCTCGCAGTGCGCGCAGTGTCTCGCGGTTTTGCGCGGGCGAGCAGAAGCGCGAAAGCTGCGCAATTTTGACCGGATAGTTTGCAAAGCGCCGCCGCGTGGTCACAAAATGCTGCTGCGCCAGCACCGTGGTCGGCACAAGGATCGCCGCCTGCTTGCCGCCCAGCACGCATTTCATGATCGCGCGCAGCGCGACCTCGGTTTTGCCAAAGCCCACATCGCCGCAGAGCAGCCGGTCCATCGGGCGCGGGCGCTGCATGTCCTCCTTGATCTCGTGAATGCAGCGCAGCTGATCATCGGTCTCCTGAAATTCAAAGGAATCTTCAAATTCGCGCTGCCAGCTGCAATCGGGCGGGAACGCGTGCCCGGGCGTGCGCTCGCGCTCTGCATACAGCGCAACCAGCTGCTGCGCAAGCTCTTTCGCCGCGCCCTTCGCGCGGGACTTCGCGCGCTCCCAGTCCGCGCCGCCGAGCTTGCTCAGCTTAATTGGCGCGTCCTCGCCGCCGCCGATGTATTTCGAAACCATGTCAAGCTGCGTGACCGGGACGTAGAGCGCGTCCGTCCCCGCGTAAATAATTTTAATATAATCCTTTTCCACATGGTCGACCGGGATCTTCGCGATCCCGGCAAAGCGCCCGATCCCGTGCAGCTCATGCACGACGAGGCAGCCGACCGAAAGGTCCTGATAGCTCGCGATTTTTTTGCGGTTCGCGCGCTTGACCCCGTGGCGGGAGCGGCGTGCCGTCACAACGAGCTGCCCCTCGGTAAACAGGGCGAGGCGCTCGTTTGGATACTCAAACCCGGCGGACAGACTGCCCGCCGCCAGCACGATCTGCCCCGGCTCGGGCAGGCGCTCAAGCGCGAGATCCAGCCCGGCAGCCAGCCCATGCCGCGCAAGCGCGTCTTTCAAGAGCCGCGCATGATCCGCAGACCCGCACAGCACGATGATGCGGTATTTTTGCTCCGCATAGCCGGAAACATCCTCGCAGGCGACCTCAAGATTCCCGCCGTAGCTCGGCAGCTGCTTTGCAAGAACGGAGAAGAGCGCCTTCGGCGGCGTGGGGTAGCTCGCGCGCAAAAACGTGTCGAGCAGCACGGTCGCATGGCGCGAGAGCGTGCGCCAAACCGCGTCGAAATCCTCTAGAAATTCGCAGCATTCGGGCGCAAGCGTGCCGTTTGCGAGCAGGGTTTTCATGTCGTCGTCATGCTGCGCGCAGAAGCGCTGCGCCGCGTCGTTCGTTTTATAATAATCATCGATTAAAACGATCGCATTTTTGGGAAGATAATCCGCGCCGCAGAAAAAATCGTCATAAATCAGCGGCAAATAGCGGTCAAGCGCAGGGAACAGCATCCCCTCGCGCAGGCGTTCAAGGTCCTGATCCAGCGTTTTTTGCAGCTCGTCCCCGGCGCGATAGGCGGAAAGCTGCGTGATCAGCCGCTCGCGCGCGGCGCCGGAAAGCAGCGTCTCCTGCGCGGGCAGAAGCGTCACCTGCGTTAAATTCGCGATGCGGCGCTGCCCTTCAGGGTCAAATTCGCCCATCGAGTCGATCTCATCGCCCCAGAATTCCAGCCGGACCGGGTTCTTCATCGAGGGGGAGAAAAAGTCTAAAATCCCGCCGCGCTGCGCAAATTGCCCCTGCGTTTCCACAAGCTCCGCGCGCTTATAGCCAAACGCCACAAGCCGCTCGCACAGCGCCTGCATCGAATATTCGCCGCCGGATTTTAAAACGACCGCCTGCTCGAGAAGCTGCTCGGGCGGCATCGTGCGCTGCATCAGCGCGGCGGCGGAGGTACAAACCAGCCCGGCGCGCCCGCTCGCCATCGCGTGCAGCGTGGAGATGCGCTCGTGCTCCCAATCGTGCGACGCGCTTTCTACATTATAAAATGTAAACTCGCGCGCAATAAAGATGTGCGCCTCCTCCTCGGCAAGCGCCGCAATATCGCGCGCGGCGTTGCGCGCGGCAAAATCGTCAGAAAACACGCAGTAGACCGGGCGCGTGGTGATGCGCCGGATCGCGGCGGCAAGATGCGCCTTATGGATATGCGAAAGGCCGGAGACCACGATCGGCGATACTCCGGCTGAAAGCTTCTCAAAAAGCTCACGGTATTCTTCTGCGTCACGCAGAAATGTTGATAATGAAAGCATGCTGCACCTCAGTTGATCCGGCTCGCCGCCGCCTCGCATCCGTCGCGCAGCAGCACCGGAACGGCGGCAACCGCGCGGTCGATCGCGGCGGCAAGCGTTGCCTGCTCATCGCTTGAGAGTTTGCCCAGTACCCAGTCCGCCACGTCATAGCCCGGATCGGGCGGCGCGCCCACGCCGATTTTAATGCGCGGGAACGCATCGCTTCCGCATTGCGCGATGATGCTTTTTATGCCGTTATGCCCGCCCGCGCTGCCTTTTTTGCGCACGCGCAGCTTCCCGGGCGGAAGCGAAATATCGTCAAACAGCACCAGGATCCGCTCGCAGGGGATCTTATAAAACGCAGCGGCGGCAGAAACCGCCTCGCCGGACAGGTTCATAAACGTCTGTGGCTTGAGCAGCAGGACCGGCGTGTCTGCAATCACGCCCTGACCGCAAAGCGCCTTGAATTTCAGCGTCTGCACGCGGATCTGATGCTGCGCGGCGAGCGTATCAAGCGCAAGAAAGCCCGCATTGTGCCGTGTCAGCTCATATTTGTCGCCCGGATTGCCCAGCCCGACGATCAGCCAGGCGGGCGGACCGGGCGGCGATTTTTCGCCGCGTTCTCGTTCAATTTTGCGAAATAGGTCAAAAATCGACAAACCATTCACCACTTTGCCTTATTTTTTGTTCTTTTTCTCGCGATTTTTCGCGAAGATTCGCCCTGCCGCATCGGGCAGCGTGGTCTGGCGCGGCCGCGAGATCGCAAGCGCGCCGTCCGGCACGTTTTCATGCACGGTCGTGCCCGCGGCGATCAGCGTGTCGTTGCCGATCGTGACCGGGGCGATCAGGTTCGAGTTGCAGCCGACAAACGCGTTGTCGCCAATCACCGTGCGGTATTTTCCCACGCCGTCATAATTGACCGTGATCGTACCGCAGCCCATGTTGACGTTCGCGCCCATGTCGGTGTCGCCGATATAGGACAGGTGCGACATTTTGCTGCCGTCCTGGATTGTGGAATTTTTCAGCTCAACAAAATTGCCGATCCGGCAATGCGCGCCGACTGTGCAGTGGTTGCGGATATGCGCAAACGGACCGACCGTTGTTCCCGCGCCGACCGAGCTGTCGGTGATCTGCGCGCTGTTGATGGTTGCGTTGTCGCCGATCACGGCGTTGGCAAGCACCGTGTTCGGACCGATCGTGCAGTGCTTACCGATCTTCGTGCCGGAAAGCAGGATCACGCCGGGCAGGATCGCCGTGCCTTCGCCGATCTCCACGTCGGGCGCGATGCTTGCGCTGAGGTCCGCAAACGTCACGCCGGCCGCCATGTGCCGCCGGATCGTGTCATGCTGCGCTTCGACCATGCGCGAAAGCTCGTCAAATGCAGAAACTGTTTTCATCAAAAACTCATCCTTTCTCCTTGGGCGCGCCGGGCGCACCCGCCCCATGCGCGGGGTCGTTTCCTCTTCCTGCTCCTTCGGTATGCCACCGGATAGAAATATTATACCAATTTTTATAAAGATTTGCAATTTAGTTTGCAACTGCGAAAAATATCTGTATAATAATATAGATAGAGAAAAATTTGGCGGGTTGCGAAAGGGCGTGGCGGCGGTGAAACGGCTGACACTTTTAAAACACAGCGACATCACGCTGTCACAGGCTGCGGTGGAAAAACTGCTCGATTGCCGCGATGAGGCGGCGCTGCGGATGTATCTCTACCTCGCGCGCACGGGCGGCGAGCTGGAGGAAAAAAGCGCGGCGGCGCGGCTGAATATCGGGCTGGACGCGGTGGGCGCGGCGCTTGACCGGCTGCGTCAGCTCGGGCTGCTGCAGCCGGAGGAGCAGAATCTGCCCTCGGACGAACTGCCCGCGTATACCGCGACGGATGTGAAAACGCGCGTAAAGCAGGATGATGCGTTTCGCTATCTGCTGCAATTCGCGCAGGATAAGATCGGGCGCGTGCTCACCAGCGCGGATATGCGCGCGCTGCTTGGGATTTACACCTGGATGGGGCTTCCGGTCGAGGTGATTTGCCTTATTATAACATGCAGCGCGGAGGAAACTGCGCAGAAATATGGCGAAGGACGCCGCCCCACGATGCACGCGATCGAAAATCGCGCGCGCGCGTGGATGAATCTCGGCATCCGCACGACCGCGCAGGCGGAGGAATATTTAAAAGAACAGCAGCGCCGCGGCACGCGCATGGCAGCGCTTGCGCGCATGCTGCATTTATCCGGGCGCGCCCTCTCGCCCACGGAGGAGCGGTATCTCAGCGCGTGGATCACGGACGGGCTGGACGACGCGCTGATTTTAGAAGCATATGACCGCACGGTGGTTAAAACCGGCGGGCTTAAATGGAAATACATGGATTCGATTTTAAAAAGCTGGCAGGCGAGCGGATATCGCACAGTGGACGCGGTGCGCCGCGGCGAGGCGCGCACGCCGCAAAAACAGCCGAAAAAGCAGGCGGAGACGAGCAGCGAGGAGCTGGATTCCATGCGCCGCCTGCGCGAGCTGAACCGCGAATGGGGAAGTGAGAACAAATGACGATGGACGGAAAGATCCTGCGCCCGATTTTAGACGAGATGGCGGCGCGCCGCATGCGCATCACGCGCGATGCGGAGGAGCGGCGGCGCGCGGTATATGCCGCGATCCCGCGCATTTGTGAGATCGATACCGAGCTGCGCACCACGCCGCTTGCGATCATGCGCGCGGCATTTTCGCAGAAGAAAGACGCGGCGAGCCAGCTGCGCGCCGTGCGGGCGCATAATCTGGAGCTGCAGAAAGAGCGGGCGGAGCTTTTGGTCGCGCATGGCTATGCCTATGACCATTTAGAGCCGCAATATGAATGCCGCGAGTGCGAGGATACCGGCTATCTTGCGCCGGGCGAGCCGTGCGCATGCCTGCGTGAGGCATACCGTAAGGAACTCTCAGAGCGCCTTTGCCGGCAGCTTGGCATGACCGGGGAGGATACATTCGGCGCGTTTCGGCTTGCGCTGTATCCCAAAGAGCGGCAGGGCGGCGCGCCCTCGCCGTATGAGCAGATGAGCCAGGTGTATGACTATTGCGTGGAATACAGCAAGCATTTCGGACCGGACGCGGCAAATTTATTCTTCTCCGGCGCGCCCGGGCTTGGCAAAACAAAGCTTGCCGGCTGCATCGCGGTGGAGGTCGCGCGCGGCGGCTGGGGCGTTGTATACGGAACGGCGTTTGAAATATTCAGCGCGCTTGAGGATAAAAAATTCGGGCGCGGCGGCGAGGACAACGACCCCGCGCGTTACACCGCCTGCGACCTGCTGGTGATCGACGATCTGGGCAGCGAGATGACCACGGCGTTTACCGTCGCCGCTTTTTATCAGCTGATCAACGAGCGCCTGCTCGCGGGGAAGAAAACGATTTTGATCTCTACCTGCGGGGTGGAGGAGCTTGGGCGCAAATATAATGCACAGCTCGCTTCGCGCCTGCGCGGCGAATTTGTCTGGCTCGCATTCCGCGGCGAGGATATTCGCGAGAAGCTGCGGAAATAATAGGAGGGAGCGCGCATGCGCTACGTCAAGCGAGAAGGAGCGTTGGCATGAAACGAGCAAAACGGATCGCGCTGCTGCTTTGCGCAGCGGTGCTGCTGCCGGGGATCGCCCGGGCAGAGCCGGAGGCTGCGCCCGCCGCGCCGCAGTTGATCTCTGAAACCGCGGTGCTGATGGATGCAAAAACCGGGCAGGTGCTGTATAACAAAAATATGGATCAGCAGATGTTCCCCGCCAGTATCACGAAAATTATGACCACGATCCTCGCGGTGGAGGAATGCAAGCTGACCGACCCGATCGTGATGTCGGAGGAGGCGGTGGACGCGGTGTCGCGCAGCGCATCGCACATTGCGCTCACGGCGGATGAGCAGATCACCGTGGAGGAGGCGATCTACGCGGCGCTTCTGGTCTCCGCCAATGACGCGTGCAACGGCATTGCCGAGAAGGTGAGCGGGAGTATGGACGCGTTTGCCCGGCATATGACCGAGAAAGCGGCGGAATTCGGCGCAAAACATACGCATTTTAATAATTCAAACGGATTAAAAGACCCCGAGCATTATACCACGGCCTATGACATGGCGGCGATCACACGGCACGGGCTGCAAAATCCGACCTGGCGCAAGATGTTTGGAACGCTGCGCTATGATATGCCGGCGAATAATAAGCAGAAAGACGTGCGCATTCTGTATAATCAGCACAGCATGATTTCAGACAATCGCTATTATTATAAGGGCATCATCGGCGGCAAGGCGGGCTATACCACCGCTGCGAAGTATACGCTGGTCACAGCGGCGGAGCGCGACGGGACAGAGCTGATCGCCGTGGTGATGAAAAGCCCGAAAAATGTTGATAAATACACGGATACCAAGGCGCTTTTGGATTATGGCTTTGAGGCGTTTCAGAGCGTGCGCATCGAGGATTCCATGCTGCCGACCCGCACGGTCACAACGACCGGGGCGGACGGCGCGACGCAAGACTATACCGTGTCGCTGTCACAGCCGGTCACGGTGCGCATTCCGCAGGGCGCGGATGCGGCGCAGATCGAAAAGCGCGTGGAAATGCGCGACGGGGTCGCCACGCTTACGCTTACGCTCACGCAAAACAGCGGCACCACACCGCAGGAGCTGGGCAGCTTCCCGCTCACGGCGGCGTTTGTTCCCGCCGTTGCGGAGACGCAGCCCGTGGCGGCGGGCGCTTCGGTCTGGAAGCGGGTTTTACTCGTCGCCGGCGTGCTTCTTGGACTTTTGGCGCTGTTTGTCGCCGTGATTTATATCCGAAAAGAAATTTATCTTCGCCGCCGCCGTGCGCGCCGCCGGAGATATTAAACAGCAGGAGGAAACGACCATGAAAAAAACAGGAATTCGCATCGCGGCGCTGCTGCTTGCCGTGCTTCTGGCGGGCTGCGGCAGCAATACGGAAACCAAGGGCGAGCAGCTGGCAGACGATGAGGGCGATTATGTGCTTGAGCAGTCCGCGGCGATGGACGAGGCAACGCGCACCGAGCTTGACGCCGTGCGCGGCGCATTTGAGAAGGCGCTTGCCGCGCGCAATGCTGCGGGGATCATGGACCATGTCGCTGCGGATTTCGGCGCAACGCAGGGCAGCATCACCTCGTTTTTAGAGAGCGCGAGCAAAGAGGGCATGAGCGCCTATACGCGCTACGATTCGTATTATTTTAAAGATCTCACCGTGTCTGACACCATGATTCGTGCGAAAAAAGCGCCGGAGGATGAGAATTATATCTCGTTCACGCCCGGCAGCACGGAGATGGATATCACGCTGTATCAGTCTGACAATGCGGAGGTTTCGCAGATGATTGCGCTGATTTGCGCTAAGCGCGACAATGCGTGGGAAATCGTTTGGATCGACACGTCGGACTCGCGCTATTACGGCAAGGATGCGCCCGCGATCTACCAGCTCGCGCAGGACGCGAAAAATAATGGGCAGGACGTGCTTTCCTATGTGTATGCACAGATGCTCTATAACATCTATCATCCGGCAAACGCGCTGTATTATAAAGACGATACCGCCATGCTCGACCTGGTGATGGAGCGAAACTCCTGGGGCAGTAAGCGCTTCCCGATCGCGCTGGCGGACGGGGTGAGCAAGATCCACACGATCGGGATCGCGCGCGAGAAGGGCGGCGTTGTCCCGATGGTCTTTGTGCAGACCAGCGCGGAAATCAAGGACGCGGCGTCGCGGCAGAAGCTTGCGGAATCCGTGCGCGATGAGTTTTTGAAGAATAACGCCGGCATTGCGGATGCGTTTGCGCACATTACCGTCCGCATGACAAACGAGGATGTTGAAAAGGCAACAGCACAGGTGAAATATGAAAGCGTGGTCGTGCCGACAAAATAACGGCACAAAAAGATCCGGGATACACCCCGGATCTTTTTTATTGCGCCTGTTTGAGGAAAATAAACCGGGCAGGGGCGCGCCTTTATGATCGGCGCGGCCCTGCCCTTGCTTTTGCGCGCGGAAGAGAAAAAACCGCGCCATTTGCCCGGCGTTTCGGGAAAGAGAGAACGTCTCCCGTGGTGCAGCTCGCATTTCCCGGCGTTCCGCGCGGTCAATAGGGAAAACAAGGCGTGCGCGGGCAATGCAAGAGCCTGCCCACAGCGCGCGGCTTGCGCAAAGTTTTTTCGCCGCCACGCGAAATTTTCCGCAATGGCGGGCGCAAAGTGCCCGGGCAGACAAAAGGCGGGAAGCTTTCGCTTCCCGCCCGTTTTGCAAGCGATAAAATTGTTCCTGCGCGGCGGCGCTTAGGAAATATAGCGCCAGGGGTTAACGTGCCGCCCGTTCAGGCGCACCTCAAAGTGACAGTGCGGACCGGTGCTGTTGCCCGTGCTTCCGATTTTTGCGATCTGCTCACCTTTTGCCACGCGGTCGCCGCTGGAGACCAGCAGGCGCGAGTTATGCCCATAATAGGTTTGCAGCCCGTTCCCGTGGCTGATGATGACCAGATATCCATAGCCGCCCTTCCAGCCGGCGAACGAGACGGTTCCGCCATCCGCCGCAACAACCGGGCTGCCGTAAGAAACCGCGAAATCCACGCCGGTGTGGAACCCGCTTCTGCGATAACCGTAGTTCGAGGAGATCACAGCGCCCGAGGTCGGACGCCGGAACGTGCCGGTTGCGGCCTTTTTCGGCACAGGCTTCGTGCCGACCATGACGACCTGCATGACCGGCTGCTTCATCACGGTCTCGCTCAGCACCGTGCGCCCGGTCTCTTTCCCGTCGACATAGGTCACGCTGGAAACTACCTGCTTCGTGCCCGCTACGCCGTTGGTGCGGATCGATTTTTTGCCGACATAAAGCGAAGAGTCTTTGATCTCGCGCTTCGTGAAGGGGATCGATACCGATTCGGTCACGCGGCGAATTTCTTTCACAGAGAGGAGCGGCGCGCTGACATTGACGATCAGCTCCTGCCCGGCGATCAATGCGCTCGGGTCAAGTCCCGGATTGAGCGCGCGCAGCTCAGATTCCTTCATATTATATTGCGCGCAAAGCGAGCGAACCGTCTCGCCCGATTGCAGCACATGCCGTTCATGCGTGCTCTTGGTTCCGCCAAGGCGCGTGCGCAATTCGTCGGCGCTGCAGAGATAAGAGCTGCTGACCGCCTCATGCGTGATCGAAATTTCGCTTAGCAGCTCGCGGTGAATATTCGGGTCGCTGCTCGCGGTCAGCTGTGCAAGCGCCTGTTCCACGCTCTCGCGGTCCTGACATGCGCCGATGATCTGCCCGTCGACCGTGAGCGCATACAGCTCAGAAATGCCATCGATCTGCGAAAACAGCACGCTCTCAAGCTTCTCGCCCTCAAGCAGCTTGTCGCGCTCGACAATGCCGAACGAAAACGTCACTTCCGGGTTGACGGAGCAGGGACGCCCCATAATTTCGCTCACGCGCGATTGCACGCTGTTCACATGCTCCTGATAATCCTCCTGGCTCAGCACATAGCCGAGCGATTCGCCATCCACGATGACCTCGATGCCGAAGCTGTAAAACGCGGTGGAAAACAGCACCGCAACCAGCACGGCGAGCAGCGCAACACCGGTCAGCCGCCGGCCCTTGATGCGCGCGAGCGCCGCGGTCATCTGATGGCAATTGCACATCAGACTATGCTTTTTTGAAATATAAAATTTTTCAGCCGCGGTGTATGCGCCGAGCAGAAAAATCGTGCTCGGCAGAAACACACGGTCATGCAAAAACGTCCAAACGAGGGCGGCGATTTTTTGAAGCCAGCGCCATGCGGCGGAAACGCCATCCCGTGCAGTATCCCACAGGGCGTGCGCCGCAACGTCTTTCGCGCAGCGGCTGCTCGGCTGCCCGACTGCCGCGTCTCCGGTCTGTGATTCCCGTGCCATGGGTTCACCTTCCTCAACAAAAGTTACAAAGAGTTACAAAGTAATTACATAATACTACGATGATGTGCCGTTGTCAAGTATTTCATACCAAAATCTTTTTTTATTTGGGATAAGCATCCGACAAAAGGCGGGAATTTGCGCAAAATTGTGATTAAAAGCGCGCAGCGAAGCGGGAAAATACATACTATGCGCCGACGTGGTAATACTGAGCATAGCGCTAAAATAATAAAGGAGGAATATATTTTGGCAGATATGTTTTGTTTTCAATGCCAGCAAACGGCGGGCAACAAGGGCTGCATGCGCGTTGGCGTGTGCGGAAAGCAGCCGGAGTGTGCAAATCTTCAGGATGACCTGGTGTATGCGCTGATCGCGCTGGCGGAGACCGTGCAGCGCACGGGCGACCGCACGGAGACGACCGACCGCCTTGTGATCGACGGGTTGTTCACCACGCTGACCAATGTGAATTTTGATGCATCCGCGATCCGGGCGTTTCTTGAGCGCGTGGAGCGCGAAAGCGCGGCGCGCGGCGGATATGGCGACGCGCTCGTCGCGCTGTGGAACGGCGAAGGCGACGTGGTGTCTCTGCGCTCGACGCTGCTGTTCGGCATGAAGGGCATGGCGGCGTATGCGCATCACGCGATGAATTTGGGCTATACGGACGACGCGGTGACCGCGTGGTTTTATAAGGGGCTTATCGAGATCAACCGCGAGCACAGCGTGGAAGAGTGGCTTGCGCTTCTCATGGAGTTCGGTCGCGTGAATTTCCAGTGCATGGAGCTGCTCGACCGCGCGAATACCGGGCGCTTCGGCACGCCGCAGCCGACGCGTGTGAATACGGATATCAAAAAAGGACCGTTTATCGTGGTCTCCGGGCACGATCTGGGCGATCTGGCGCAGCTGCTTGCGCAGACCGAGGGGACGGGCGTTAACGTGTATACGCATTGCGAAATGCTGCCCGCACACGGCTATCCGGAGCTGAACCGTTATCCGCAGCTTGCGGGCAATTTCGGCACGGCGTGGCAGAGCCAGCAGAAGGAATTTGAGGATATCCCCGCGCCGGTTTTATTTACGACCAACTGCCTGATGCCGCAGCGCCCGAGCTATCAGGACCGCATTTATACCACCTCGGTCGTCGGGTATAAGGGGCTGCGCCACATCGAGGCGGATGAGGACGGGCATAAGGATTTTGCGCCGCTGATCCGGCATGCGCGCGAGCTTGGCGGGTATGAGCATGACCGCAGCATGAGCGGGATCAACGGCGGGCATATGCTGACGACGGGCTTTGCGCATGGGGCGGTGCTGTCCTATGCGGAGGAGCTGATCGCGGCGATCCGCGCGGGCAAGATCCGGCATATTTTCCTTGTTGGCGGGTGCGACGGCGCGCATCCAGGCCGGAATTATTACACGGAGTTTGTAAAGCAAACGCCGATGGATTCGATCGTGCTGACGCTCGCCTGCGGGAAATATCGGTTTAATGACCTGGATCTCGGCGAGGTCGCGGGGCTTCCGCGCATTCTGGATATGGGACAGTGCAACGATGCGTACAGCGCGATCCGCGTGGCGCTTGCGCTTGCCGATGCGTTTGAATGCTCGGTCAATGAGCTGCCGCTCACGCTGGTGTTGTCGTGGTATGAGCAGAAGGCGGTCTGTATTTTGATCACGCTGCTCGCACTGGGGATCAAAAATATGTATGTCGGACCAACGCTGCCCGCCTTTTTCTCCGAGGCGGTCGTGAAAACGCTGGTCGAGGCCTTCAACCTGCACCCGATCACCGCGCCCGAGCAGGATATGGACGCGATCCTGCATCGGGGATAGCAAAACCGCAACCGCCGCCCGCAGGGAATGGGAACAGCGGATGATCAGTCCGGCGCAAGGAGATTTTTTGCAGGGCATCCCGCGCGCCGATAAAGCCAGCCCGCCGCGAAACCTCGCGGCGGGCTGGCTGCCGTGTGGGGAACAAGGGCTGCCGAGGAGCGCGGCGGGCGGCTTTGCAAAGTCGCCTAAAATAAAAGCGTTTCCGCTCCTCGCGATGGCTGCGCTCTTGCCGCTGCGCCGTGGCTTGCGCCATACTGCATGAGGCTTTGCCGTATTTCTTATGAAGGGCATGCGTTCCTTTGGGTAAAGTCGGCGCGGCAGCTTAAGACACAATTTCTGCATTGCAGCCCCGCAAAACGGCGGGAATAAAGAGGGGAACACCTCTTGTCAAACCCCAAAAATGCTGTTATAATATAAAAATACAGCGATGTGGGCATTGCTTGCAAAATATAGGATATCCGGGTGTGGCGCAGCTGGTAGCGCGGGTGGTTTGGGAGTACCGTGTCGGTATCCGGGACGGGGTAAGGTGAAACGCCGCAAAGCCTTGCGACGCCTGCATTTGCGGGATTTCCACCGATTGCCGAAAACGGCGCAAAAGTGGTCTTGACCACATAAATGACCACAGACAG
>CAKUEM010000016.1 GCA_934646115.1 uncultured Oscillospiraceae bacterium
CCTCGCGGGCGGACGCCTCGATCACATCTGCCACCAGCGTGCCGATCCGGGCGCTGTGCCCCTCGCCGAGCGTGGCGCGCAATTCCGCCGGGATCTGCCCGGGGTCAAGCATGCCCGCGCGGTGCGCATCGTCGATATCGTGGTTGATATAGGCGATCCGGTCCGCCAGGTGGACGATCTGCCCCTCCATCGTTTGCGCCGGAACCGTTCCGCTATGGTGCAGGATCCCGTCGCGCACCTCGGCGGTCAGGTTAAGCGGCTCGATCCGCTCGACCACGCGCAAACTCTGCAAATTATGGGAAAACACGCCCTCCGTCAGGTGCGCAAGCTCCTTCTCGCCCGCATGCCCGAACGGCGTGTGCCCCAGATCGTGCCCCATGGCGATCGCCTCGACCAGATCCTCGTTGAGCCGCAGCGCCCGCGCGATCGTCCGCGCGATCTGGCAGACCTCAAGCGTATGAGTCAGCCGCGTGCGGTAATGGTCGCCCTCGGGCGAAAGGAACACCTGCGTTTTATGCTTTAAGCGCCGGAACGCTTTGGAATGAATGATCCGGTCATAGTCGCGCCGGAAACAGGTGCGGATCGGGCAAGGCGGCTCTTTTCGCGCGCGGCCCTTGCTCTCCGCCGATAATGTGGCGTGCGGGCTGAGCCACTCGCGCTCAAGCGCCTCCTGCCGCAGCCGAATTTTCTCCATGCACGCACCGCCTTTCTATCTCTCTATCAGATATATACGACACAAAAAGGCAAAATCCTCTTTTTATTTTGAAGAAAAATAACGCCGGCTCTCGCGCAGCACCACGCCGGAGAGCGCATACAGCGCGAGCAGATTGGGAAACGCCATCAGTCCGTTTAAAATATCGGCGAGATTCCAAACGGTATCGACCGCGAAAAACGCCCCGAAAAACACCGCCGCCAGATATGCCGCGCGATAGAGCGGGATCATTCGCCGCCCGGCGAGATACTCGACGCACTGCTCGCCGTAATAGTTCCAGCCGAGGATCGAGGCGGTGGCAAACAGCATCAGCGCGGTCGAAACGATCAGCTTTCCCATGCCGGGCAGCATGGAAAGTCCGCGGTTGTAGGCAAGATTCGTCAGCGCAACGCCGGACAGACCGGATTCGTGCGCGCCGGTCACGACGATGGCAAGCCCGGTCATCGTGCATAACACGATCGTATCGATAAACGTTCCGGTCATGGTGCAAAGCCCCTGCTCGACCGGGCTTTGCGTCTTGGCGGCCGCCGCGGCGATCGAGGACGAGCCAAGCCCCGCCTCGTTGGAAAAGATCCCGCGGGACACGCCCATCCGGATCGCGGACGCAGCCATCGTGCCCGCCGCGCCGCCCAGCGCCGCATCGGGCGAAAACGCGCCGCGCACGATCGCGCCGAGCGCGCCGGGAAGCCTTGGCGCGCAGGCGATCAGAACGCCGAGCGTTCCCAAAACATACAGCGCGCCCATCACCGGAACGACCACGGTGGACGCCTTTGCGATCCGCTCGATCCCGCCGCATATGATCAGCCCGGTCACGAGCGTAACGACGACCGCGACCGCAAGCGCGCCGCCGGAGAGCGTAACGCTGCCGAGCGTGAGCGTCCATGCGCCGCGCGGGTCAAATAAATCGCAAAACGCGCCGGTGATCCCGTTGACCTGCGCCATCGTTCCGATCCCGAGCAGCGCGGCGAGCGCGCCGCACACGGCGAACAGGCGTGCCAGCGGGCGGAATTTGCGCCCCATGCCGCGCTCAATATATAAAAATGCGCCGCCCAGCACGCGTCCGTCCGCCCCGACCCGGCGGTATTTCACCGCGAGCAGCCCCTCTGCATACGATGTGATCATGCCGAAAAACGCGGCGACCAGCATCCAGAACACCGCGCCCGGTCCGCCCGCCGCGACCGCGGTCGCGACCCCGACGATATTCCCCGTTCCGATCATCGCGGCAAGCGAGGTGGAAAGCGCGCCAAACGCGCTCACCGCGCCCTTTGCGCCGTCCGGCGGCGCGAACAGCAGCCGCAGCGCGCGCGGCAGCGCGCGAATTTGCAGACACCGCAGCCGCAGCGTCATCATGATCCCAAACGCAGAGATAAAAAGAATCAGCGGCGCGCCCCAAACCGCGCGCGCACCCTGCGCGAGCCATGCGGAAATCTCCATGCCCATCCCCCCATAGGGCATATATATGCAGAAGAATTCCGTTTCAGTCGTGGCAAGCTAAGTCACTTTACACCGCTGTTTTCTCTTTTATGTAATTCGCAAAAAACGCAGTATTTTCGGGCTATTTCGCGTTTTCTATGCTTCTCTGAGTTTTTTCATTATCGCCGTATTTATGTCAAGCTATATTGCTTTACAGGTTAAATTCCCCCGCACGCGCGGCATAGAACAAATACTGCTGCGCCACGCCGCGCTGCGCGCCGAAATCCGGCACGTTTCCGCCATACAGCGTGCGCACCGCGCGCTTCATCCAGACGTCCATCGGGAACGCGTCGTGCCTGCCCATGCCGAACAGCAGCACGCAATCCGCCACCTTTTCGCCCACGCCCGGCAGCGCGCACAGCCGCGCCCGCGCCGCATCGGTCGGCAGCTGCGCAAGCTCGCTAAAATCCAGCGCGCCGCTCGCGACCGCCTGCGCCGCAGCAAGCAGATAGCCCGCCCGATAGCCCGCGCGCAGCGGCGCCAAGTCCTCCGGCGTGCAGCCGGCAAGGCGCGCAGGCTCGGGAAACGCATACCGCTCTTTCCCAAACGCGAAAAGCGGCGCGCCGAACTGCTCGCACAGCCGCTCAATGATCGCGCGGATGCGCGGAATGCGGTTGCACTGCGAAATGAGAAACGAAACAAGTGCCTCCCACGCGTCCTGCCGCAGGATGCGAATGCCCGCGCCGAACGCCGCGGCGCGCTTTAAGCTTTCGTCGCGCGAAAAGGCGCGCCGAAGCGCCGCATAGTCGCGGTCTAAATCAAAATACGGGCGCCACAGCGCGTCCCACAGCGCAGGCTCGCAAAAGATATCCGCAGTATCGCCCGCACGCACCACGCGCGCCGCATGCCCGCGCACGATGCCGACGCCCTCGTCGTTCCACCGGAAGCATTGCCCGCAATGAAACATCTTCTCCGGCGCAAAATCCTCGCACCCGGTGATGCGCGCGCCATAGGCGGTTTTTGTGATTTTCATACCGCTCGCTCCTTGCATAATCCGTAAAAACTTGCTACAATTTATGATACACGATAGCAAGCGGAGGTGCAAGTGCTTGGAAACGATTTACACAATACCGATCCACGATGCCTATGAGGTGCGCTGCGGCTGCCCGATCTGCCGCTTAGAGCGCGATTTAGAGCAGACGTCGCTTGAATATGTACTCGGCGCGGCGATGATGGAGCCGGACGTGCGCACGGAGACCAACCGGCTCGGCTTCTGCCGCCGCCATTTTAACGCGATGCTCGGCATGCAGAAGCAGCTGCCGCTCGGGCTGATTTTAGAGAGCTACACGCAGGAGCTTCTGCGCAATCTCACGCAGCCCGCGCCGGGCAAGCGCGAATTCCCCGCGCTCGCGGCGGCGCTTTCGCAGCAGGCGGACGGCTGCTTTGTCTGCCAACAGCTGCATGATCGGCTTGAGAAATTTTATTCTAACATCATCCATCTCTGGCTGCACGAGCCGGAGTTTCGCGCGCTGACGCGTGCGCAGCCGTTTTTCTGCCCGCATCATCTCGCGGGGCTGTTCGTCTTTGCGCAGCGCGAGCTGTCTCGGCGCAGCTTTGCGGATTTTTACGCGGATCACACCGCGAGCACGGCGGAGCATGTGCGCGCACTGTCTGAATCCGTTTCGGCGTTCTGCAAGCATTTTGATTATCGCTTCGCCAAAGAGCCGATGGGCGACGAGCGCGACGCGCTGCCCCGCACGATCCGGTATCTTACAGGCGACGATGAATAGCCCCGCGCGCCTAGCTTCCGAAATCCTCTAAGATCATGGCAAGCGCGGCGTCGCCCTCCACGGTGATGCCCCGCTCGAGCTGCGCTTTATCATAGGCGCGCAGCGAATATTGCGAGATCTCCGTCACGCGGAGCGGCGTCTCGGGGTTCTGCTCGGAAAACACGGCGAGGCTGCCCTGATACAGCCGCAGCACATAGCGCGGCGCGGGGGCATTTTGCGCAACGCTCTGCGTTTGCGCCGCGGCATGGCGCACGTCTGTCTGACGCGCGTTGCGCGCCGCGCCGAGCTGCGCAACGCCGCTCACCACAAACGCGAACAGGATCAGCAGCATGCACAGGCACAGCGTCTGCCCGCGCCGCGTGAGGCGTTTTTTCTCTTCCATTGCGTTTGCTCCTTCCCTGCGGATTCTTTCGACGTTATTTTCCCCGCCGCCATGCGGTTTTATTCGCACGCGGCAAAATTTTTGGTGCATTGCGGCGCGATCTGTGTTATACTGTTGGCATGAATGCAACTATTGGAGGTGCTTGGTATTGAAGAAACCCGCTTCTAAAAAGAAAAAACAAAGCAAAACCGCTTTTGTTTTCAAAACGATCGGACTGATCGCGCTGTTCACGCTGCTCATCTGCGGCGCGGCATTTTTCATATATTTAAAGGTAAGCATCGATCCGAAGCTGGATATCGGCGTGGAGACCATGAAGCTCAACTACACGTCCACCGTGTGTTATCTTGACAGCGAGGGCAACGAGCATGAGCTTGAGCGCCTGTATTCCACGCAGAACCGCACGTGGGTCGATCTGGAAAACATGCCGAAATATTTAAAAGACGCCGCGATCGCGATCGAGGACGAGCGCTTTGAAAAGCACCACGGCGTGGACTGGAAGCGCACGGCGGGCGCGGCGGTCAACCTGTTTTTCCGCATGCGCAGCGACTTTGGCGGCTCGACCATCACGCAGCAGCTCGTGAAAAACCTGACCGGCGACAAGCAGGACACCGTGCGCCGCAAGCTGCAGGAGATCGAGCGCGCGCTCTATATCGAGCGGCATTATACCAAGGACACGATCATTGAGCTGTATCTCAACACGATTTATTTAAGCCAGGGCTGCTATGGCGTGAGCACGGCGGCGGAGGTATATTTTGATAAAGACGTGTCGCAGCTTTCGCTTGCAGAATGCGCCTCCCTCATCGGGATCACGAATTTGCCCACATATTATGATCCGTTTGTCAACCCGGAAAATAATATCAAGCGCCAGCGCGCCACGCTGAAAAAAATGCTTGAGCTCGGGCGCATCACGCAGGAGGAATATGACGCCGCGATTCAGGAAGAGCTTGTGTTTAAGCACGAAAAGCGCGCGCAGGAGAACAATAATAAGCAGTCGTATTTTGTCGATCAGATCATTACGGACGTCATTCGCGATTTGATGGACGAGCAGGGCCTGTCCTACCAGGTCGCGGAGAAGATGATCTATTCGGGCGGTCTGAAGATCTATGCAACGATCGACCCGAATGTTCAGGCGATTATGGACGAATATTTTAAAAATGCGGACAATTTCCCGACGTATAAGGGCAGCGTGCAGCCGGAATGCGCCATGGTCGTGATGGCTCCATACACCGGCGAGGTGCGCGGCATGGTCGGCGGGCGCGGCGAGAAAACGCAAAACCGCGGCTGGAACCGCGCGACGCAGACGTTCCGGCAGCCGGGCAGCTCGATCAAGCCGGTCGCCGTGTATGCTCCGGCGATCGAATATAGTCTGATCAACCCGCAGTCTGCGGTGGACGATACGCCGTTTTCTGTTTTAAACGGCAAGGCGTATCCGAAAAACGAAACGCGCACCTATCAGGGCAGGATGAACGCGACGCAGGCGCTGATGGAATCGATCAACACCGTGTCGGTCAAGCTGCTCGACGAGCTGACGCCGGAGCGCTCGTATAATTTTATGACAACGAATCTCGGCTTCTCAAAGCTTGACCGCGAGAAGGATAAAAACTTAGCGCCGCTCGCGCTGGGCGGCTTGACCAAGGGCGTTTCGACGCTGGAGATGGCGGCGGCGTATTCCGCGTTCCCGAATAAGGGCACGTATATCGAGCCGCATACTTACACGAAAATTTTAGACAATCAGGGCAATGTGCTTCTGGAAAACAAGCCCGAGGTGGTTGACGCGATGAGCGAAAAAACCGCCGGTTATATGAACTACATGCTCAGTCGCGTGATGAGCCGCGGCGGCACGGGTAACCTCGCGCGGCTGGATAACGACATGCCTGCCGCGGGTAAAACCGGTACGACCGATAACGACAAGGACCGCTGGTATGTGGGCTACACGCCGTATTACAGCGCCGCCGTTTGGTTCGGCTATGACAAGCCGCGCTATATCGAGAGCGGGCTGTCCCCCGCCCTGACGACCTGGAAAAAGATCATGAACGCGATCCATAAGGATCTGCCGAAGAAGGATTTTGATTCTACCAAAGACCTCGTGGAGGTCAATGTCTGCGCGTGCAGCGGGCTGTTGCCCAACGAATATTGCTCCGCCGACCCGCGCGGCTCGAAAATCGTGACCGGGCGCTTTTATAAGGACGATGTGCCGACCGAGCGCTGCAGCGTGCATATCGGCGTGGAGCTTGACAGCGTGACCATGCAGCAGCCGACGGAGTTCTGCCCGGAGGAGCAGATCAAGACATTTGGATTATTAAGCCTTTCGCGCTTCTTCCCGCTTTCCGGGATCGTTGTCGGCGACGAGCAGTATGTGATCTACAAAAACTCGCCGAGCAGCGGCGAATATTATTTCTCTCCGGCGAGCAAATCGAACGTGCGGCAGAGCTGCGTGGTGCATACCACCGCGCCCGAGCCGGAGGAGCCCGAGCAGCCGGAACAGCCCGAACAGCCGGAAAATCCGGACGATACGAACGCCGAGCAGCCGCCAAGCGACAATACATCGCCGAGTGATACAGAAAATCCTGACGATACGCAAAAGCCGGACGATTCGCAAAATTCCGGCGGCACAACCGATGGCGCTACGGAAATTACCGGGTCTGACACGCCCCCTGAAGGGACGTAGCGCGGCGACATGCTTTTCAAACACTTTGCGGGGCTGCCCGGATGCGGACAGCCCTTTGCTTTTGCCCGATCGCACGGGCGGCGCGCTCTTTCATTTTATCAAAAAGGAGTTATCCTATGAAAAACCTGACCTTTGCAGTCCCCTGCCTGTTCGGGCTGGAGGGCATTGTGGGCAACGAATGCAAGCGCCTGCAATTTCATAACATCCGCGTGGAGAACGGACGCGTGCTGTTCGACGGCGACCTTGGCGATATGGCGCGCGCCAATTTGTGGCTGCGCTCGGGCGAGCGCGTGCTGCTGCGGCTTGCCGAGTTTTCTGCGCGCAGCTTTACCGAGCTGTTCGACGGCGTGCGCGCGCTCCCGTGGGAGCAGTTTATCCCCAAGGACGGCGCGTTTCCGGTTAAGGGGCATGCGCTGCATTCGCAGCTGCATTCCGTGCCGGATTGCCAAAGTATTGTGAAAAAAGCGGTGGTTGAGCGGCTGAAATCGCGCTATCACCTGTCGTGGTTCGCCGAGACCGGCGCGAAATATCAGATCCAGTTCGGCATCCTGCGCGACACGGCGAGCATTTATCTGGATACGTCCGGTCCCGGTCTGCACAAGCGCGGCTATCGTGCGCGCGCAAACGAAGCGCCGCTGCGCGAGACGCTCGCCGCCGGCATGGTGGAGCTTGCGCATTACCGCGGGCGCGAGGCGGTGTATGACCCGTTTTGCGGCTCGGGCACGATTTTAATCGAGGCGGCGATGATCGCGCAGAACCGCGCGCCCGGTCTGTATCGCCGATTTGCGGCAGAGGCTTGGGAGTCCTGCGATGCGGCGGCTTGGAAGTCGCTGCGCGACGAGGCGAAAGGGCGCATGTTCGCGCGGGATTTTCGCCTGACCGGCACGGATATCGACGATGGCGCGCTGCGCACCGCCGCATCCAACGCGGCGAAGGCAGGCGTTGCGCAATATATCACCTGGAAGCACTGCGACGTGCGCGATTGGAAGCCCGCGGAGGAATCCGGCATCGTGATCACGAACCCGCCCTATGGCGAGCGCCTGCTCGATGTGCAGCAGGCGGAGGCGCTCTACCGCACGCTCGGGCAGGTCATGCGCCGAAACCCCGGCTTTTCTTCTTATATTATTTCCTCGCATGCCGAGCTGCCGCGCCTGTTCGGGCGCAACCCCACCAAGCGCCGCAAGCTGTATAACGGCATGATCCCCTGCGAATATTATATGTATTTTTAAACGGAAAGGCGTGCAGCTTGCGGCGGGAAACGCATGAGAGTTCGCGTTTGCAGCCCTGTGCCGTGCAGCGCGCCATGCTGTGTTGTCGTGCGCGGGCAGCACGCAAGGACTTCCCCATTCGCATTACTGTTACTGCGCGGCGCTCACTTACGCCGCGCATTGCTATATTGCCGCGCGGACTATTGGCGCATTCGCCGCACACAGCGCACGAGCCTTTCGCACCCCACACCACTGCGCGGCACAATATATCAAATTAATATATGTAGCCGATGCACCCTACACCACTGCGCAGCGCGCACAGGGGCTTCGCGACCGCAGTACTGCGTCTCGTGGGGCGCGCACAGGGGGCTTCCCCATTCGCATTACTGTTACTGCGCGGCGCGCAGCAGGCGTCGCGCATTGCTATATTGCCGCGCGTGGTGGGCTGTTGAACGCTGATCACGCATCCTGCACCGCTACCCCAGCACGGCACACGGTTTTCCAGTGCCCGCACCCCGGCGGGCAAGCAGGCGCAACACGCCATACCGCGCTGCCGTGCGCGGGCAGCACGCAAGGACTTCCCCATTTGCATTACTGTTCCTGCGCGGCGCAAGTGAGCGCCGCGCGGGCTATTGGCGCTGCTTACGCGCGCCCGCGTTGGCGCATTCGCCGCGCGGTTTGGCAAAATCGGCGCAGATTCCGCCCCATTTCGCCCATTTTTGCGCTCTCACCCACCCAAGTGCGCGCGCAAAATTGTTAAATTTTCGTTAATAAATTGAAATTTCGAGATATCGCGAGTAAATGCGCGTATTTTTGAGAATGATATTGATAATCTTAGAAATCAGCCTTATTTTCAAATTATCCCGTTTTTTCGCATTTCGCGCCGCTTGCATCCCGCCGCAACATATTCTATTATTATAACTGCAATTAGCACTCGGGTATTTTGAGTGCTAACTCCAACACTTATAAATTCATCAATTCAAGGAGGATACAGTCATGAAATTAAAACCACTTGCTGACCGTGTTGTGCTCAAGATGGTCGAGGCGGAGGAAACCACAAAAAGCGGCATCATCTTAACCGGCGCGGCGAAAGAGAAGCCGCAGGTTGCCGAGGTCATCGCGGTTGGTCCGGGCGGAAACGTGGACGGAAAAGAGATCACGATGCACGTGAAGTGCGGCGACCATGTGATCATGAGCAAATATTCCGGCACGGAAGTGAAGATCGACGGTGTGGATTACATCATCGTTCGTCAGAACGACATTCTCGCAGTTGTTGAGTAATTTTAAGGAGGAACGCAACCATGGCTAAAGAAATTCTTTTTGGCGAAGACGCTCGCCGCGCGCTGGAGCGCGGTATCAATACACTGGCAGATTCTGTGAAGATCACGCTCGGTCCGAAGGGCCGCAACGTTGTGCTTGACAAAAAGTTCGGCGCGCCGCTCATCACAAACGACGGCGTGACGATCGCAAAGGAAATTGAGCTGGATTGCCCGTTTGAGAACATGGGCGCGCAGCTCGTGAAGGAAGTTGCAACCAAGACAAACGACGTTGCGGGCGACGGCACCACCACCGCGACCGTGCTTGCGCAGGCGATGATCCGCGAGGGCATGAAGAACGTTGCGGCAGGCGCAAATCCGATGATCATGAAGCGCGGCATCAGCGCGGCGACCGAAGCGGCGATCGAGGCGGTGCGCGCATCGGCGCAGAAGATCAATGGGCATGAGGACATCAAGCGCGTTGCGTCCGTCTCCTCGGCGAGCGAGCAGGTCGGCGAGCTGATCGCAGACGCGATGGAGAAGGTCTCGTCTGACGGCGTGATCACCGTGGAAGAGTCCAAAACCGCAGAGACCTACTGCGAGACCGTGGAAGGCATGCAGTTTGACCGCGGCTATATCTCCCCGTATATGTGCACTGATACCGATAAGATGGAGGCGGTCATTGACGACGCTTACATCCTGATCACCGATAAGAAGATCTCCAACATTCAGGAGATCCTCCCGCTGCTTGAGCAGATCGTGCAGTCGGGCAAGAAGCTCGTTATCATCGCGGAGGACATCGAAGGCGAGGCGCTCGCTACCCTGCTTGTCAACCGTCTGCGCGGCACGTTCACCGTGGTCGGCGTGAAGGCGCCGGGCTTTGGCGATCGCCGCAAGGAGATGCTGAAGGATATCGCGATCCTGACCGGCGGTACCGTCATTTCCGACGAGCTGGGCATGGAGCTGAAGGAAACCACGATGGATCAGCTCGGTCGTGCGCGCCAGGTCAAGGTTCAGAAAGAGAACACGATCATTGTGGACGGCGCGGGCGACGCAAGCGAGATCAAGGGCCGCGTGGCGCAGATCCGCGCGCAGATCGAGACCACGACAAGCGATTTTGACCGTGAGAAGCTGCAGGAGCGCCTGGCGAAGCTCGCCGGCGGCGTTGCGGTCATCAAGGTCGGCGCTGCAACCGAGGTTGAGATGAAAGAGCAGAAGCTCCGCATCGAGGACGCGCTCAACGCAACGCGCGCGGCGGTTGAGGAAGGCATCGTTGCCGGCGGCGGCACGGTGTTTGTTAACTGCATCTCCGCGGTAGAGAAGCTGGTTTCGAAGTTTGACGGCGATGCGAAGACCGGCGTTCGCATCATTGCGAAGGCTCTGGAAGAGCCGGTTCGCCAGATCGCGGCAAATGCCGGCATCGATGGCGCGATCGTTCTGGATAAGATCAAGAACAGCCGCCGCACCGGTTATGGCTACGATGCGCTCAACGATAAGTATGCCGACATGATCAAGATCGGTATCGTTGACCCGGCAAAGGTGACCCGCACAGCGCTTGAGAACGCGGCTTCGATCGCGGCGATGGTGCTGACCACGGAGACGCTGGTCGCGGATAAGAAAGAGAATACGCCCGCTCCCGCTATGCCGGCCGGCATGGACGGCGGCATGGGCATGTATTAATCCCCTACCCCCTACAATCAAAACGGCTGACGCGGTTTTCCGCGCCGGCCGTTTTTTGTGCTGTTTTGCTGGCAGATCGCTTGAAATGAGCTCAGAGATACCGCCCCGCGCGCCTGCGACGCTATCCAGTTCAACACCCCGGCAGTGCGCCCGAATATGCGGCTCCGCCGCCCGCTCGGGCACGATCTGCGAATGTTTCCTTGCGCCGCGCGATGAATGCCGCCGTTTTTAAAAAATCCCCTGCTTGGATAAACACTGTAAATTTTGTCAAAAAATTCTGGACATCCGCCGTATTTTGTGATACACTAAATAAAACAGATGTTTGAAAAGAGGGGTTTTATGAAAATCTGTCCGCGCTGCTCCGCATCTTCTCCGGATAACGCAAGCTATTGCGACTATTGCGGATATTTATTAAGCGCGCCCGCGCCCGACCCGGCGGATGCCCCGCCGGAACATATCCCCGTATACCCCACTGTGTTAAACCCGGTCAGCACCGCTGTGCGCGCCCCGCGCCGGAAGCTTACGCGCACGCAGATCCTGCTGATCGCAATCGGCGTCGTTGCTCTCGCTTTGACCATCGTGCTTTTGGTCCTGCTTTCGCGCCCGTCGGTCGATTCGTATTTTAAGCTGATCCATGACGGCAAAACGCAGCAGGCGGAGAGCTATTATAACCGGCATTATGCGGAGGATCCCGCCGCGCAGGATGCGATCCAGACCCGCGCCGCAAAGGAAATTCAGGCGATCGTTGAGGAGTATCGCAGCCGTTCGCTCGATTATGACTCGGCATCTGCGCAGCTCGCGGCATACCGCGTGATCCCCTGCGCCGTTTCCGATTGCCTTTCGGCAACCGCGAAGGTGGTGAATTTAAAAAAATCAGGCGAAGCGTTTCTCAACGCGCAGGAATATGATAAAAGAAACGACCTGGAAAGCGCGCTTTCCTCTTATTCCTCCGTCGCGGAGGACGATTTGGATTATCAAACCGCCGCCAAGCGCATCAACGAGCTAAAGCCGCTCTACACCGCGGAAATGCTTAAGCTTGCGGACGCGCAGCTTGCCGCAAAGGAATATCAAAAAGCGGCGGAGGCGGTCGAGCAGGCGCTGCGCTTTGACCCGGATTCCGCCGCGCTGAAGGAGAAGAAAACTGCGATCACGCAGGCGAGCGAAGCGGCGAAAAAAGCCGCAGAGAAAGCGCGGGTTGATGCGATGTATCAGGCGCAGCCGGTCATCGTGACCTCGTGCGCGTCACGCAATGAGGGCTACACCCCCGGCAAGCGCGAGGCGATTGTGATCATGAAAAATAAGTCCGGCAAAAAGATCAAAGAGCTTACGGTCGCGATCCTTCTTTTTGATAAAAATGGCAATCCGCTCAAGGATCAAGAGTATTGCTATCAGGAAAATCTGACTCTTATGCGTTACAACAGGTCTGTCAACGCTGGCGTTAAATTCGGCGGCACGACCTATTGGGTCATCCCCAAAAATGCAACGCAGATCAAGGCATGCGTCGCGAGCGTTGAATATAGCGACGGCACAAGCTGGGCAAACGAAGAGTATTACGAATATTGGTATAATACCGAGCAGGCGCATTATTAAAGCGGGCGCGAGCCTGCGCGCCGCGGAGCTTCATGCAGACGTGCTTCCCGCCGTTTCATCGGCGCGATATTGCTGTCAAAGCGACCGCGAGCCTGCGCACCGCGGAGCTTCATGCAGACGTGCTTTTCGCCGTTTCATCGGCGCGATATTGCTGCCAAAGCGACCGCGGGCGCGAGCCTGCGCGTGTCGCGGAGCTTCATGCAGGCATGTTCACCGCCGCCGCCCGCGGCATTCATCAAAAAAAGGCATACCATCTGTTGCTTTTTCAGACAGCATGCCCGTTTGTAAATTTCGTAATTGCCCGCGCGCGGGTTTGAAACGCTCTGCCCCCGCGCGGCGACTATTTCATTTTATACTCGCGCATGGTGATCGCATCGATAAACAGCGCGACCGCGCCGACCAGCAGATACGCCGCGACGATATAATTTAATACCAGCGTGGACACCATCGGCAGGATCATAAACGTGACCGCGGCGAGGATATTCAAAACGCCGCTCGCGATGACCCAGCCATACCGCTCCGCGCCGAAGCAGCTCAGCTTATTCGCAAACGCGATCTTGTTGATGCCAAACACCAAAAGAAGGATCCCGAACAGGAACGCAAACGTAGAGACCGTTGCTTCCATCGGTCCGCACAGCAGCAAAATACCGATCACGATATTTAAAATACTGCTGATCAGGCTGCCCGGATCGCGCAAAAATGCCGGAACGCAAAAATAATCGCAAATTTGATACACACCGAGCGCGATGATCAGCACCGCGGCGATCGTTTCGACCACAAATACGCTCTTCACCGGGAATACCATGAACAGTATGCCGCAAATCAGCATCAATGCGCTGATCACGAAGCAGGTAATGCGGATCGATTTTAGCTTTGTGTTCCAATTTTCTGAAAATTCATGCGCATAATCGAAATTCTCACTCGGCTTCCACACAACACTCATCCTCCTGATTCTTTCTTGTTAAAATTCCAAAACAAACGCGCAGCTTATCTGCAAGCAGCATCTTGCGCGGCAGCTCGATCACCGTTTTCTCCTCGTCATTTTGCACGCGCGCAAATTTGTTTTTCAGCTGATACATCGGCATCGACGCCAGCTCCTGCTCGCGCCGTTTCATTTTGCGATACTCCAGCGCGACGGACGCCGCGGCGCATACCGCGCATACCGCGCCGGCTGCGCTCAGGCATTTTGTTAGCTTATTCATACTATTCGCTCCCTTTTCTATTATATTTCTTCTGATATTGTTCTGCTTTTTCTACCGCCTCGTAAAAGGCAAGAATCGCTTTGTCGATCGCGATTTCGGCAAACTCCATGCTGTCCTCCGCAAGTGCGGCGCTCCGGTCGATCGACCGCAGCTCATTCTCCCGCGCGGAGACCGCGTTCGGTGCGGCTGCGCGCTTTCGCGCAATGAGCGCAAGCTGCGCTTTCCACAAGCGTTCCGGAAGCCCGGCGCTGTGCCGCAGCGCTTCGGCATGACGCGCAAGCGCGCCGCGCGTTTCCGCGATCACCTGCTCCGCCCGCTTCTCGCTATTCGCGCGCTGCGCGAGCATTTTCTTTTGCAGGTGCGAGAATCGCTGCCCCAGCGCATCGATGCGCACGTCTAACTCATCCAACTTTCCTCGCCTCCCTGACTCTGACCATAGTATACCCCGCCGCACAGGCGCATACAATAGACAATTTGACCACTTTTGTCTAAATTTTGGACACTTTGCCTCATCTGTCTAAATTTTCCGCAAAAAAAGGAAGCACGCTTATGACAAACATCTTATTCATCTGCCACGGCAATATTTGCCGCAGCCCGATGGCGGAATTTCTGTTTCGCGATATGGCGGCGCAGCGCGGGCTTGGCGCGAAATATCACGTTGCCTCCGCCGCCACCAGTCGTGAGGAGATCGGCAATCCGGTGCATCCGGGCACATGCGCCGAGCTGCGCGCGCTCGGCATCAGCACCGCCGGGAAGTATGCCGTGCAGATGACGCGGCGCGACTATGATGCTTATGACTATCTGATCGGCATGGACCGCATGAACTATCAAAACATGCTGCGCATCGCCGGCGGCGACCCGGCGGGCAAGATGTCCCGCCTGCTCGACTGGACGGATGCCCCGCGCGACGTGGCAGACCCTTGGTATACCGGCGATTTTTCCGCCACGCTGCGCGATATTACCGCCGGCTGCACCGCGCTGCTGCGCAAATTGGAGCAGGCATAACGGTAATTGGCTTTGAACATCAAGCGCAGCTGCTAGATGATTGTCGGGCGGGCGCCAAACGTCGGGGCGAATCGACCACTTTCAGGTCGCAAGCGGGTCTGCGCAGGCAGTTGGCAGCTCCAGTTCTGAATTTGATGATAAGCAGTTTAAAAACAAAAACGGTCTTATCTTCGCGGCGCGCTGCTGCCGGGAGCTTGGCATCAGCCGCCCTGCACGGTATGACCAAGTAAGAAAGGATGGTTAAAATGAAAAAGCGATTATCTTTGGTCTTGGCAATCTTTATGGTTCTCTCTCTTTGCGCTTGTAGTTCACCTTTTTCTACCGTTCAACCGGGAGGGCAGGCTGATGAACAGGGCTCTAACCCTGATGAGCAGAAATCCGCAACGGCTAAGACCGTGAAGTATGACTCTTATCAGGCTATTCTTGATGATTATACGGTTAAGCTTCAAAACGCAACCCCGGGCTTGATTGAGGAATATAAGTCCGAAGCGGCCAATAATAACGACGGCTTAGAGGGGCTTGCTACAATCTGTAATGCTAAAGTGGCTGAGTTGGCTAAAATTTCCAACGATGGTGTTTCTGAAATGGCAAAATATTATTATGAACACGGAAACGGCTCATATGATGAATATTCCCAATGGGCTGGCAAACTCCTAGAAGTTTACAAGGAAGAAGCCGGAAAAATTCAAGATGTTTATATAAAGTCTGCAAAATGATGAAATTTTTCTTTCATTTACTCGGCGATATAATCATTCTGATTTGTGTCCTATTGGCGTTGGCTTACATCATACCGAGAGTTTTATAAGGCTCTTACACGAGACAGGAGTAACAGCTATGGCGGGCTATCTGTGCAGAAATGCGCGGGTAGCTCGTTTTTTTATTGGAAAGGAAATGCGCGAGCTGGCAGGCTCTATTCAAGCCATGATCGGTCGGCGGCAGCGGGCGCACAGCACTTTTCTTTCTGTTTTGCAGCGGGCGTGCAGCACCCCTCCCCTATTTTTTGCGACGGATGCCGAAAAAGCAGCGATTTCCCACGGCGGCGGGGGGCGCACGGCACTTTTCTTTCTGTTTTGCAGTGGGCATGCAGCATCCCTCCCCTATTTTTTGCGACGGATGCCGAAAAGACAGCGATTCCCCACGGCGGCGGCGGGCGCACAGCACTTTTCTTTCTGTTTTGCAGCGGGCGTGCAGCACCCCTCCCCTATTTTTTGCGACGGATGCCGAAAAGACAGCGATTCCCCACGGTGGCGGGGGGTCCTCGCAGTAAGCGCATGGTGCGCAGGTTTTTTCGTGTCAGCGCGTGGTGCGGGAAAATTCAGGCATTCTCACAGCAGCGGGGTTATGCGCGCAAGGCGTTCTCGCGGCGGCGCGGGGCTTCCTCGCAGCAAGCACATGGTGCGCGCAAAGCGTTCTCACGGCGGCGGGGGCTTCCTCGCAGCAAGCACATGGTGCGCAGGTTTTTTCGTGTCAGCGCAGGGCGCGGGGAAATTCAGGCATTCTCACAGCAGCGGGGGCATGGTGCGCAAGGCATTCTCGCGGCGGGGGTTTCCTCGCAGCAAAAGCGCATGGTGCGCAAAGCGTTCTCGCGGCGGCGGGGGAGCCTCGCAGCAAGCACATGATGCGCGCAAGGCTTTCCCGCGGCTCACGCCGAGTTTCCGGATGCGTTCGCTTTCATCGGCTGGCGATGGGCATTCGCCTCGCCCCGGGCACAACAAAAAGGCGTTTGTGTGTACAAGCGCCTTTTTCGCCTCACGCGCTGCTTTTTTGGAAAAAGCTCCACGTGGCGAATGCGCAAAATGCGCACAGTCCCGGCGATATGCCCGCAAGCGCGCACACCGCGATACAAAGCGCCGCAAGCGCGCACGCCGCCGCAATATTCCCCGCCGTGCAGATCCATGCGCCGCCGCCCGCTTGCATGACGCATGCATGCAGCATTCGTCCGCCATCCAGCGGCGCGGCGGGCAGCAGATTAAACAGCGACAGCAAAAGGCTAAACCCTGCGAGCAGCGCGCACGTCTCGTTCTGCCACAGTCCGAAGCACCACGCCGCCAAAAGCCCCGCCGCCGGACCTGCCGCCGCGACAAAAAGCTCCTGCCAATAGCTGAGCATCGGATACGGCGCAAGCACGATATTCGCGCCCGTTGCGCGCAGCTCGACCCGGTCGATATACGCGCCGCACAGCCAAATGGCGAGCACATGCCCCATTTCATGCATTGCCGCCGCAAAAAGCGCGAGAAAAAACAGATTCTGCGTGTCGATCAGATAACACAGCGCGAGCAGCAGCACGAAATCCAGCCCGATGTCAAAACGGCGTGTTTTCATACCTGCTCGGTGGAAATATAATACTTCGGGTCGAGCCGCAGCGTCCCCTTGCGTACCTCAAAATGCAGATGCGGCCCGGTGGAAAGCCCGGTCGTGCCCACCTCGGCGAGCTTCTGCCCCAGCTTGACCTTCTGCCCTTTTTTCACCGCGAGCTTGGAATTATGCCCATAAAACGAGCGGATGCCGCCGCTGTGCTCCACGAGGACGTAATTTCCATATGTGTCGTTGCGCGCCGCTTCAAGCACCGTTCCGTCGGCAAAGCAGGCGACCGCCGTTCCCGTTTTCGCGGCGATGTCAAGCCCGGTGTGGAAGCTCGCCTTCCCGCCGATCGGGTGATCGCGATAACCGAATTTCGACGTGATCGTGCCATACACCGGCGTGACGTGCTCAAACGTGATCTTCACTTTATCATAGCTGCAATACGAGGGCGGCGGAATGCGAAACGGCTCTGCGCGCGTGTCGTCCGCCAGCTCCTCCGGGCTCATTTGAAACGAAAGCTGCTCCGCCTCGGCAAGCTCGGTCTGCTGCGCACGCAGGGCTGCTGTCTCCACAGCGGCGGCGGGCTGCGCCTTGTCCTCCTCCGGCTTCGTTTGATAAAAATTCGAATCGATCGCGGGCTGCGCCTGCTTTGGCGCATCGTCCGGCGCGGCAGGCTGCTTTTTCGGCGCGGCAAACCCGCGGAACACCGCGACCACATCCTCCTCGCCGCGCGCCACGCGCCCGATCGCCGCGACCGCCTCTTTGTAATCCAGCCCGCCGCTCACCACGCGCGCGACCGTCTCGCCCGCGCCGCCGGGCAGCAGCTTGATCACAAGCGCCGCCGCGATGATCGCCGCCGATATCCAAAGCTTTCTGCGAAAACGCACCGCCTTTTTGCTGCGCGCCGTATGGGTTTCTCTCACACCGCATCCCTCTTTTCCATGTTTTGCATCACCATTCTATGAGGGCGGCGCGCGTTTCATTCCGGTTGCGTTTTCCGCGTTCTGCTGGTATACTTATACGCTGGAGGTGTTTTTATGCAAATACGAGATGTTTGCGCGCAAGACCGCGAGATCTATCTTTCTATGGCGCATGATTTTTATCATAGCAGCGCGGTGTCGCATCCGATCCCGGACGTGCATCTTACCCGGACATTTGATGCGGCGCTGGAAAAATCGCCGTTTTTGCGCGTGCTTTTATTGGAATCCGAGGGGAAACCCGCAGGATTTGCGCATATTTCCTTCACCTGGAGCGCGGAGGCGGGCGGTATGGTCGTTCTGCTTGAGGACCTGCTGGTTCTTCCGGAATTTCGCTCGCAGCGCCTGGGCAGCACGTTTTTTGAATGGGTCTTTCGCGAATACGGCGCGGAGGCGTGCCGCTATCGCCTGGAGGTGTCGCGCAGCAATGTGCGCGCGAAGGCGCTGTATGAGCGGCTTGGCTTTTCAGAGATCGATTATCTTCAAATGTTGCTCGAAACGCCGAAAAAATAGCGATTTGCCGCAAAAAAAATAACAGGGGTGAAGCCGAATGGATCGGTCTCACCCCCGTTTGCTATTCGCATTGCGTGATCTGGTCGCGAATGTCCATCATGCGCTGGTCGATCGACGCGATCGTTTCTGCGCATTCACGAAGCTGCGCGCCGATCGCTTCCGCATCGGGCAGCTCTTTTTTATACTTCATTTGATGCTCAAGGCTTGCCCAGAAATCCATCGCCACCGTGCGCAGCTGTACCTCCACGCGCACGGGCAGCTTGCGGTCGGACAAAAAAATCGGGATCTCAAGGATCAGGTGATAGCTGCGATATCCGTTTTCCTTTGGATGCTTGATATAGTCTTTCTTTTTTATGACCACAATATCATCCTGCTTGGTGAGCATCTCCGCAACCAGATACACATCATCGACAAAGCTGCACACCACGCGCACGCCCGCCACATCGTTTAAATGATTTACGATGTTTTCCTCTGTGATCTCAAGCCCGCTGCGCTGCAGCTTGTTTAAGATGCTCATCGGGCGCTTCACGCGCGATTTGATAAATTCGATCGGGTTTTGCTTCCCGGTCATGGAAAGCTCGTCGTTGAGCACCTCAAGCTTTGTTGTGATCTCGCGGATCGCCGAGCGATACACCATCATCAGCTCTTCAAAATGCGCCAGCTGCTGCAGCAGCACGGCAGGCTCTTCAATGGTGATGCTTGTTCCCATCAGCTTTTTAAATTCCATGTCAATCTCCTTTTTTTGCAAAAAAGCCGCACCCTTCATTGGATCCCCTTTGCAATCATATTATAGCATACACGCCCGGTTTTGTCATGAATAATTTGTAAATAAAGCCCGATCGGCGCGCGCCAAATGCGCGACAAATGATGCGGGCAAAAATACCCGCAGAGCCAAAGCCCTGCGGGTGCGCCCGGTTATTCCTCCCAGACGATGTGCTTCATCCAGACCTCCTCGGTCTCGCTTTTCTTGCCGCGCGTCATGAGCGCGCGCATCATATCCTTCGGCGATTTCCCGTGATACAGCACGTCATACGCCGCCTGCGTGATCGGCATTTCGATCCCGGCGCGCTCGGCTAGCGCCATCCCGGTTTGCGTGGCGTAATAGCCCTCGACCACGGCGCCGATCTCGCGCACGGCCTGCTCGGGCGAGGTGCCCTTTCCGATCAAAATTCCGGCGCGGCGGTTGCGCGAATGCATGGACGTGCAGGTAACGATCAGATCGCCCACGCCCGCCAGCCCGGCAAACGTTTCGCTGCGCCCGCCGAGCGCCACGCCAAGCCGCGCCATCTCGGTCAGACCGCGCGTCATCAGCGCCGCCTTTGTATTATCGCCAAGACCCATCCCGTCGCACATGCCGGCGCACAGCGCGATCACGTTTTTCAGCGCCGCGCCCAGCTCCACGCCGATCACGTCCGGCGTGATATACACGCGGAAGCGGTCGTTCATAAACACGTCCTGCACGGTCTCCGCCGCATGCTTATTTTTTGAGGCGGCGACCACCGTGGTCGGCACGCCGCGCCCGACCTCCTCCGCATGGGACGGACCGGACAGCACGACCACCTCGTGCTGATCATGCAGCGCCTCGCGCACGACCTCGCTCAGCCGTTTTCCGCTGTCGCGGTCGATCCCCTTTGAGAGGTTAACGACGATCGTGTCCGGCGCGATATGCTCCGCGAGCGCCTTTGCGGTATTCGCGACCGCAAACGACGGCGTTGCCATCACAACAAGCTCTGCCTCGCGCGCTTTTTCGATCTCCGTTGTCAGCTTCAGCTGCGGCGGAAACGGCACGCCCGCAAGGAACTGCCGGTTTTCGCGGTCGCGCGCGAGCGCGTCATGCTCTTCTTTTAAATAAGACCAAAGCGTTACGTCATGCCCGTTTTGCGACAGCATGACCGCGACCGCCGTTCCCCAGCCGCCGCTGCCCAACACCAAAATTTTCACTCGTTACCGCTTCCTTTCCGTTTCCATGAAAACCGGCGCTCTTCATGCCGGAGCAGCCGCCCGATATTCGCCCGGTGCAGGAAGATCACCAGCGCGGCGATCACCAGCGCGACCGGAAAATAAAACGCGTCGAACCCATAAAAAATCACCATCGAGACCGGCACCGCCGCCGCCGCGCACATCGACGCAAGCGAGACGTAGCGCGTGAGCAGCACGACGATCAGAAACACGGACAAAATGATCGCGAGGATGCGCACGTCAAACACGCCGAACACCGCCGCCGCGGTCATCACGCCTTTTCCGCCGCGAAACCCGAAATACAGCGGGAACATGTGCCCCAGCATGACGCACAGCCCGGCGATCAGCTTGCCATGCCCGCCGAAATGCCCCAGCTCGCCAAACAGAAGCCCGCCCAGCAGCACGGCAAGGACGCCCTTGAGCAGGTCGCCCGCCATAACGAGCAGCGTTTTCTTCCCGCCCATCATGCGGTATGCGTTCGTGCTGCCGGCGTTGCCGCTGCCGAACTGGCGCACGTCGCGCCCGAGCATGCCCTTCGAGATGATGATCGAGAAATTCAGGCTGCCCAGCAGGTAGCTCAGCACGATCACGATCAGATATTTCAGCCAAATCTCCATAATCGATCAATCTCCTTTCTGGCGGATCACGATGCGGATCGGCGTGCCCTCAAGACCGAACGCCTCGCGAATCCGATTTTCCAGATACCGTTGATAAGAAAAATGAAACAGCTCCGCATCGTTGCAAAACATCACGAAATTGGGCGGCTGCACGCCGGTCTGCGTGATATAATATACTTTTAAGCGCTTGCCGCGGTCGGTCGGCGGCTGGACGCGCGTGGTCGCGTCCGCCAGGACGTTATTGAGCATCCCGGTCGTCACGCGCAGGCGGCTCATCGCATAGACGTGATTGACCAGCTCATACAGCTTATGCACGCGCTGCCCGGTTTTTGCCGAAATGAATAAAATCGGCGCATAGGGCATGAACGCCAGCTCGCGGCGCACGTCCTCGGTCATTTTCTGCATCGTGCGGTCGTCCTTTTCGACCAGGTCCCATTTATTGACCACGATGATCGACGCTTTGCCCGCCTCGTGCGCGATGCCGGCGATTTTGGTGTCCTGCTCGGTCACGCCCTCCTGCGCGTCGATCAAAATCAGGCAGACATCCGCCCGGTCGACCGCGAGCGTAGAGCGCAGAACGGAAAACCGCTCGATCTCGTCGGTCACGCGCGACTTGCGCCGGATGCCCGCGGTATCGATGATCCGATAGCGGCCATGCTCATTTTCAAAATAAGAATCCACCGCGTCACGCGTGGTGCCGGGAACGTCGCTCACGATGACGCGCTCTTCGCCGAGGATCTGGTTCGTCAGCGAGGATTTGCCCGCGTTCGGCTTGCCGATCACCGCGATATGGATCTCCTCATCCTCGGGCGCGGCGCTCTCCTCCTCGGGCGGGAAATGCGCCACGCACGCGTCGAGCAGGTCGCCCGTGCCGTGCCCATGCAGCGCAGAGACCGGGATCGGATCGCCCAGCCCCAGGTTATAAAATTCATACAGCTCCGCCGGGGGCGCGCCCACGCGGTCCGCCTTATTCACGGCGAGCACGATCGGCTTTTTCGAGCGCAGCAGCATGCTCGCGACCTCCTCGTCCGCCGCGGTCATCCCGGTGCGCAGATCGGTCATCAAAACGATCACGTCGGCATTTTCGATCGCGATGAGCGCCTGCTCGCGCATGAATTTTAAAATTTCATTATCGCTGCGCGGCTCGATCCCGCCGGTATCGATCAGCGTGAATTCGCGGCCGTTCCAGTCGCAATCGGCGTAAAGCCGGTCGCGCGTGACGCCCGGCGTATCCTCCACGATCGACATGCGCTTGCCGACCAATTTATTAAACATCATGGATTTGCCCACGTTCGGACGCCCCACGATCGCAACCATCGGTTTTGCCACAGTGCCTCTCTCCTTTTTATTCATCGCCCGGCGCGGTGATGCGCGCGAGCATCTCATACCCATCGTTACAAAGCGGCGTGATCGGAACGCCAAGCGCAACCTCCGCCTGCGCAAGCGTCACATCGTCTAAAAAAACGTTGGTCTCATGCCGCAGCATGACCTCGGGGATGAACAGGCGCGCGCCCGTGATGTTCCCGCGCAGCGCGTCGATCAGGTCGCGCCCGGTCACAAGCCCCGCCACATTCACCGTTTCGCCGAAGAACCGGTTCTTGACCGCGATGACGTTATACCTAAAGCTATTATTACATCTTTTTGCCAGCGCGTCAACCAGATTTCTGATAAAAGGCGCGGCGGATGTCCCGGTCGCGATTGTGAAATCCGGAATGGGGGCGGCGGGGTCTTGCTCTGCGAGCGCGTCTAAAAACTCCTGCTGCTGCAGCGCCATCATGCCGACGCCGTTTTCCAGCTGGGCAAATTCCTCATAAAACGCCGCGTCCGGGATCGGGCGCTGCGCCTTGATATACAGCTCATCGCCGCAGAACACGATGCGCGCGCCGTGCTGCTCGATGCAGCGCGCGCCAAATTCCTCGACCATGTCGATGATCTCGCCCGCTTTCTCGCGATCGACCGGGGTGAGCGGGCAAAGCCCCTCGCGGTAGCGCGTGATGCCGACCGGGACGACCGAAATGCTGTTGACCGCGGGCGCAAGCGCAACCAGCTCCTCAAGCGAGCGGCGCAGCAGCGCGCCGTCATTCACGCCCGGGCAGATCACAAGCTGGCAGTTGAGCGTCAGCTCCGCCGCGGCGAATCGCTTCATGATCGCCATGCATTCGCCCGCGCGCGGGTTGCCCAGCATGCGGCGGCGCGTTTCCGGGTCGGTCACCTGGACGGAGATGTTGATCGGCGCAAGGCGCATGCGGATGATGCGCTCCACATCCTGCTCAGACAGGTTGGTGAGCGAAATATAGTTGCCCATCAGGAACGACATGCGCGCATCGTCGTCTTTAAAATACAGCGTTTCGCGCATGCCGGGGGGCAGCTGGTCGATAAAGCAGAAGATGCAGCGGTTGGCGCAGCGCTTCTGCCGGTCCATCAAATACGTCTCGAAATTGAGGCCGAGATCCTCGCCCTCGCGCTTGCGGATGCGGACGGTGCGCGTGTCAAGCTCGAGCGTGAGCCGCGCGTCATACGCATAGAATTTATAATCCAGCACGTCGCGGATCGTATGCCCGTTGATGGCGAGCAGCGTTTCGCCCGGGCGGAGCTTTGCGCGCGCGGCGGGGCTTTTTTTATCGATCTCTGTGATTTTTGCGCCCATGCGGCTCACCTCCCTTTTGCAAACGCGCCGGACAGAAAAAATAGAGGGGGATAAAATATCCACCTCTACCCTTTATACCAAATCAATATAGGAGCGTCACTCTTACTTGGTTTCCATGACCTCGCGGCCGTTATACGTTCCGCAAGCCTTGCAAGCTCTGTGGGATAATCTCATCGCGCCGCATTTCGGGCACGCGGTCATTCCCGGCAGGGACAGCTTCCAATGCGCGTTGCGATTCATATCACGTCTGGATTTGGAATGTTTTCTCTTTGGTACCGCCATGAGTGGACACCTCCTTAGGGTTTGATCTGTTTGTTTTTTTATTCATCAAGCAGCGCAGCAAGCTTGGCGAGCCGGGGATCGACCGCGCCGCTGCGGCAGCTGCATGTTGACGTATTCCAATTTGCGCCGCACTGCGGGCAAAGACCCTTGCAGTCCTCCCGGCAGAGATTTTTGCTCGGAAGCTCGAGCAAAAACGTGGCGCGCGCGAGCTCATCCGGCTCGAACATATCATGCTCACACACGATGATGCTATCGTCCTCCTCGCCCTCGATATGATCGACCAGGGCGGCCTCAAACGAAGCGGTCTGCTTTCGGCAAACCGGCTCGGCGCAGCGGTCACACACGGTGTGAACCTCCGCCTCCATCGACATGGAGACGATCAAATACCCCGCGCGGTTGCGCACCTCGCCCTGCACGGAGACCGGGCCGGGCACAGTGGGCTCGACGTCTGCAACAGAGAGCGCAAACGAAAAGGGCAAACACGCCCCAACCTGATGCTTGACCGTTCTTAAATCCAGCTGCATAGCACACCTCGCATAATGGTACAGATGGTATTATACTGTTTTTCTTCGCATTTGTCAATGATTTTTTGCCAGACATTTGCGAATTTTGCGTTTATTTCTTCTGTTCGGGAAGCGGCAGCGCCTCGACGCGCTGACTGCTCTCGGTCATGATCGTAACGAGGACGCTGTTTACTACGTCGTCGAAGCTCAATTCGCCGACGAAATCATGCTCATTCAGCGTGAAGCTTCCGATCACGTCGCCCTCATAATTATAAAGCTTGTCCTGAAATGTATACACGGCGGTGGAAATATCATTGTCGCGCCAGATCATGTTTGACGCAATAATATCCTTCACAAACTCGCCTTTTTTGGTATCAAACACGCTGTATGCGCTATTTTTCGGGTTAATATGCGATTGCACGACCACATAGCTCCCGACCGTATCATAAAACATCGCGGCGTTGATCTCCGGCACGCGCTCGGTCATATCAAAGCGCTCGTTCCCGTAGGAAAACACCGTTCCTTCCACAGACATTTCCTTCATTCCGCCGCAGCCGGCAAGCAGCAGCAGCGCAAGCGAAAGCGCAAGCATTCTTTTCATACGTCCAGCCTCCCTCATACTCTGCTCTTAGTTTACACGAAATCCGCGCGCATTGCAAGCGAAAATTGCTTGCTTTTTCGCGCAAAATGAGAGATAATAAAGCAAAACCAGGCAGGAGCGATGGCATGAAAGAGCTGACGATCAAAGCAAACGACGCAGGGCAGCGGCTGGATAAATTTTTGCAGAAGGCCGTTCCGCGCCTGCCCGCGCCGCTGATGCAGAAATATATCCGAACAAAGCGCATCAAGCGCAACGGCAAGCGCACCACGCACGATACGCATCTGGCGGAGGGCGACTGCATCGCGCTGTATATTAGCGACGAATTTTTTGACGCTGCGCCGCGCCGCGATGCGTTTACCGCGCTGACGCCCGCGCTGCGCATCGTGTATGAGGACGAGCATGTGCTGCTGCTCGACAAGCGCCCCGGGCTTTCGGTCCATGAGGACGCGCACGGCGACCGCGACACGCTGATCGACCATGTGAAGGCATATTTATACCAGTCGCACGCGTGGGACCCGGCGGCGGAGCACTCGTTTACCCCGGCGCTGTGCAACCGGATCGACCGGAACACCGGCGGCATCGTGATCGCGGCGAAAACCGCGCCCGCGCTGCGCATTTTAAACGAAAAAATCAAACGGCGCGAGCTTTCGAAATATTATGTTTGCATCGTGTCCGGCGCGCCGCGCCCCGCTTCCGGGCGGCTGCGCGGATATTTATGGAAGGACGCGAAGAAAAACCTCGTGTATGTGCGGCAAACGCCGTCGCCCGGGGCGAAGCCGGCGGAGACGCGATATCGCACGCTCGCCGTGCGCGGCGACCTGTCGCTTTTGGAATGCGAGCTGATCACGGGGCGAACGCATCAGATCCGCGCGCAGATGGCCGCCGCGGGGCATCCCCTGCTGGGCGACGGGAAGTATGGCGATTATGCGCTCAACCGCAAGTATAAGCGGCAGATCCAGGCGCTGTATTCCTACCGCCTGACCTTTGATTTTCAAACGCCCGCGGGCGAGCTTTCTTATTTAAACGGCAAAACGTTTTCGGTTTCTGATATCGATTTTGTGCAGCGCTACTTCCCCGAATTTCGCATGCGCGGCTGAAGGCGGCGCGTGAGGGATGCGGCGAGCAGGAGCTTCACCGCGTCGCCCGGCAAAAACGGGAAAACGCAGCCGCACAGGCTGACCCAAAGCGGCGCGCGCGTGAGCAGCATGTACCACGCCGTTCCGATCAGATAGCACGCCGCAACGCCAACCGCCATTGCGCCGCAAAGCCCGAAAAATCGCTTGCCCCACCGGGTTGCAAGCCACCCGGTGCAGACCGCCGCGGCGATATAGCCAACCAGATAGCCCCCGGTTTTGCCAAGCAGAACGCCAATTCCGCCCTGCAGCCCGGTAAATACCGGCGCGCCCAGCGCGCCGAGCAGCACATAGGCGAGCATGGCAAGCCCGCCCAGCCGCGCGCCGAGCAGCGCGCCCGCGAGCAGAACGGCAAACAGCGCCAGATTGATCGGGATCACCGGCAGCGGGATCTGAATTTGCGAGCAGATGGCGCAAAGCGCAACGAACAGCGCCGCAAAGCAGCAGTTTTTTCTTGTAATTTTCATAATTATGACCATTCCTTTCCGCTGCGCTGCAAGGCACCAAAGGGAAATGAAACGCAGCATCTCAATCGCATCGTAAAATTTGTTAGAATATACTTGAGGAAGCAGGCACACTACAGAGCGCGTGAAGGCGAGCAGGTCCTGCCCTTGCCGGACTGAATCATTATGTGTGCCGGACGCTCTTTCAAGCACCAATGAGCAGGGCTTTGCGCCCTGTAACCTTATCTCCTTTTGGCGAAATATATTGCCCCGCGCAGATGCATCAAGCGCCCGGGCGACCATGCGGCGGGTTCTCGCTCCGCGCAGGGTCGGCGCTTTTTGGCGCGCGGCGCTTTATTTCGCAAGCAATGTGAGAGCGCCGGCGGCGCTCCTTTTTTATTATATAGAAGAAAACGTAAATGTCAACCAATATTTTATTGTTGGTTGACATTTATATTTGTTTGCGGCACGGGATGAAAAATAGCCTCTGACGGAACAGAAGGGGCAAAATGCGCGGCGGTTTGCATGGCGGCGCAAACAAAAAACAGGCTCGGCTGTGTCCGAACCTGTTTTCCGATGCAATTTGATGTAAAATGGGGCGCTTTTACCGGTTTATATACTCCGCCAGCACATGGTCCAGCAGGTGTATTTCATGCGTGGCGGCGAGCAGGATCGAATCACCGCTCGGATGCACGCTATACACATCGTTGAGCGGGGCAAGACGCGCCTCTAAGCACTCCGCGCCATTGCAGTCAAGCCGCCAAAGCGACAAATATCCCCCGCGCGAGAGCAAAAACAGCCCCGGATACTCCGTGCCGCACACCATGTCATAGCCCTGCGGCAGCGCGTAATCCAAAAGCGCATCCTGCGCAAGCGAATAGCGCATCCAGCGCGTCTCCGCCCCGCGCAGCATGACCAAAAACGAATCTTCATCGATCGCGCCGAAGAGCTGCGACCAGGCGCAGCCGACCTCGGTTTCTGTTTTATGCGTCACGGAAAGCGTGTCCGGGCAGATGCGGACGATCGCGCAGCGGTCGGTTTTGGGCAGCAGACAGTCGCTGTCCGCCGCGGTCGTCGTTGAGCCGAGCAAAAATCCATCGCACATGCAAAGCGCGGTCAGCTCTTGCAGCGGAACCGGGTCGTCGCGGTAAAACGCCTCGCCCGTCGCCGCGTTATAGCGCGTCAGCTCGCAGCCATACTCGCCATACGGGTGATTGCAGGAATAATACAGGCAGTTCTCGTCCTGCGCATGCGCAAACGGGCGCATCGAATGCCGCGGCATCGCAACGATACGCGGATTCTCCGGATAATTCAGCCGCGCCGCGGGGTCAAACTCGGTTAAAACGCCCTCGGTATACGTTGCCATATACACCTTGCCGCGCAAATTCCAAACGCGCAGCACCTCGCCCGTGTTGGGCGCGGCACGACCCGCGTCAAAGCCCTCGCCGGTTTCCGCGTCGATCAGCCAAAACCGCTGCGTGATATAGGGCGTGCCCAAAATCATCGTTTCATTCACGCGCAGCAGACAATCGAGCCTGCCCTGCGCATCGGCGTTGAGCGTGCGCGTCATGCGCAGCGCCCCGGTCGCCGCGTCGAATTGATAAAGCATGCCATACATATTAACAACAAGGATCTCGCCCCGCTCGGTCAGCGCGGCGCAGCCCTCGCTCAGATCAGGAACCGTGCAAAGCGTGCTCACCTTCCCGGTATTCATGTCCCAGGCGAGGATCTCGCCCGCAGATTCTTCCGGCGTCATGCCATAGGCGATGTCGCCGTTTCTGCCAAACCAGCATGCCTCACGCTCCGGCATGCGCTCTTTTTTAATCGAATAATTCGCCGTATCCAGCCAGCCGGTATAGGGAATATACACGCGCCCCGCCTCGTCATGGATCACTTTATAGCAGTTTGCGCGCTCATCGATCTCGCAGCGCTCGGTCAGCGTTTCGCGCGCCGGGTCCCACTGGCAGAGGCAGCTTTTGCCCGAAAACATGCGGATCGTATACGTTTTCCCGTCCGGATTTGGGAATCCGCCGCGCAGATACGTTGCATTCGTGAAATCCTCATAAATTTTAACGGTTTTTTGCGTGCGGGTATCGAACGACAGCGCGCACACGCGCTCATACTGGCAGGAAACGGCAAGAAACTTCCCGCTCGGCGCGTCATACTGCGTCCCGGTAAACACCAGACCCGGCCGCGCGCCGCTATCAAAAAATTCATACTCGCCGGTAGACAGCGTAAGCCGCACGGGGTGCGCGATCTGCGTGATGAGCCATATCGTATCCTCGTCTGTCATTGCGGTGCTGTATGCGCCGCAGCCGGTATAATAGCCCTCGCCCTTCGGGCAATGATAGATGCGGCTGTTGCCGTTGGTATCGACCATGGCGTTGATGCAGCCGACGTTGGCGTTCCATGTGCTGATAAAAAAGCGCTCCGCCCCGGTGTCCGGGTCGCGCCCGATGGGGGTCAGTGGCGTGTTGACAAAGGGGTCGCGCGTGGCGGGGATAGAAAATGTGCGCATGGGTTTCATCATTTCGTCACCTCAAAATCGGCGCGGCGCGGGAACGCTGCGTCTTTCTTTTTCCGGCGTTTGCGCGCCGTTTTTTTGCCGTCGGTTCGGTTTCCGCATGGCGGCGTTCGCGTGCGGTCCGCCCGCAATTTGCCGCTATTGTAGCATAAAGCTTATAAAAACGCAATATTTTTCTGCATGATATAGAAAAAAACACAAATTTTTTTCGCGCGCAAAAGAACACCGGTTTTCACGCCGGTGCTCTGCTTTTTTATCTCATTGCCGCTTTCGTCGGAAAGGAGCGCCTCCAGCGCGGCGATCGTTTTTTCTTTGCTCCGCGCCCTTTTTCAAACGCCGGACAGATCGTCCCAAAACGCGCCGACGATATTTTGCTCGTCAAACGCAAAGGTGCAATACGGCGGCTTGGTGTTGATCATCATCACGCCGACGTTCTCTTTGGCAAGAACGATGATATTTTGAATCGGCGTATCCGCTCAAGATCACCTCATAATTTTCATGCTTTTCAAGCAGCGAAATGATATGGCGTCTATCAAATCAATAAAAAAATACGCCAGAGAAAATAAGCCGAAATCATTGCCTTTTGATGAAAAAAGGGGCGGCGGCAGAGCCGTTCGATTTAGCGGCGAGGCGCATGCCCACTGCCGTTTTCATTTTTTCGCAGCCAGCGCTCGCGCAATGATCACCGCGACCTCTGCGCGGGTAACGGGCTTGTCCGGTTGAAACGTCCCGTCCGGATAGCCGCCGAGAATGCCGAGCTTTGCAAGCTGCTCGATCTGCGCCTGCGCCCAATGCCCGGTTGTGTCTTTAAACCCTGTCATGGTGGATGCCTCCTTCTTTTTGAGTTGATACCCCTCCGCAATGCCGTCCGCGACCGCCTGTGCGATCTGCTGCTTTTGCGCCGTGTACACCGCCATATCGTCCGCATCGTCCATGAAGCACACCTCAAGCAGCGCGGCAGACACGCCCTGCGCCTTCGCGCGTAGAATCACTGCCAGCTTTTCACGCTTCACCCCGCGATTAGTAAGTCCCAGCGCCGCGATACGGCGCACAATCGCTTGCTCCGCCGTGGTGATGCGCTCGGTCGGCGTGACGTAAATTTCCGTTCCGGTCGTTTTTCCGTTGCCCGGATCCTCGCGGCAGGCGTTAAAATGCACCTCAAGCACATAGTCAAACCGCTTAAAAGGATAGGCATAGCCGAGCGCGATCAGGTCATGATACGCGCTGCGGGAGGGGTCATAAATATCCACCTCGCACGCATAATGATGAAGCGCGTTTTTAATTTTTGGCACAAGCTCGCGCGCAAGATCAGCCTCCCGCCGCCCGAACGCACATGCTCCGTTATCCATCCCGCCATGTCCGGCGATCAGTAATATTTTCATGCTTTCCCCCTCTATCCCAGCCCGATTTTCGCCGCCAAAAACGCTAATATAATCGCAATGCCAGCGTTAATGATCGTATTTACGATCGCGTCTGCGCGGCGCTGGGGCTTCTCTTTAAGCTGCTTTAAATCTGATTTGATTTCGATCATATCCGCTTTGATCGCGTCGAGCGTGGTGGAGATCACGGCAAAATTCGTGTTGCCGTCCGCAAGGCGATGCTCGTGCGATGTGACGATTTTTTGCAATTCACGCACCGCATCGCATGGGCATTTTTCATCGTTCATACCGCACCTCCTAACGCAGATACAAGCCGCATACCCAGCCGCGATCTGTGCGATACCATCCCGCGCGGGATTCATAGACCGTTACCCGCTGCCCATTGCTGTACGTGCCTAATACCTTAGATGTGTTAATTCCAAGCGCATTCGGCGCGCCCTGCCGGATGTTGAGCGCCGTGCGAACAGATACAATCTTCGTCCTGCTGTCGCGCTTACACCAGATTGCAATATAATTATGTACGATGCGGCTTGATTTGATCTGCTTTCCCGCGAAGTCGCATTGCGCGCTGCCGCCACCGTCTAAATTGATCGCGTCCACGCAGCCGAGGCGGCGCATTTCGGCGGTCAGGTCGCGCAGCGTCAGCGCATTCGCGCCGTCTGAGCAGCACAGCAGCACAACCGCGTGCGTGCCGTAGCCGATGGCAGAGCGCCCGCGCCGTCCCTCCAATCCCGCCGGAACAGCCGTCCAAGCCTTTTCGCCGGATTTGAGCAAACACGGATAGCCGGAAACATGTTCAGGATATTTCACCTGATTTTCATAGCTGAGCGCCGCGTGCGCGCCCAAAAACGACATGCCAAGCATACCCGAAGCGTTTGAATATGTTTTCCCGTTCGCAACCAGCCGATTGACCGGACGGAAGGTTTTCATATTGAACAGCCCGGCGTTGATCAGATAATCGCAGCCGAGATCGCGCTTGATCTTCGCCATGCTTTTACGCCCGGAATTGACATGAATTTTGATTTTCGCAATTTGGGAAAATGGAATTGCAGCCGTCAACTTACTCATCCGTCTTGCCTCCCTGCTTAATGAGCTGGTTGACATACACGCTCGCGCCCGCGCACAAAATGCCCTGCGTGACCGCGGCAAACACCGCCATCAGCGCGTCCCTGTAGCCCGAAAACGCGGTCGTTGCCGCAACCCACACCGCCGCGAGCGAAACGCCCGCAAGCCCAAGCAGCATCGGGATTTTTTTATCTGCAATGCTTTCCGTTCGTTTCAGCCCGCACCCGATGAAGTACAAAACCGGAATCAAAACCAGCAGCTCCGGGCGGATAAAGCTTTTTAATTGCTCTAAAAATTCCATATTATCTACCCCCAAAGATAAGTGTAAGTTTGCTGATTCTCGTTGGCTTTCACCTGCACGCTTGCGCTGGCAGCCCCGGCGTTATATACGGTAAATCCCGTGCTCGTGATCTCAAGCACCTTTTCAGAACCAGCCATTACCGGGGCGCTTTGCAGAGCAAGCCCGCCGTAGTAAATCTCTTGATTGTTGTTATACTCCGCCGCCCGGCAGCCCTTTTGCAGCACGAATACCCAGTTCGGCTTGCGGCTTAAAGTGATAGTCTTAAATTCGCTTCCATTGCCCGTGTATGTTCCGTATTTGATGCCCAGATCATTGATTGCTGCGTTTACAACTTTATTCTGCACCGGATTTGTGCTCGTGGCAGAAAGCGCCGCGTCCGCAGGTTGCGGGTCGTAGGAGGTGTAGATTTTCCCGGTGTCGAACGTCTCCGCGGTGTTCCCGCGCTTCAGCTTCAGCTCAAGCGCCGCGTCCTCGTCGCCCGGCGTCACGGACAGCGTTACATAATTATGAAATCCCGCGTTGTTCCGCACGCACAGCTCCCCCGCGCCGGACGTGTTGATCGTCGCCGTTCCGGAAAATTGCGGATTCGCGGCATTTGCCTTTGCGTCCAGCGCCGCCTTGACCGCCTTATTCTGCACCGGGTTCGCGCTGGTCGCGGAGAGCGCCGCGTCTACAATCGTTTTCGTTGCGCCTTCCGCAATGCCGGAAAGCTTTGCGCGCTCGTCCGCCGTCATGCTCTTTTTTGTAACTGTATCCGCAACATCCGAGAGCGCCAGCGCAACCGCACCTGTCTTCCCGGCAACGCTCGTGACCGTATTGACCTGCGCGCCCGCCGCAATGCCGGAAAGCTTCTGCTTTTCGGCGGTCGTGTAGTCATTGGTGGATAACCCCTTCCCGGCTTGCGCGCTGACTTTGGAATCCAACGCCGTCTGCACGCTGCCGCCGTCTGCCGTACCGAGCTGCGTCGCTCCGGTCGTCGCGGTCAGCTCGTCAATGATGCCGTTGATCGCGCTCTTTACCTCCTTGTCCGTGCGCCCGTCGAAAATCGCTTTGAGCTGCGCCGCGGTAATTCCGTCGTCGCTCGGATAGTCGGACAGGGTCTTTACATTATCGGTATAGCTCGTGATCTTTTTTTCATTTAATGCCATGATTGTTTGCTCCTCTCGTTATTATATTCGCAACCTATTGTTATTATACCATAGAAAACCGAACAAAACGAACAAATTTTACGCGACGCCGAAAAAATGGTTTCGTCCTTGGCGCTGCGTTCATCAAGCAAGCGCTTCATCGCCGCGCGAAAGGCGCGCGCCGCAGCGCAGACCGCGCGTTATCCTTATGTTTGCGCACATGCGGCAGAGCCGGGGATATCGCCGCGTTTGCGCGCATGAGTATAGCCCATTTGGCTTGCGCAGCCCGCTTTCAGGGGCATGAAGCGACATCACCGCATCACATGCACTTCTGCCCGCAAATCGGCAAGGCGCAATTCAAGCGCTTCCCCTGCTTTTTCGTAGAAAAGCCTCATGCTAAATCCCGGCAAAGCCAGTGAAGGGCTTTCCACGCCGATGGGCGCGCAAAAAAGACCCGCGCGGTATTTTCACATACCACGCGGGTCTTCGCTGTGGAGCTGATGGTGGGAATTGAACCCACGACCTGCTCATTACGAGTGAGCTGCTCTACCCCTGAGCCACATCAGCTTATAAACAGCTTTATCATTCTAGCATAGTTTCTGTGTTTCGTCAATCCCCTTTTCCGCGGAATTTCAAAAACTTTCGCAAATGCGGGGCGCTCGTTGATTGCGCACATCACGCAGGTAATAATCGCCGCCGAAGCGCCGCGCGACCTCGCCCTGCAGCCCGCCATTCTCAAGCGTTGGCTTGTCAATGATCTCGCAGCCTTGATTCGCTTCTTCCCTCCCGGAGCGAGGGCATGCGTCCTCCCGCTGATAATTTTCAGCCCTCAAAACCGCGCTTTTTTGAATATTACAGTCATATAATTGAACCTATCGCGTCTTTTTGCTATTGACGAAAGCAGAAAAATTTGATATATTATATTTGTAAAAGAGTATGATTACAGGAAGGGCTTGGTAGGTATGAAGCGGCGGCGTAATATCAACCGATATCCCGGCTCGCGGCACAGGGTTCCCCTTGTTCCTGATTCGCATGCGGGCATTGATTAAGGTGCGTTCGTTTTCAAAGTAATTTTGAAATCGGGCTCGCCTTTTTTTAATCTTACGCCGAACGCACACGATGGAATTCCGAATTTGAAAGGAGCGTGCCGCCTATGAAAGAAAAACGCGCCGGAGCTTCGCACTCCGGCACAAGGGAAAAGCTGCGAAATGATATGAGATCACAAGGAAGGAGGGACTGATCATGAAACAAAAAACCAGCAGGCTGTTTTCCATTTTGCTTTGTATCGCCATGCTGCTTTCGCTCATGCCGATGGCGGCGTTTGCAGACGATACAAGCGCCGAGAAAGTGACCGGTGAATCGATCTTCATTTCATTGGATGAAGCAAAGGCGATTGCCCTGAAGGACGCGGGGCTGAACGCAAGCGCGGAAAAAATTGTATTCACCAAGGAAGAGCTGAGCCGCAATCAGGGCAAGCCCTGCTATCTGCTTGAGTTTTACACCGGGAAAAACCAGTATTTCTATCAAATCGATGCGAAAACGGGCGAGATCCTCTACAGACGGAAGTACATCCTGCTCGCCGATGCAAAGAAGATCGCAATCGACGACGCGGGCTGCACGGAGCGGGTCACGTTTACCGAAGAAACGCTGGTAGACGGCGGGATCAAAACGCCCTATTATTCGCTTGTGTTCGCAGACGCAAGCACGCAGTGGACGTATCGCATCAACGCGATCAGCGGCAGCATCCTCCTGAAAAAGCAGAAGAAGCTCGGCGCAGACGCCGACATCGAGTGGGACAATCCGTTTGGCGACATAAAGAAAAACGACTGGTTCTACTTTTCGGTAAAATTTGCCTATGATTTCGGCTTGATGAAGGGCGTTACGGAAACGGAATTTTCGCCCAATTCTTATGTGAGCCGGGCGATGTTTGTTGTGATCCTGTATCGCATGGAGAATGAGCCGCCGATCGAGGGCTCTATGTTTGTCGATATCGAAATCGGCGGTTATTATGACAAGGCGGTTTCCTGGGCAAATACAAACGGCATTGTGTTTGGCGTTTCCAAAGACCGGTTTGCGCCGAACGATCCGATCACCCGCGAGCAGATGGCGACAATGATCTATCGCTACGCAAAATTCAAGGGCTATGACAGCGAGGCAAACGGTCATACGACCTATACGGATCACAGCGCCATTTCCGACTATGCGCGCAACGCGGTAAGCTGGGCGGCCGCTCATTCGCTGATGGCGGGCAATGCAGACGGCAGCTTCTCGCCGAAAGCGAATACGACGCGGGCGCAGGCAGCGGCTGTTTTCAGCCGTATGCTTGAAAATTTTCAATAGCCGTTCCCTTTGAAAGCGGCCTGCTTGCCCATGACGTTCCCCCTGCGCTTATGGGCATGCTCGGCGCGTTTTCAAAACAAAAGCGCTCCGGATGCGACATGCATCCGGAGCGCTTATTTTGGAGGCGCCACCCAGACTTGAACTGGGGAATCGGGGTTTTGCAGACCCCTGCCTTACCACTTGGCTATGGCGCCATAAAGAGTTGAAAGCGCGACAGAAGCGCATAGCGCTTCTGTCGCTGCCTGGAGCGGAAGACGAGATTCGAACTCGCGACTTTCACCTTGGCAAGGTGACACTCTACCACTGAGTCACTCCCGCAGGGATGGTGCCTCCGGTCGGAATCGAACCAACGACACGGGGATTTTCAGTCCCCTGCTCTACCGACTGAGCTACAGAGGCA
>CAKUEM010000017.1 GCA_934646115.1 uncultured Oscillospiraceae bacterium
GGGCTATTTTGCGTTCGGCGGCTCAACGATCGTGCTGCTGCTGCGCGCGGGCGCGGCGGAGCTGGACGCAGAGCTTCTTGAAAACACGCAAAACGGCTGGGAGACCGTTGTGAAATACGGCGAAAAAATCGGAACAGCATGCAAAAATCAAAACCCCGGTGCCTAGGCATCGGGGCTTTACTATGGGCGCGATTTGCAAAGCGCCCTGCGCGGGCAAATGCGAAATAAAAACGCCTTTTTATACAAAACGGACGTGCCGCGCGGCACGCCGCCCCGCCCCGCGCCTTATACTGGGGAGGGGGGAAGAGAGTATGGAATTGCATGTAGTACAGCGCGGGGAGACCGTGTATTCCATCGCGCAGCAATACGGCGTGACCGAATCGAGCATTATTTTAAATAATGAGCTGCCGGACCCAAGGCGATTGGTTGAGGGTCAGGTTTTGGTGATTTTATTTCCGGAATTGACGCATACCGTGCGCCCGGGCGAAACGCTTGCGGGGATCGCGCGCGAATACGGCGTGACGACAAACACCCTGTATCGCAACAATATCCGCCTGCAGGGCAGCCCGCAGATCTATCCGGGCGAAACGCTCGTCATCCGCTATCGCTCCGTGCGCGAGGGCGCAATGGAGGTCAATGCATACGCCTATCCCTGGATCAACGAGACGCTATTGCGGCAAACGCTGCCGTATCTCACGTTTTTAACGCCGTTTACCTATGGGATCACGCGCGGCGGCGGGCTGGTCGACCTGGATGACGGCGCGCTGCTTGCCGCCGCAAAGGAGGCGGGCGTTGCGCCGCTGATGCATCTTTCCACGTTGACCGAGCAGGGAAATTTCAGCAATGAGCTTGCGAGCTATGTGCTGAATCATTTCTCCGTGCAGACCGCGCTGATCGATAATATCCTCGCCACCATGCGCGAGAAGGGCTATGTCGGGCTGGATATCGATTTTGAGTTTGTCTTTGCGGAGGAGGCCACGCTTTACGCTGCGTTTGTGCAAAACGTTACGCGCCGCTTAAATGCGCAGGGCTATCAGGTGATCACGGCGCTCGCGCCCAAAACGTCGGCGGAGCAGAAGGGGCTTCTTTATGAAGGGCATGACTACCGCGCGATCGGCGCCGCTTCAAACGCCGTCCTGCTCATGACGTACGAATGGGGCTATACATATGGACCGCCGCTTGCCGTTGCGCCGATTCCCAATGTGCGCGCGGTCGTAGAATTCGCCGTGCGCGAGATCGAGCCGGGGAAAATCTTTCTCGGCATCCCCAATTATGGCTACGACTGGATGCTGCCGTTCGTGCAGGGCACGTCACGCGCGCGGTCGATCTCCAGCCGGCAGGCGATCGAGTTGGCGGCGCGATACGGCGCGGTCATACAGTATGACGAATATGCGCAATCGCCGTTTTTCAACTATATCGATGAAAACGGGCGGCAGCACGAGGTGTGGTTTGAGGACGCGCGCTCGATCCGCGCAAAGCTCGCGCTTGTGCCGGAATATGGGCTGCGCGGCGCGGGATATTGGAACGCCATGCGGCATTTTCCGCAAAATTGGCTCGTGCTCAACGCGCTGTATGACGTCCGCCGCGCCTGAGAGCCGCCGCCGCGCTTGCCTGTACGCGCCGTTTGTGGTATGCTGTTAGTAAAAGAAGTGCAGGAGGAATGAGTCTTGGACGATATTGATGTGAAAATTCTAAGCGCCCTGCGCGAGAACGCGCGCGCAACCGCAAGCGAGATCGGCGCGGCGATCGGCATGTCGGTCTCGGCGGTGATCGAACGCATTAAAAAGTTAGAAGCAAACGGCGTAATTGCGCAATATACCGCGATTATTGATCAGAAAAATGTGAATAAAGACATTACGGCGTTTATCAGCGTAACGCTGGAGCATCCGAAGTATAACGATGGGTTTATCGATTTTGTCGGCAGGACATACGATGTGCTCGAGGCGCATTACCTCGCCGGAGACGCCGATTATCTCATCAAGGTCGTCACGGACACGACCACCACGCTCGAGCATCTCCTGCGCGAGATCAAATGCATTCCGGGCGTTGCGCGCACCTGCACCTCCATGGTGCTCTCCACCGTGAAAAACGAGCATTCCGTGAACCCGAAAAGCCTGCGTTAAGCGCTGTTTAAGGAAAATACCATAAAATTGAGCCGCGCGGCGAACATCACCCGGAGCGGGTATGGGATCTGCAAATACGCCGCCGCGCGCGAATTGAAAACCAGAAGCGGCTAGACGAAATTGATCGCAAGCTGCACCGCCGCGAGGATCAGCGCCTGCCGGCTGCCCGGCGCCTGCGCGCGGCAAATGAGATAGAACGACATGCCCATCAGCAGGAACAAAATCGTCTAAACAATGGGAAACGCAGCGGGCGGCAGGCAAGCGCCGTCTTTGGCACCGTGTCATACACCGCCATCGAGCCGCCGGTGAGCCATGCGGAAATCCCATTTGCGGCGAGCGGAATGGCAAGAAAATCAAAAGCGGCTTCTATTTAATCTGCATAAATATAACTCCCTTCTGCCGCAATCTGCGCGGCACACTAAAGCTTATGCGCGCATAAGCGAGCGCATCCGCCGCGCCTGTCCGCTTGCTTTTTCCAAAAAACAGCGGAATCATACACCCAACACTTCCTTAAGAAGAGATAACAAATCCGCATGGAAAAGCGCCCTGTAATTTGATATGATGGAAGGTGCGGAGGTGCTGCTGATGACAAAAAATAAAATGAAAAGTATGGCGCTGGATCTTCTTTATGACGTCCTGGGCAGCATTCTGTATGCCGCGGGCATCTATAGCTTTGCATACCATGCAAACTTTGCGCCGGCAGGCGTGTCTGGGCTTTCGATCATTATCAATCAATTTATCCCGATCCCGATCGGCACGATGTCGATTCTGCTGAATATTCCGATCGCGCTGGGCGCATATCGCCTTCTGGGGCGGGCATTTTTCTTGCGATCGATAAAAAGCATGTTGATTTCTGCGCTGTTTATGGATGTGGTGTTCCCGCTTTTTCCGGCGTATACCGGCTCGCCGCTTTTGGCGGCGCTGTTTTCCGGTCTGCTCGGCGGCGCGGGTCTGTGCCTGATTTATATGCGAAACTCCTCAACCGGCGGAACAGATTTTATTATTATGGGCATCCGTAAGCTGCGCCCGCATGTTTCTATCGGGCAGATCACGCTGATTGTGGACGGTACAGTCATTTTGCTGGGCGGCGTGGTGTTTCGAAACATCGATGCGGTGCTGTATGGGATCATTTCAACGGCGATGACAACCGTGATTATCGATTACATTCTGCGCGGCGCAGGCGCGGGGAAGCTCGCCATGATCATTTCAGACCGCAGCCAGCAGCTGGCGGATAAAATTTCAGAGATCACCGGGCGCGGCGCAACGATTTTGCATGCAACCGGCAGCTTTACCGGCGCCGAGCGCACGATTCTGCTGTGCGCGTGCGTGAATTCCGAACTGCCGAAGATCAAGCGCGTCGTCCATGCGCTTGACCCGGGCGCGCTCGTCGTCGTAACCGAGTATACCGAGGCGTTCGGCGAGGGCTTTCAAAGAATTGAGGAGGAAAGCCTGATTTCCGGTTGACAGCGCGTGCGCTTTTGCGGTATGATAATACCGAAAGGGGCGAAGCCTTGTGAAAAAACAAATTCTGGCATGCGCGGCGCTGGCGCTGCTTCTGCTTTCCGGCTGCGGGAAGCAGCGGGAGGTCAGCATCCCGCCGAGCGAACCGGTCGTGCGCGAAAAAACGGAAGATTTTATCGGCGCGGGCGATACGGAGCTGACCGAGAAAAAGGGCGAGGGTGCGGCGCAGACCTATAATAAAAACGGCGAACAGCGCGTTGCGCAGCGCAAGTATGACGAGCAGCTGTTTGATCTGAACGCCGAGGTAGAGTATTTTTACGGCGACCACGGAACGGTAACGGAGATCGTCGCCGTGTTTGCAGACGCGCCGCGGGCAACGATTGCCGCCAATATTACAAAGCAGCTTGGCGAGCCGAAGGAAAAGCAGGAGGAAACGGCGGAAACGCAGTTCCGCTATACCTGGGAGAAGGACGGAAAGACCTACACCCTGCTTGACCCGGCGAATGCCCAGCCCGCTGTGATCATCCAGCAGGCACAGGATTAAAGAATACGGCGCGAGGAGTTCTCCCCGCGCCGTTTGCATTGCGCAAAAAAAGCACGGAGAAGCTGCGGCTTCTCCGTGCTTTTTTGCCGTTTTTAAGAAACCCAGGTAATTTTCGTGCCGCCGGGCAGGTCGTAAAAAATATTGTAATACGGGTCATAGTAGCTGTTGTGATAGGGCATGACCCAAATATAGTCCTCGGCGGGCAGCTTCCGCTGCACCAGCTCGCCCGTGCCCGAATATTCTGCGAGCGCGGCGAGGTTTTCGCGATACACCGCGGCGTTTTGCGCGGTGTGCACATAGGTGTCCTTCCAAATCAGGAGGGAAGAGAGCAAAATCGGCACGATCGCAAGCGCGGCAAACGCCCGCTTGCAGCGCGCGCCAAATACGCTGAAATACCCGGCGGGCAGGGCGAGCGCCGCAAAATACGGCTGCCCCAGCCGCGCGCAAAACAGCGTGCCGAACGCGCCCAGCGCGCCCAGATCCATGACCTCCGCGCCGATGCACGCCAAAAACAGCGCCGCCATGAACAGAAAGCTCGTCATCGTGCGCGGCCCGGCGACCGGCGAGACGATCATCGCAAGCTGCGACCCAAACGCGAGGATTAGCGCGATCAAAGGCAGCGTGCTGCGCCGCTCGCGCAGAACACCCACGCCGCACCACAAAAGCGTCAGCAAATATCCGCCGATCGTGACCGCCGCAAACGAAAGCGACGCATGCCCCAAATCAGCGGGAATGCACAAATAGCAAACCAGGCTCAGCGCGCCGAGCAGCATGCCAAGCGCATAAAACAGCCGCTGCGGCTTTTGTGAAAACGTGTATTTTCCGAGCAAAAATGTGGCGAAAAACAGCATGCTGATGTGATAAATGCGCATATATCCGGTTAAAAACAAATTTTTGCCCTGATGCAGCAGATTATAGAGCATGAGCGATAGCGTGCCGCCCTCGACCGGCGCATCGGTCATTCCGGCGCGGTTAGCAAGCCCGGGCGCGAGCAAAACGGTCGCAATGCCGAGCGCGCAGGTGATCAGCGCGATCACATGCGCCGGACGAATGCGCCGCTTTTTTAAAAATTTTTCATCAAGCAGGAGAAGCAGCGTCACGCCGAAGCACATCAGACCGCCCTGCTCCGTCGTGGCGGCGGCAAAAAACGCAAGAACCGGCAGCCAGAGCATCCGCGTGCCGCGCCGCAGCCCGCGCCGCAGCGCCAGCCAGTAGCCGAGCAGCATGAGCATCGGGTATAAATAATTGCACGACCCGGTCAGCCAATACACGCTCTGCCGCGTGATCTGCGGGTCGATCATAAGAAACGCCGCGCAGGTAAGCGCCGCCGCGACCGGGCGCGCGCGCTCATGCTCCGTTGCCAGCCGCACGATCCACCAGGCGCAGAGCGTGAAGCACAGCGCATTGACCACGCGCCACAGCCACAAGGGCTGCCCGAGGAAAAACGTGGCGAGAAGATGCACGATCACGCGCCCGTTTGCCAGCTGATAATGCTCAATATGCCGCTCGATATAGCGCGCGAGCCCCTCTTTGGTGAAAATTCCGTAAAACAGATCATCGCCACAGGGCATGACATTCGCGCAGATCAGCAGCACCGCGATAAAAAATAAGGCGAGGATCGCGCCGGTCAAAACGCGCGAAAAGCGCTTCTCATTCATCCGATTTTTTCTCCTTCCGAAAGACAAACCACTTCGAAAATACATAATTCAGCACCAAAACGATCACATTCAGCGCGATTTTAGAGAGCATCGCGTCCAGATGCAGCAGCGTGGCGATAAACACGCCGCCCACCTCGATGAGCATGGTCACCCCGCGCGCGGAGAAAAACGAAACCGCTTCGCGCACGAGCGCGGCAAAGCTGTCGCATCGATGCTGAAACACAAACAGCTTGTTGGTCACATAGGCAAAAATTACCGCGCTGACCACGGAGATCACATTGGCAACGTTCGCGTCCAGCCCGAGCACCGTATCGAGCAGATAAAAAATCACAAAATTGACCAGCGTGGTGCAAACGCCGATCACGCCATATCGAACCAGCTCAAAAAAGCTCTTCGTTTTGCTATTTTTCATCATTGCGCCGCTCCGATACAATATATTGCGGGCGATGCTTTACCTCGTCGTAAATGCGCGCGATATACGCGCCGAGGATCGAAAGCGAAACGCAGAGGATCGCGCCGATCACAAGGAGAAGCAAAATCACCGTGGTAAACCCATCCACCGCGCGGCCGGAGAAGTAATTCACCAGCGTTTGAATGCCGAGGATCAGGGCAAACAGCAAAAACAGCCCGCCCGCGACCGCGGTGAAATACAGCGGCCGGCTCGTGTATGAAAGCGTGGCGTCCAGCGACAGGCGCGCAAGCCGCGAAAGCGAAAACCGGCTGGTATCGCCAACGCGCTCGTCCACCTCAAACGAGAACGTCTCGTGCCGAAAACCGACCCAATTCACCAGCCCGCGGAAAAATACGCGGCTTTCGTCTAACGCGTTGATCGCGTTCACGACCGGGCGGCGCAGCAGCTTGAAATCAGAAGAATTGTGCAGATCGATGCCGGTATTCTTGCGAAACAGCCCGTAAAATGCGCGCGCACAGAATTTATAGAGCGGGTTTTCGCGCCCGCGCGCCGCCTTCACCCCGTCGACAATATCGGCGCCGCTGCGCTCCATCAGCGCGAGCATATCTTTGATATAGCGCGGCGGATGCTGCAGGTCAGAATCCATGATCAGAACCACATCGCCCGCCACCTCGCGCAGACCCGCGCACAGCGCGACCTCCTTGCCGAAATTGCGCGAGAAACGGATGGCGGAAAAGCGCGCGTCCTCCTCGGTCAGGCGGGAAATGATCTCCCACGTCGCATCGCGTGAGCCATCGTCCACCAGCATGACGCGGAAGGGGATCCGGTCGCCATCCAGCACCTGCGCGAGCGTTTTCATATGTTGATACAGCGTTTTTTCTTCATTAAAAGCAGGGATCACGATCCCCAGCGTTTGTTCAGACAAATGAGATCACCTCAGCCTCATATAGCGTGCGCGCCCGGCGGCGCGGAAATCCTGTAGCTATTATACTCTACTTGCGGCAAAAAAGAAAGAGAAACTGTGCTATTTTTGCCGCGCGGCGCATAAAATACAGGGAAAACGCGTGTAGGAGGAATCAAAATGGCAAGAGTATTCATCGGGGTAGGACACGGCGGAAGCGATTCCGGCGCAGTCGGAAACGGGCTTCGCGAATCGATCGTTAATTTGAACATGGCGCTTGCCATGAAGGCGGAGCTTGAGCGGCACGGCGTGACGGTCGGCATCTCGCGCGTGATCGACGAAGCCGATCGCCTTGCCGAGGAGATCGCCGAGGCAAACGCATTTCGCCCGGATTATGCGGTCGAGGTGCATAACAATTCGGGCGGCGGCGACGGATTTGAGGCGTATTATCAAACAAACAGCTATACCGCCGCATCGCGCCGGCTCGCGGTCAGCATCGAGACCGAGGTCAAGGCGATCGGGCAGAATTCGCGCGGGGTCAAAACCCGGCTGGGCAGCTCGGGGCTGGATTATTATGCATGGCTGCGCGAGGTGAAGGCGCCCGCAGTCCTCTGCGAGGGCGCGTTTTTAGACAGCAGCGACTCTGCCATTATCAACACGTTTGAAAAGCAGCAGCGCTTTGGTATCGCCTACGCAAAGGGAACACTCGCTGTGCTCGGTATCGCGTGGCGACCGCCGTATGACCCGAACGTGCCGTCCGACTGGGCGCGCGCCGCGTGGGAGCAGGCGACCGCGCTGAAGATTACAGACGGGCTGCGTCCGCACGATGATGCAACCAGAGAGCAGGTCATCGTGATGCTCAAACGCGCGGGCGCGTTCTAACAAAAGCACAGAATACAACATGGAGGTAAAAAGCTTTTAACAAATAAACAGAAAGTTCTAACATACGGAGATAGAAAACTTACATGAAATCCGCTATCATATCAGCAGAAGCGGGAAGCCGCAAAAGACGCGAAAGCGAGGAGTTAACATGAAAAAATTAAAAGTAGGACTGGTTGGCATCGGGCGCGGCACGGCGTATGGGCATATTTTTTCGAATCATGAGCGAACCGAGGTGGTCGCCCTGTGCGACAGAGATGAGGAAAAGCTTGCCCAAAGCGCCGCGGATTTCGCGCTTTCCGATCAGCAGATCTTTACGAATTATGAGGATTTTTTAAACGCGGATATCGATATCGTCGTGCTGGGAACGCCGATCCCGTTTCATGCGGATGAGGTGTGCAAGGCGCTTGCGATGAATAAGCATGTGCTCTCCGAGGTGACGGCGGCAGATTCGATCGCGGCGTGCGAGCGGATCGTGCAGGCGGCGCGCCGCTCAAAGGGCAAGTACATGATGGCGGAAAACTGCATTTATATGGAGTTTTGCGCCGAATGGAAGCGCCATATCGACGCGGGTCGGATCGGCACGCCGTTTTATGCCGAGGCGGATTATGTTCATGAAATTCGCGACCGCGTGCAGAATCAATGGCGCGCGCAGCGTGCGCCGCTGCATTATTGCTCGCATAGCTTAGGACCGGTTCTTTATTGGATGGACGATTATATTGTCCGGGCGACTGCATCGGGCAACCGCTCCACCATGCTCGAGCCGGCGACCCCGGGGAATATCGATATCCAGGTCGCGCTGTTTGAAACAAAAAAAGGCGCAACGATCAAGGTGCTGCGCAGCTCGGTCGCGCTTCGCCGTCCGGCGCTCTGCTCGTATGGAATTTACGGCACCAAGGGCTTTTTAGAATCCAGCCGCGTCGGATACGACGGGACAGGACGCCGCTATTTTGAGGGGATCGACCCCGCAACGACCGGGCGCGATATCACGAGCAGCACGATCAATCTGGATGCGCCGCAGGAGCTGCTGCTCAGCGACCATGGCACATCGGAATATTATCTCGTGCAGGACTTTTTGCGCGCGATCGAGGGGGATGAACAGCCGCCGATCGATATCGTGCGCGCAATGGACATGACGGTTCCGGGGCTTGTTGCGCATGACGCGGCGATGAAGGGCGGCGTCTGGATGGACGTGCCGCGCATTACCGATTAAAAACAGAAAGACGGCGGAGTTTTATAAAACTCCGCCGTCTTTGCGGGCAAAACAGGACAGGCTGTGCACGAGAGCGTCAAAAATGGTGGGTAAGTGGGGCAAGGACGATGCAAAAGCTGATTTCACAAGGGTTCATTCTTGTTGGGTATTGTATTTTCATCTTTTCAAGAGTTTGTAAAAATAAAGATAAAATACTGCTGACCGATAATATCTCAAGAGCCACTTTGCTGATTGGGTATATTTTGTTTGGCTCGATAAACGGAATAGAGAATGCGGTTTACAGTATTTTGCGCAATATCATCGGGAAGATGCTGGAGCAGAAAAGCAAAATGTTCCAGATGATCGGATTTGTGGTCATGTCGATCTTGCTGATCGTGATGTATGGCCTATCCTTTGACGGCGTGCCCACCGTGATGTTTATCCTGTTCGGGCTGATCAATTTATTTGCCGTGGTGTTTCTCAATGCGCAGGGCATTCGGCTGGGGACGGTATTGGCAACGATCTGCGCAATGATTGCCTATTTGCTGATTGGAAGCTATGCAAGCGTTGCGGGCGAGGTGTTGTGCGGATTTGTTGCAACGGCAAGCTACCTGAAGGGGAGAAAGCGCGACAGACAAGATGCTCTTCCCATAGAAAAATACGCTGTGCCGCGGGAAAAAAGAGAGGATGTTTTAGAGTAAATCGTGCTGTGATGCAAGCAGAAAGCGGTGGGTAAAAAAACCTGCCGCTTTTTCTTTGCTGATAATATAAGAAGAAACCTGCGCCTGCCAGCCTTTTGTGCATAACGTGCATATTTATGCCTAAATATGAATAAATCGATGTATACACTGATGAAATATGCAAAAACAGCGAAAAAATCGCAAAAAAGTATTGCATAAAGATTCAAACACTGCTATAATCAGGAACAACAAAAGAACATCGGGAGGAATCGAACATGGCACAGATTAAAAAAGCAGTGCTCGCGTATTCCGGCGGGCTGGATACATCGATCATCATTCCGTGGCTGAAAGAGAACTATGGCTGCGAGGTGATCGCAGTTGCGGCAGACGTCGGGCAGGGCAAGGAGCTGGACGGTCTGATCGACAAGGCGATCAAAACCGGCGCAAGCAAATGCTATATCGAGGACCTGCGGGAAGAGTTTGTGGATGAATATGTCATCCCGACCATGAAGGCGGGCGCGGTGTATGAGGGCAGCTATCTGCTCGGCACATCGTTTGCGCGCCCGATCATCGCAAAGCGTATCGTGGAGATCGCAAAAAAAGAGGGCGCGGATGCAATTTGCCACGGCTGCACCGGAAAGGGCAACGATCAGGTGCGTTTTGAGCTTGCGATCAAGGCGTTTGCGCCGGATATCAAGATCATTGCGCCGTGGCGCGAGTGGGATTTAAAGAGCCGTGAGGAAGAGATCGCCTATGCCGAGGCGCGCAACATCCCGCTTGCCATCACGCGTGAGACCAATTATTCCAAAGACATGAACCTGTGGCATCTGTCGCATGAGGGGCTTGACCTTGAGGATCCGGGCAACGAGCCGGATTATGACAAGATCTTAGAGCTGGGCGTTACGCCGGAGAAAGCGCCGGATACGCCGACTTATATCGACATCGCGTTTGAAAAGGGCGTTCCGGTCGCGCTGGACGGCAAGAAAATGAAGCCGCTGGATATCATTCTGGCGCTCAATAAGCTGGGCGGCGCAAACGGCATCGGCATTGTGGACCTGGTGGAAAACCGCCTGGTCGGCATGAAGAGCCGCGGCGTGTATGAGACCCCGGGCGGAACGATCCTCTATAAGGCGCATGAATTTTTAGAAACGCTCTGTCTCGACCGCGATACGCAGCATTTTAAGGCGCAAACCGCAATTCGTTTTGCAGAGCTTGTGTATTTCGGCCAGTGGTATACGCCGCTGCGCGAGGCGCTCTCCGCGTTTGTGGACAGCACGCAGGAGCGCGTGACCGGGCATGTGAAGCTCAAGCTGTATAAGGGCAATATTGTAAACGCCGGGATGTGGAGCGAATATTCGCTCTATGACGAAGAGATCGCGACCTTTGATGAGGACGAGGTCTATGACCAGAAGGACAGCGCCGGGTTTATCAATCTCTTTGGTCTTCCGATCAAGGTTCGGGCGATGCTCGATCAGAAGAGAAACGGAAAGTAAGCGCATCGGGGCTGCATGCATCGCAGCCCCATTTTGCGCATCATCAGGGAAAAAGGAGCGGTTTTCATGAAGCTTTGGTCCGGGCGGTTTCAGAAGGACGTGGACGGGCTGGTCAATGATTTCAACCAGTCGATCCAGTTTGACGCAAGAATGTATGAAGAGGATATCACGGGCAGCATGGCGCACGCTATGATGCTTGGGCGGCAGGGGATCATCGCCCCGTCCGAGGCGGAGAAGATCGTGCGCACATTGGGCGAGATCCTTGCGGATATCAAGGCGGGCAAGATCGAATTTTCGCTCGACAGCGAGGATATCCATATGAATATCGAGCGCATTTTAACCGAGCGCATCGGCGATACCGGCAAGCGCCTGCACACCGCGCGCAGCCGCAATGATCAGGTCGCCCTCGATCTGCGCATGAACCTGAAAAAAGAGGTGCTCGCCGTGCGCGAGCGCGTGCTTGCGCTGCAAAAGGCGCTCGCCGCGAAGGCGGAGCAGAATGTCGACGCGATCATGCCGGGCTATACGCATCTGCAGCGCGCGCAGCCGGTCTCTGCCGCGCATCACTTCATGGCGTATGGCGAGATGTTAAAGCGCGATGTCACGCGGCTTGAGGATTGCCTGCGCCGTATGGACTGCATGCCGCTCGGCAGCGGCGCGCTCGCCGCGACCACCTATCCGATCGACCGCGCGTTTGTGGCAGAGCAGCTCGGCTTTGCCGCGATCACGGAGAATTCGCTCGACGGCGTTTCTGACCGCGATTTTGTGATCGAATTTGCCGCCGCGCTTTCTATGATCATGATGCATTTGTCGCGCTTTTCCGAGGAGATCATCCTCTGGTGCTCTTGGGAATTCTCATTTATTGAGTTAGACGATGCGTATTCCACCGGCTCGTCCATCATGCCGCAGAAGAAAAACCCGGATGTGGCAGAGCTTGTGCGCGGCAAAACCGGGCGCGTGTATGGCTCGCTCATGGGGCTGCTCACGATGATGAAGGGGCTTCCGCTCGCGTATAACAAGGATATGCAGGAGGACAAGGAGGCGATTTTCGACGCGGTCGATACCGTGAAGCTGTGCCTCGAGGTCTTTACCCCGATGTTTGAAACGATGACGGTGAAGAAGCAGAACATGCGCCGCGCCGCCGCCGGGGGCTTCATCAACGCGACCGACTGCGCAGATTATCTGGTCAAAAAGGGCATGCCCTTCCGCGACGCGTATACGATCGTCGGGCGGCTGGTGAGCTATTGCATCGAAAACGATAAAACGCTCGCAGCGCTTACGCTCGAGGAGTTTCACGGCATTTCGCCCGTGTTTGAAGAGGACGTGTATCAGGCGCTGGATCTGACCACCTGCCTAAACGGGCGCTGCGTGCCGGGCGGTCCGGCGCAGCCGGAGGTCATGCGCCAAATCGCGCAGCTGCGCGCATTTATTGCAGAAAGAGAGTAGAACGCTATGATAAAAGCAGGAGTGATCGGCGCGACCGGGTATGGCGGCGTGGAGCTTTGCCGCCTGCTGCTGGGGCATCCGGAGGCGCGCCTCTGGAGGATTAGCTCGGTTTCGTTTGAAGGCAAGCGCATTTCGGATATTTATCCGATGCTGTATGGCGTTTGCGATGATACATTAGAGAATGAGGACACCGTGATCGCCGAGTGCGACGTGATTTTTGCCGCGCTGCCGCATGGCCTGTCGCAGCCGCTTGCAAAAACCTGCGTGGAGCATGGGCGCACGTTTATCGACCTGGGCGCGGATTTCCGGCTTGAGGAAGAGGCGGTGTATGAAAAGTGGTATGGCGGCGGCTTTGAGGACCGGGCGCTGCAGGACAGCGCGGTCTACGGCCTGTGCGAGCTCAACCGCGAGCGCCTGCGCGGCGCGCGGCTGATCGCAAACCCCGGCTGCTATCCCACGTCGATCGCGCTTGGTCTGTATCCCGCGCTGGCGCAGGAGCTGGTGTCGCCGCATGGCATCGTGATCGATTCCAAATCCGGCGCGACCGGCGCAGGGCGCGGCCTTTCGCAGACCACGCATTTTACCGATTTAAACGAGGGCTTTGCGCCCTATAAGGTCGGCTGTCACCGCCATACGCCCGAGATCGAGCAAACGCTCTCGCACATGGCGGGCGAGCCGGTGCGCGTGACGTTCGTGCCGCATCTGCTGCCGCTCAACCGCGGCATCGTTTCGACGATTTATACCGAAAAGGGCGCGCAGTCGCTTGCGGAGATCCACGCGCGCTATGTCGATTTTTATCAGAATGAGCCGTTTGTCACCGTGCTTCCGCTTGGCGCGTGCGCGAATCTGCGCAACGTCCGCATGACGAATATGTGCCAGATCTCCCTGCATGAGGACGCGCATACTGGGCGGCTGATCGTGGTGTCTGTGATCGATAATATGGTCAAAGGCGCTGCGGGGCAGGCGATCCAGAATATGAACCTTGCGTTTGGGCTGCCGGAGGATATGGGTCTGCCGCGCGTTGCGCCCGCGTTTTAGGAAACCGTTTGTGGAGGAATCAGCTATGAAAAAAATCTCAGGCGGCGTTTGCGCGCCAAAGGGGTTTCGCGCCGCCGGCGTGCATTGCGGCGTGCGCAAAAATAAAGACCGGCGCGACCTCGCGCTGATCGCATGCGAAAAAGACTGCACCGCCGCCGCGGTGTATACCAGAAATCGGGTCAAAGCGGCGCCGGTTTATTTAAATATGAAGCATATGGAGAGCGGCAAAATGCGCGCGATCCTGTGCAACAGCGGCAACGCCAACGCCTGCGCGCCAAACGGAATGGCGGCGGCGCAGCGTATGTGCACGGCGGCGGGCGAGGCGCTTTCCGCCCCGGCAGAGAAGATTTTTGTCTGCTCAACCGGCGTCATCGGGGTCGAGCTAGACGTAACGCCGATCGAGCAGGCGATGCCCGCGCTGTGCGCGGCGCTCTCCGAGCAGGGCGGCGACGATGCGGCGCACGCCATTCTTACCACGGATACGGTCAAAAAAGAGATCGCCGTCTCCTCGATCATCGGCGGGCGCGAGGTGCGCATCGGCGCGATCGCAAAAGGCTCCGGCATGATCCATCCGAATATGGGGACGATGCTCTGCTTCATCACGACCGACGCGGCGATCGAGCGCTCGCTGCTTGACCGCGCGCTGCGCGCCTGCGTGGATCGCACGTTTAACCGCGTAAGCGTGGATGGCGACACGTCGACAAACGATACCGCGGTCATCCTCGCGTCTGCGCTCGCGGCAAATCCGCTGATCGCGGACGAGGGCGAGGAGTATCAGGCGTTCTGCGCCATGCTGTATACCGTTTGCGAATATTTGGCGAAGGCGATCGCGCGCGACGGCGAGGGCGCGACCCGACTGGTCGCCTGCACGGTCTCCGGCGCGGCGGACGAGACGCACGCCGCGCGCCTTGCGAAATCCGTGATCTCCTCATCGCTGACTAAGGCGGCGATGTTCGGCGCGGACGCGAATTGGGGCCGCGTGATCTGCGCGATGGGCTATTCCGGCGAGGAATTTGATCCAGAGCAGGTCGAGATCTCCTTTGCGTCCTGCAAGGGCGAGATCACCGTGTGCCAAAACGGGCGCGGGCTTGCGTTTGATGAAATAAAGGCGAAGGACATCCTCTCGCAGGATGAGGTTGAGATCCGCGTTACATTGGCGGAGGGCAGCGCCTGCGCGACCGCGTGGGGCTGCGATTTGACCTATGATTATGTAAAAATCAACGGCGATTATAGAACTTAGGGGGCGAATGCGATGGATCAGCATCATATCGAGCGGGCGCAGATCTTAACCGAGGCGCTGCCGTATATCCAAAAATATACCAATAAAACCGTTGTGGTCAAATACGGCGGCAACGCCATGACGTCGGAAGAGCTGAAAACCGCGGTCATTCAGGATATCGTTCTGCTTTCGCTCGTCGGCGTGCATGTCGTCGTGGTGCATGGCGGCGGACCGGAGGTCAGCGCGATGCTCAAGCGCTGCGCGGTGGAGAGCGAGTTTGTAAACGGCTTGCGCCGCACCAGCGATGAGGCGATGGAGATCGTTCAGATGGTGCTGGCGGGCAAGGTGAATAAAGAGATCGTTTCGATCATCAACCACGCGGGCGGGCGCGCGGTCGGGCTTTGCGGGCTGGATGGCGGTCTGCTCAAGGCAAAGCCGCTCGGCGCGGAGTATGGTCGCGTGGGCGAGATCACGTCAGTCGACACCGCGATGGTGGAAGACGCGATGCGCTGCGGCTATATCCCCGTGATTGCAACGGTTGCGCAGGGCGAGGACGGCAGCTATAATATCAACGCAGATACGGCGGCGGCATCGCTTGCCTCGGCGCTTGGCGCGGTCAAGCTCATGCTGCTGACCGATGTGGCGGGGCTTCTGCGCGATCCGCAGGACGATGGCTCGCTCATTCACGATCTAAATGTTTCAGAGATCCCGCGGCTTCAGCGCGAGGGGATCATCTCGGGCGGCATGATCCCCAAGGTCGCATGCTGCGTGGAAGCGGTGCGGCAGGGCGTGGCGCAGGCGAATATCGTCGATGGTCGCGTGCCGCATGCAATTTTGATGGAAATGCTGTCTGACGAAGGGATCGGAACGCTGATCCATGGTGAAAGGTGCGTGTAACAGGTGCTGAGTTCACAGGAGATCCGCGAGAAGGATCAGAAATATATCATGCAGACCTATGGGCGCTTCCCGGTCGCGATCGTGCGCGGCGAGGGCGCGCGCGTGTTTGACCCCGAGGGGCGCGAATATATTGATTTTACAAGCGGGATCGGCGTTTGCAGCGTCGGCTATGGCAACCGCGAATGGGCGCAGGCGATCTATGACCAGGCGTGCCGCCTTGGGCATATTTCCAATTTGTTTTATACCGAGCCGTCGGTCATCCTGGCGGAGCGCCTGTGCAAGGCGAGCGGGATGGCGCGCGTGTTTTTCGCAAATTCCGGCGCGGAAAGCAACGAGGGCGCGATCAAGCTGGCGCGCAAATACAGCTACGACCGGTACGGCGCGGGGCGCAGCCGGATCATTACGCTGCGGCAGTCGTTCCACGGGCGCACCGTGACCACACTTGCCGCGACCGGGCAGGATGTGTTTCATACGAATTTCTTCCCGTTTACCGAAGGATTTTCCCATGTTCCGGCGGGCGACCTTGCGGCGCTGAAGAAAGAGCTTTCCGCCGGCGACGTGTGCGCCGTGATGATGGAGCTTGTGCAGGGCGAGGGCGGCGTGCTGCCGCTTGACCGCGCGTATGTCCATGCGGTCGAGGCGCTCTGCCGCGAGAATGACGTCCTGCTCGTCATTGATGAGGTGCAAACCGGGATGGGTCGCTGCGGCAAGCTGTTCGCGTTTATGGAATACGGCGTCTCGCCCGACGTGGTGACCACGGCGAAGGGCATCGCAGGCGGGCTTCCGCTCGGCGCGGTGTTCGCGGCGAAGTCCTGCGAGGAAACGCTTTCCGCCGGAACGCATGCCACAACGTTCGGCGCAAATCCGATCTGCACTGCCGCGGCGAATAAGGTTCTGGACCTGCTGGAGGGCGGCGTGCTTGACGAGGTGGCGGAAAAAGGCGCATATATCCGCGCGCGCGTGGAGGCCATGCAGCTTAAAATCGTTTCCGGAACGCGCGGCCTGGGGCTGATGATCGGCGTTGTTGTACCGGAGGGAATGCATAAAACGCTTGCGGCGCAGCTGGTTTCGGCGGGACTGCTCTGCATCACCGCCGGGACGGACGCGATCCGTTTCCTGCCGCCGCTTACCATTACATATGAAGAGATCGACCGCGGGCTTGCGATTTTCCAATCCGTATTACAGGAGGCGAGCGCATGAAAAACCTTTTGAAATTGACCGATTTGACCAGCGCGGAGCTGACGCACATCCTCGATGTGGCGGATCAGCTGAAATATAATCAGAAGCACGGCATCGCGCACGAGCTGCTGCACGGCAAAACGCTGGGCATGATCTTCCAAAAATCCTCCACGCGGACGCGCGTTTCGTTCGAGGTCGGCATGTTTCAGCTGGGCGGGTATGCGCTGTTTTTGTCCACGTCTGACATCCAGATGGGGCGCGGCGAGTCGGTGCGCGACACCGCGCGCGTGCTCTCGCGCTATTGCGATGGGATCATGATCCGCACCTATGGGCAGGATGAGGTGGAGGAGCTTGCGCAGTATGCCACGATCCCGGTCATCAATGGACTGACGGATTATTCGCATCCCTGCCAGGTGCTGGCGGATCTGCAAACGATCCGCGAGCAGATGGGAACGCTTTCCGGGCTGCGCCTTTGCTATATCGGCGATGGCAATAATATGGCGAATTCGCTCATCGCGGGCGGGCTGCTTGCGGGGATGGAGGTCTCCTGCGCCACGCCGAAAAATTATCAGCCGGACGCAAAAATTCTGGAATTCGCCGCGGGCTACCCGGGCAAATTCCATTGGAGCGAAAGCGTGATGGAAGCGTCGAACGGCGCGGACGTGCTGGTGACGGATGTCTGGGCGAGCATGGGGCAGGAGGCAGAGCGCGAGCAGCGTGCGCGCGATTTTAAGGGTTATCAGATCTCGGCCGAGGTCGTGGAAAACGCATCTGACCAGGTCATGGTGCTGCATTGCCTGCCCGCGCATAAGGGCGAGGAGATCACCGAAGAGGTCTTTGAGCGCTTCGCGCCGATGATCTTCGACGAGGCGGAGAATCGGCTGCATGCGCAAAAGGCGGTCATGGCGATCTGCATGGGCGACTACTGAGTTGCTTTTAAAATAAAACGCGAAATATCTAAAAAGAAGCTTGACCATTTGGTCAAGCTTCTTTTGTTGCTTGTTTTGCTATTTTCCGGTTTTCGTGAGCATCGTGTGGATGATCTTCGCCGCCTCGGCGCGCGTTGCGTTCTCGCGCGGGGCAAAGCGATTGTTCAGCTTTCCGCCGATCACGCCGGCGTTTTTCATCGACATCACCGCGTCGCGCGCATAATCCGCGATGTCCGCATCGTCGTTAAACGGGATGGGATACGGCGATTCCTTCAGCGTCGTGTTCGCGACCTTGGAAATATAGCGCGAAAGCATCAGCGCCATGTCCTGCCGCGAGATCAGCGCGTTCGGCGCAAAATGCGTTTCACTGATGCCGCCGACCACGCCCATGCTGGACGCCCAGGCGACCGCCGGATAGAACCAGTCGCTCGTCGCAACATCCTCAAATTCGCAGGTATAGGTTGAAAGATCCGCGCCGGAGGCACGCGCCAGCATTTGCACAAACTGCGCGCGGGTCACGTTGTCCTGCGGGGCAAATTTATTATAGGTAATGCCGTTTACGATCCCGCGGTCGACCAGCGCATGCACCGCCTCGTAGAACCAATCGGTGCGCTTCACGTCAAAGAAGCGCTCGTTTTGTTCAAGCGGGAGCCAGCGCGCATACAGCGTGAACGATTTCGTGACCGCAACGCTGAAGTTATACGCATCCACGCAGGTCGCCTGCGTGTACCAGCCGCCGAATTCATACCCGTCGCGCGTGGGCGCTTCCGGCGCGGTGATCTGCCCGCCGCTATACACGCTGATGCTGCTGACCGGCGTTCCGCCCTGCGAATCGAAATTCACAGTCAGGATATTATTGGTCGGCGGCGTAGTCGTTGTGTTTCCGCCGGTCGAGCCGCCGGTCGAACCGCCACCGGTTCCGCCGCCGCCCAGGTACGGGTTGATCGCGAAGTTTGCAACCACGGTCACATTGCGCGGGGGCATGATAAACGAGGTGGAGGCGGTGCTTGGGTTTAAGAACGTCACGTTATCCGCGCTCTCCCAGTTGTAGAACACATAGCCGAGGCGCGGCGTTGCGGTGATCACAACGCGCTCGCCCGCGGCGTATTCGCGCTTCACGCTTTCCGCCGTGCCGCCGCCTGCGCTCTGCGCCTTCACGGTGTATTTCTTGCCCGGATTATATTCAAACACAGCGGTCAGGCGCACATCGCTCTGCGGCATGCCGAATTCTAACACCGGGTCGGTCTTATCCGGGATATACACATCGCCGTCGTCGATGCGCCATTCTTTAAATGCATAATTCGTGCTCGGCGTTGCGGTCAAAATCACCTGCGAGCCGGAGTTGAAATAATTTGCGATCGAATTATAGGTCACTGTGCCGCCCGCCGTGGAATTCGCGGTCAGCGCGTAGCGATTGGGGAGCAGCGGCTCAAACACCGCCGTGACCGCAACATCCTTCGCCGGCATGTTGAAATCCGCGCTCGGGGTCTGCGGCGTGCCGATCGTCACGTCCTCGCTCTTCCATTCTTTAAAATAATAGCCTTCGGCAGGAACTGCGTCAAGATGAACCGCGTCGTCCACCGCATAGGCGCTGCGATCCGCCGTGGCGGTGCCGCCCGCGGTCGGCGTAACGGTCAGATTCACGACAAGCTCCGCCGAGGTGTTGTTGATAAACGAAGCATGCACGGTCACGTTCTTTGCCGGCATGGTGAAGCTGGTTTTCGCGGCGGTCGCGTTTTGGAAGGTCACGCCGTCGCCGCTCATCCAGGTCTTAAACGTGCAGTTTAAATTCGGGTTCGCGGTGAGGTTTACCGTGTCGCCGAAGTGATATGTCTCCTTCGCGGCAGATGCGCTGCCGTTGCCGTCATTTTCCACCGTGACGGTGTATTCCAGCGCGGTAATATCGACCGCACCGGCGGCGAGCGTGGCGGGAACCTCTTCCTCCGCGGCGTTCGTCATCGAGCCGGCGATCGAGATCGGCGGCTTGCCCGCGCGGTTCTCAAGCCCAACTAAAAACTTCATCGTGAACAGCGCGCCGTCCTCGCTCAGGTCGCCCGCCGCGTCGCTCGTGAAAGTCACGAGGATCTTGCCCTTTTCGCCGTCCGGCGCGATCTTCGCGTCAAACGAACCGGAGAGCGCGGATTTCACGTCCTGCGCGGTCAAAAACGCCGGGTCATAGCCGATTGTAAACGAAAACGCGTGCAGCCCCGGATTGTTCGCGATCGAAACCGCGACCTCCGCGATCTCGCCCTGCGCCACCGTGACCGTATCAACCGTAACGGTCGCGCTGCCGCCCTCTGCAAATGCAGACAGGCCGCAGGTAAACAGCATCATCATAGCGAGCAGAACGCTCAACCCTTTTCTAAATTGTTGCAACATAGTAAAAAACGCCCCTTCCTGCCGCACGCAGGGTAATAATCATCGCGCCGCCCGCGGCAAAATCCGCCGAAATATGGCAGACACTCTTCTTTTAAATATTATAGCACAGGCAGGAGGGCACGTGTCAATATATTTAGAAGAAAAAACTGCAGAACTATGCGCTAAATATTGGAGGCGCAGGAGAAAAATGCAGCAATTTCCAGCGCAAAAATGCACAATGGGAATTGACAATTGCCGCAAGATAAAATATCATATAAACAGGGATATTATAAGAAGAACGATCACCCGGCGCAGGCGTTGCCGCGCGGGTAAAATAAAACTAGAAACGATGGGGAGAAATGCGCTATGAACAAGCTGTTTCGAGTAAAGGGGTTTTGCCGGGCGACCGGGCTGTTTCTGGCATGGATCGCGGTGCTTTCGTTCTGCCTGCCGGGGCTTGCGTCGGCCGCCGCGCCGCGCATCACGGGCGTTTCGCTCAATGAAACGCGCACGGTGATCACGCTGCGCATGGCGGAGAATGTAACTGCCGTAGACAGCGCGTCTCTGGCGTCAAAAATCATGCTCAGCCGCGAGGGGAGCACGCCGTCTGCGTTGCCCTCGGGCAGCACGGCGGTGACCTCCGGAAGCGAGATTTATATCAGCTTGCCGAGCTCGCTGACCGCGGCGAAAAACTATGTGGTCATCGCGTCCGGCGCGCTGACCGGGCAGAGCGGCGACCTAACTTCGCCGAATATCGACGCGTCCGGTCCGGCGCTCACCGCAAACGGCGTGACGGTTTCTGACAATCGCAAAACGGTCACGCTGCAATTTGATTCTGCTATCGCCGGGTACCCAACGAACGATGCGCTGAAAAACGGCTATATCACGCTGGCGCGAAACGGCTCGAGCTTTAGCGAAACGCTCTCGGCGGGCGCAGTTTCGATCGATGCGGCGTCCGGGCGCATCACGCTTTCGCTCACGACCGCGCTTTCCGGCGCGAGCGCGCGCGTAAAAATTGCGGCGGGCAAGCTGAAAAACACGGACAATGGCAACTTAAATCTCGAAGAGATCGTAACTCCTGCGATCAACGCGGATTTCGATAAAACACCGCCGCAGCTCGCCAGCACAACGCCTTCGCTTTCCAACGATTATAAAACCGTGGCGCTCGGCTTTGACGAGGTGATTTATAACGTCTATGCCACCGGCGTGGCGGAATCGACGGCGCTCGAGCTGTTCAAGGCGCATGTCTGGGTCAGCCGCAACGGCGGCGCGTATGAGGCGCTCTCCGCGTCTGACACGATCTCGATTTCGGGCAGCACGATCAATATCCGCTTTGCAAACGCGCTTTCCGGAACGGGCAACCGCGTGAAGATCGATGGCGGGTCGCTGCGTGACGCGGCGGGCAACGTGCAGTATTCGACGATCGAAACCGCGGCGTTTACCGCGGGCGGAACCTCCGGCGCCGCGCCGGTCTATGACGAATCGACCGGGTGCCAGGTGTCGAGCGATATGAAGACCATCACGTTCACGTTTGACCGGAATATCGCCTTCGTGTCGGATTCCGTGCGGCAGCATATCCGCGAATATGTCCAGATCAGCCGCAATTTCTCTGATTATAATGTAACCAGCCGCTCGGACACGGTTGAGATCTCGGGCAATAAGCTGATCGTCACGCTTGATGAGCCGTTTGAAACGAACAATAACCGCCTCCGCGTGATCGCGAACACGGTGAAAAGCGCAAACGGCGGCGCGCTTGCCACAACGATCTACAGCCCGTATATCCACGCAAACAGCCCGGCGACCGGCGCACCGATGTATAAAAGCGTGAGCTATAACCCCGCGAAAAAGCAGATCACCGTCACGTTCAGCACGGCGATCGCCGCGGTTTCGAGCTATAACTTAAAAAATAAGATCCAGATCTCGCGCGAGGGCGGAAGCTTTGTGGCGCTCTCGTCGTATGACACGGTGGAGGTCTATGGCACAAACAGCCTGCTCATCACGCTGGATAACGCGCTCAAGGGCGAGAAAAACCGCATCCGCGTGAACGCAAACGCCCTGAGAAGCACCACCGGCGTCACGCAGAATTTTGACCAGACCACCGGATATATCGACGCAAATGAAACCACCTATGAAAATGATTTTAATGTCAACCTCACGATGAGCGCCGACATGAAAACTGCGGACATCACGTTTGACCGCAATATTCAGAGCGGATATCCCTATGATACCGAGCTGAATTATCTAAAGCAGGAGATCTCTGTGGCGCGCACCGAGGGCGGCGGCTTTGTCAATCTGACCGCGTATGACACGATCTCGATCAGCGGTCGCACGCTGCGCATCACGTTCCAGCGCGCGCTGGGGCAGACCGACGTGATCCGTATCTCCAAAAACGCGCTGAAGGATTCGTATGGCACGGTGCTTGCCAAGGAGATCAAGGTCGGCCCGTCGATCAGCAATGAGAAAAAGATTTTTGACCCGAGCATCGGCGTCACGCTTTCTGCCGATAAATATACCGTGACCTTCACGTTCACGCAGCGCGTGTATAACAACATGGCGTCGGTCGCGAGCCTGAAGGAGATGATCCGCGTCGCCTATGACGGCGAGAATTTTGAGATGCTCGACGCGGGCACAACGGTCAATTTCCAAAGCTATGGGCAGCTGAGCATCACATTCACCCGCACGCTCGCAAGCCCGAAGGCGCGCGTAAAGATCCTTGCCGGCGCGCTGCAGGATGCAAACAGCAATACCGTCACGGAGGATCTGATCACCAATCCGCTCGGGCAGATCGATGAGGATGTGGAGGTTCTGCTCGGCGGCTCGCGCGTGTATATCAGCTCCACGGAGGAAAGCTCGGTTTCCGGCGGGCGCGTGTACGCAGTGACGATGAATACCACGAAGATGACCTCGGCGGTCGCCGCGCTCGGCTCAAATGCGTCGTTTACCGTCAATATGCCGGACGGCGCGTATGGCGGAAAGGTGATCCTGAACGGCATGTCGGTCAAGCAGCTTGCGGATAAAAATTCCACGGTCATAGTGAGCTGCTGCGGCATTTCGCATGTGTTTGGCGCAAGCCAGCTCCAGCTTTCCGAGGCGCTCAAGGCGCTTGGGATCGACGCGGCGCAGCCGCAGAATGTTACGCTTGAGATCGGCATCTCCCGCACGGGGACGCCGTATACCACAGACCTGACCAGCAAGGCGCAGGCGAAAACCTTTGATGTGATCACGCAGCCGACGGAGCTGACGCTTGTGTATAAATCCGGCGCATCCAGCTGGGCGGTCACGAAATATCCACAGTATGTGGAAAAGCGCTTCACCATCAAGCCAAGCCAGGCACAGAATAAAAACATCACGGTTGTGCGCGTGGAGACCTCGGGCAAGGTCAACCCGGTGCCGACCACGATCGAGCAGAAAAGCGGCGATTATTATCTCGCGGCGAAGGTGCGCAGCAACGGCGTGTATGGCGTGATCTCGGGCGAGCGGTATTTCAGCGATACGCCGAATTGGGCGACCACCGCGGTCAATACGCTTGCCTCGCGCATGATCCTGCAAGGGGTAAACGGCGTTGCGTTCCGCGCGCAGGATGCGGTCAGCCGCGCCGAAGTGGCCGAAATGATCACGCGCGCGCTCGGACTGTTGACCGATAAGAGCGGCGCGAGCAAGTTCTTAGACGTCACGCTGACCGACTGGTATTTCTCCTCCACGAGCATCGCGGTGGAGAACGATCTGATTCGCGGTTATGGGGACAGCACCTTCCGACCGGAGCGCAGCATTACCCGTCAGGAGGTCATGACGATCATGGCGCGCGTGATGCGCTTCCTCGACGGAAAGGCGACCGGAACGGATTCTACCATGACGAAGACCGAGGCGGAGCGCATCCTCGCGAAATTTAAAGACGCGGACACCGTGTCTGACTGGGCAAAGGTCAATATGGCGGAGTGCGTGAAGGCACAGGTCGTCAAGGGCGACGACCTCGGCTGCCTCAACCCGCATGCGAACCTGACGCGCACGGAGATGTCGCAGCTGATTTATAATCTGCTGGTGCGCTATTCGCTGATCAGCCAGTAGCGCGAATTGCCTAAGAGGCAGAAAAAAACATAGAAGCAGCCCCCGGTCTGCGCTCGTAGACCGGGGCTGTGCCGCGTTGCCCGGAATGCGTGATGGGATAGCGCTATGTAAAATTTGGCATGGCGCGGCGCGGCGGTATATGATATGATAAATCACGGCGCGCGGATGCGGGAAAGCTGGCGATCCGCGCGGTTTTTTTGTGCGTTTTTGGACATCATGGAATCAGGAGGAACAAAAGATGACGTTTGAAGAATTATATCAAAAGCTTTTGCGCGAAGAGCTTTCCGGCGATGAGCCGAGCGAAAGCATTCGCGATTATGACCCGCACCATCTCGATTGCCTGCTCAATCCGGAGAAGCACCCGGTCGTTTGGCGCGTGGAATCATGCGATTGCGAGGACGGACCGTGCATGAAAAAGTGCCTGTTTGACGCGATCGTGACGAATGAAGATGGCACGACAGAGATCGATGCGCTGCGCTGCACCGGCTGCGGCGCGTGCGTGGCGGAATGCAAGGCGAAAAAGCTGATCGCATCGCGCGATGTGCTTGCTGCGCTGCGCGCGGCGCACCGGGCGAAAGGTCCGGTCTATGCGCTGGTCGCGCCCGCGTTTTTGGGGCAGTTTTCGCCCGAGGTCACGCCGGGAAAATTGCGCAGCGCGCTCAAGGCGCTGGGGTTTGACGGCATGATCGAGGTCGCGCTGTTTGCCGATATCCTCACGCTGAAGGAAGCGCTGGAATTCGATAAAAATATCCGAAAGGAAACGGATTTCCAGCTGACCAGCTGCTGCTGCCCGATCTGGATCGCGATGATCCGAAAGGTGTATCATGAGCTGATCCCGCATATGCCCGGCTCGGTTTCGCCGATGATCGCCTGCGGGCGCACGGTCAAGGCGCTGTATCCGGACGCGCTTACCGTGTTTATCGGGCCGTGCGTTGCGAAAAAATCCGAAGCGCGCGAGCCGGACCTTGCGGGCGCGGTCGATTATGTGCTGACGTTCCAGGAGGTTGCGGATGCCTTTGAAGCGGCGGGCGTCGTCCCGGCGGATATGCCGGAGAGTCATCGCGACCATTCCTCGCGCGCCGGGCGCATTTACGCGCATGCGGGCGGAGTGAGCGAGGCGGTGGAGATGACGCTCAAGCGCATCGCGCCAAATCGCGCGCCATCGTTTCGCGCAGAGTGCGCGGATGGCGTGTCTGCGTGCCGCAACATGGTCAACGAGCTGTTAAATGGCGACCTGCGCGCGAATTTCTTTGAGGGCATGGGCTGCCCGGGCGGCTGCGTCGGCGGTCCGAAGCGCATGATCGACGCGGAGGTCGCGCGCAAAAATGTGGAGGAATACGGGAAAACGGCGGCGTATCCCACGCCGATCGATAACCCTTATGTCATTGAGCTGCTGCATCGCCTAGGCTTTGACACGGTCGAAAGTCTGCTTGAAAAAAGCGATATTTTCACAAGAGACCTGTAGCGCAAACGCTTGCCCTGCAAGTGCTGCGCGGGGCAGCAGGCATAAAACAAAAGGTCTTTCTCTCGCTGTATCTCACAGAAGAGAAAGACCTTTTCGCGTTTAAAGCGTTCCGTGTGGCGCGATCCCGATGATATACTCAACGCCGATGGCGACAAGCACGACCAATAGCGAAACGATAAAGCCATGCAGCATGGGTTTTGCGCCCGAGCGGCACAGGGATTTGAAGTTAGTGTTCAGGCCGATCGCAGCCAAAGCGGCAACCATCAGGAACTTGCTGACCCCTTTCATAACCGCGACCCAGTCGGCGGGCAAGATGTTTAAGCTGGTCAGCGCAGACATGGCAAGAAACGCCAGGATAAACCACGGGAAAATAGCCGTGATGCGAACCGGAACGCCGTTTGCCTGCGCGCATTGCTTCTTTTTGATGCGCAAATTTACCGCGGCAAAGAGCAGCACCGCCGGAATGATCGAAAGCGTTCTCGTCAGCTTGACCATGGTTGCAAAATCCCCCGCAGCTTCGCTGAATGCATAGCCGGTTGCGACAACGCTGGAGGTATCGTTTACAGCGGTTCCCGCCCAAAGCCCGAAGGCAGCGTCGGAAAGCCCCAGCCATCGGCCGAACAGGGGAAACAGCACGATCATAACGGTATCAAATAAAAACGTGGCAGACATCGCGTAGGCGATATCCATATCGTCCGCCTCAATGACCGGCGCGATCGCCGCAATGGCAGAGCCGCCGCAGATGCCGGTTCCGGCGTTGATCAGGCTGCTGCTTTTCCAGTTGAGCCCCAGCGCCTTGCCGATCAAGGCGCCCAAGCCGAAGCAGGTCGCAAGCGTAAAGAGCATAACAGTCAGAGAAAATTTACCTACCGTTAATACGGTTTGGATATTCAGGCTGGCGCCTAAAAGAATGATCGCAAATTTCAACAATTTTTTCGAGGTGAACTGAATGCCGGGCGCGGTAATGCGGTTGGGCTTCCACGCCGCATGTACCGCCATGCCGAGAAAAAGCGCGATGACAGAGGCGCCGATAACATGAAATCCGACCGCCTGCTCAAGACCTTCCAGCCATTTTGCCACAAAAGCAATTCCGAGCGCCAATAAAACACCCGGAACGAAAGAAATTATTTTTCGCATAGTTCTTCCATCCTTATTTTTAAATGATATCTTTATTTTATCTCTCTTGTATGATAAAATAAAGATATAGTAAATTATGAAATAATTCCAATTTGTTATTAAATGGAGGCGGCAATGGAACAGCGCTTGGAATCTTTTTTAACGCTTTGCGTTACTATGCATTATGGCAGAGCGGCAGAATTATTAAATTTATCGCAGCCCGCGGTCAGTAAGCACATCCAGTCTTTGGAGAGTCAGTACGGTGTGAAGCTGTTTACATATGCCAATCGCCGCCTGCATAAAACCGCGCAGGGCGAATTGTTAGAGCAGTATGCGCAGGCGCTGCGCTACAACGAAGAGGAGCTTTTGAAAAAGCTTCACGCGAATTCCAAAAAGACGCTGCGGATCGGCGGGACGAAGTCTGTTGGCGAGTATGTGCTGCTGCCGTATATCAAAAAATATCTGCAAAACCCGGAAAATCAAATCGATTATCTTGTGGATAATACCGAGCGCCTGTTAGAGCTGCTAAATTGCGGCGAGCTTGACTTTGTGGTCGTGGAAGGGATTTTCGATAAGCAGCATTACGACTGGATGTTATTTCGAAATGAGCCGTATGTCGGCATTTGCGCGGCCGATCATCAATTTGCGGGGAAAGAGGTCAGCATCGAGGCGCTGCTTGACGAATGCATCGTTTTGCGGGAAAAAGGCTCCGGCACAAGAAGAATTCTTGAATGGGAGCTGGAAAACAGCGGCTATTCGCTCGGGGCGTTTGCGCGCCAAATAAACATCAGCTCGTTTGAAATTATAAAAGAGCTGGTGCGAAATCATTTTGGGATCAGCTTTCTGTATGAGGCGGTCGTGAAAAAAAGCGCGGATCTTGCGCAATTCACATGTCCGCCGCTCACGGGGATGCATGAATTCAATGTGGTGTATTTGAAAAATACAGGGGCAGGGGAGATCGCGCAGCAATTTTTGTCGAAGTAAATCGGCGGGGCGAAACTGCGTTTCTGCAAAAAATATGCGCATAGAACGAGCGTCTGATCCGCTCTCTATGCGCATGAATTGATTTTTTTGCCTATTTTTAACAAACACGACTTGCTGAGAACATTTTTATTTCAGGAGCGCATGCCGGCAGAAGCGGGGCATGCGTTTTTGTTTTAAATCGGCCAGCCGGCGCGCTCGCGCATCGCTTCTCCGGTAAGAATGCGCGCCTTAAGCGCTTCGGATGCGTCGGCCATCGTAATCGCAAAAAACATGCTTTTAAAGCACGCCACCGTAGCGAGCGAGCCGAATACTAAGCGATCCGCAAGGTGATATTCATCGCGCACGGTCTCAAGCGCAAACGCGCCGTCCTTCAAACCGGAGGAATCGATCAGCACTTGCGGGTGATTGCGAATGATCTCGCCGATCGCGCGGATCTCATTGGTCCGGAAATTGCTGAGCAAAATCGGCTGATCGGGATACGCCTCAAGAAAGCGCCCGACCTCAGACCAGTGCACCAGCCGTGGCTGCAGCAGATAGGTAATGCGCTCATCCTCCATCCGCGAGGTCAGAAAGAGCGGAAGCCGGTATTCACGCAGCGCCGCCATCAGGTCGTTCATGCACGCGTCGGAAAGCTCATAGCCATGGTAGCCCGGATGAATGCGCACCGCCGCGATCGAAAGCTCATGCACGCCGCGGCGCAGGTCCTCGCGCCATGCAGGGAGTGTTGGGTTAATCGTCATCACATGCCGATAGCCTGTGCCCGCAAGCTCTTTTTGCAGGTCAAGCTCTGCCTCATACGGGTCGTTATAAAAAATCGCCTGCGTGGAGGACACAAAGCCGGAATCAATGCCGTTTTCCTGATGGATCTTTTGCAGGTCCTTCACTGTGCAGTGGTCGATCTTATGAAACGGCCACGCTCCGGCAAAACAACACACGTCAATTTTTTTCATCATTGCGCCTCCTTTTCGATCCGGAAGGACCGGTCAAACAGGCGCTGCGCATTGCTGCAGAATATCATATCCCGCTCCTTCTTCGTAAGATCCGCCTCAAGAACCTGTCCGTAGCTGTCAACAAAGGAGATCAGCAGGTCTGTGCCGAAAAGAACGCGCTGCACACCGATCATTCGAACTGTATAATTCAGGTCGTTTGCGCGGAAAATCGAGCCGGAGAAATCGACAAATACGTTCTTTAAATCGCGGATCGGCGGAATTCCGTCATAGCAATTCGCGCCGAGGTGCGCCATCAGAATTTTAAGCTCGGGATAGCGCAGCGCGAGATTTCGCACATTGCTCCCGCGCGATTCATTCGGCAGCTGGTCAAAATTCTTATAAAATGCATGGATCAAAATCGGGATGCCATGCTCCGCCGCCCATTCGGCGATCGGATATACATGCGGATCATCGCAATAGGTAGAGACCCAGAGCTTAACCCCTTCCATGCCGTCCTCCTCAATGCCGCGGCGCACTACGTCAAGCGCATGCTCGTGCTCCGGACTGACATACACATACCCGCCGATATGGCGCGGCTCTTCCCGAATAAACCGGGCGGTCTCCGCGTTGATGCGGTCAACGACATCCGGCGTCGGCGTATATCCTTCGAGCGCGGAAACATAAACGCGGTCGATCCCATATTGCTCGATCGCGCGCAAAAGCAGCTTTTTCGACTGCTCGGGCGCGGCCCCCTCTATATGCGCATGTGCATCAATAATCATCTTTTTCACCCTCTTTTTTAACAAATACGACTTGCTGAGAACATTTTACTATAGAGAATTTCGAACGGCAGCTCGTCTTTTCCGTTATATGTGCGGCGAACCTCGTCCAACTCGTCAAGCGTTTCGACCGTTCCCGCAAGGTAATCGGAAATGCGCTTGCATGCGGTTTCAATGCGTAGAATGGTCGCGCCATAACGCAGCTCAAAGATCTCCCAGCCAAATGCCTTGTTCGTTTCAAACCATATCTCGCGGTGCAGTTCCCAAAGCGCGACCAGGCGCTGCTTGATCTCGGGAAGCGTTTCCTCCGCGATGCGCCTGAGCGTGCTATGATCTTTTTCGTCATATGCCTTCTTCAGCTTGAGCCCGACCTCTGCCTTCAGAGCGAGCACGCGCGCAACATGTGCGAGAAAATCAAACAGGAAGCCATATTCTCCGTTTCGCGCCTGCGCCTGTTCCATCTGCGCGGCGACCGTTTGATATTGCGCCTCCATCTGCCCCGGCGTTAGGTGCGCATCATACATGCCGCAAAGCACATCCTGCCACATCAGCCAGCGAGACTGATTTTCATAAACATACCCCTCCGGCGGGATGTGATCGAAGCGGTTATCCAAATAGGTCATCGCGCGAAAATCGTCGTAATTACAGCCGGTGCAGGTTAAGAAGCGTGCGCGCAGGCGCGCATCGTCCACCTCATCGACATAGCCATACTCCGCAAAGAGCTGCGCGCCGAGAAGCGTCTCCAGCAGGCTGCCCTCTACGCCGTTATCGCCCCATGTGGTCATAAACACGTCGCGCACGCCGCTTTTTTTGCAGGCCTGCAGCGCGGGTTTCGTGATCAAAAACGTTTTGTCGTAATCCGTGGTAAAGCTGTTCCAGTTCCAGCATGCGCCCGCAAATACCACGCGGTCGGTCAAAATTTTATGCCGCGCGATGATCGCCTCATAGGTCGCCACCTCATGATGGTTATAATCCCAGAGGACCTGAGTCAAATCGCGCGGGAACGCGTCATGCGCCTCCGGAAGGATCGGGTGGTCGGTGTTATAATAATTGGCCATGCCGGTGCCCTTGCCGTGGCTCGCGTTGATCAACATATCCGACCAGACCATAGGCTCGATCTCGAGCGTTTTGCAGATAGAAAGCACGCGCTCTAAATGCTGTTTCATAATCTCGAGCTGCGGGTGATAGCCATGCAGGTCGAGATACGCGCCGCGCCCTAAGCCAAACGCCTCGTCCATGCCGATGTGGATCTTGCGCGAGCGGAATGTCCTCCGAATTTCCGCGAGCAGATGCGTGATAAATTCATAAACCCGCTCGTCGCCGACCAGAAGCACATCCGCATCCTCGCGAATGGAATAATAGGTGGGCCATTTTAAAACGTCGATCAAATGCGCAAGCGTCTGTACGCAAGGAATCACCGTGATTCCAAGCCCGGCGGCGTGCGCGTCGATATCCATCAGCTCCTCGCGCGTATACCGCCCGCGCATGTGCCCGAAATACGGCTCTTCTGGGATGTAAAATGAGTCTTCCATGTATAAATACAGGGTGTTGAGACCCATGATCGCCATATGGTCGAGATATTTTTTGATATATTTCGGCAAAAGCGCCGCATTGTTCTGGCACACATCAAGCATCACGCCATTGGTATCGAATTTTGCAAATTCGTGAATACAATAGGCATCCTTGTCCTCGTTTTCCTTGATATACCCGAGCGCGCGTGCGAGCTGCGGCAATGCCCCGTAACGAATTTCAATTTCACCATGCTCTTTTTTCACAAGCATTTCGCCCGCATCTCCGCACAGGGCACGGGTCGTGACCCCGCCCTCACCGCACTGGATATCCAGCGCGGCGAGGACGGAATCCAATCCTGCCATGGCGTCAATTTTTGAAGATATGATGTTCAGTTTCATAAAAATTGAGCCTTTCTTTTCTTGTTACCAGCTGAATTTGGTCTCTGTTACATTTTGATATGCATCCGCATAGTATTGCAGAAGCTGCTCCACGCCCATGTCCTTAAGTCCTTTCTGGAAGGAATCCCATTCGCTCATCGGCTTTTGGCGCACCATGAATTTAGAGATCATTTCATAGGTGTAATTCATGCAATCTGAGTATAGATTTTGCGCGTCTTTTTCCACAGCAGGGTCAAATGCCAGCCAGTTGGTCGGGTTCGTGTTGGTCTCGTTCCACTTGACCGCCTCGTGACCCTGACGCTGCTGCTCTGCGGAATAGGACGCCTCGTTTGCCTCCACTGCGATGCGCTGGGTAAGCCCGGTCGTCGCAACGCCATACGCCTGGTTCGCGGTCTCCTCCGGGTTCGGGAGGATAAACTTGCGCACGCCGTCAACCACCTCGTAGGTCTCGCCCTCCTTGCCCCAGGAGAGCAGGTCGGAACCTTCGTCCGTATACATCCAGTCTAAAAGCTTAAACGCGTTGTCCACGCCATCCTCGCGCCCGGTGTTGCAGATCACATAACCGCGATAGTCCACATTCGTCTTTGCAAGCTTCCGCTGCGCGGATGCGCTGTCCGCCATCGGCGGCTCCATGATCTCCCAGGTGTAATCCGGGTTATCCTTGCGGTTCGAGAGGTTAAAGAAGTCAAGACGAACCAGATAATCGAGCATGATAAAGCCGCGATCCGTGGAGACCAGCTCCTCCCAGCTCTTCGCGTTGATCGTGATATAATCGGGCGGAACCAGCTGCTCATCATAAAGCTTTAAGAAATATTCGATCATCTCTTTGATCTCCGGCTGCTGCGCGCCGTAGCACCACTTGTTCTCTTTGAAATCATAATAGGTGTAAAGGTTTAAATTGTTTTTCCACTGCGGCGCCATCGGGTCAAACTGGCGCAGCCCGTCGCGCATGCACACGGGGTAAGAATCGGGATACAGCGCCTTCAGCTTCTTTGCAACCTGATAGACCTCATCCATCGTGGTCGGCACGGCGAGGTTGTTCTTTTCAAACACATCCTTGCGATACATCCATGTGCGCAGGTTCTGGATCGTGTGCGTGCCGTAGATCGGCGCGGAATAAATTTTCCCATCGCCGCTCAGGCGCTGGCGCAGAAGCTCCGTGCGCGTTTCCTCCGGAAGGGTGTCTAAAAACTTGGTCATATTGGGCAGCTTATCAAAATGATCGCTCAGGCTGATAAACGCGCCGCTCGTTGCGTGAATGTCAACGGTCTTTTTGTAGTCCGTATAAAGCAGATCCGGCATCGTGTCCTGCGCTGTCATGAGCAGATTGACCTTTGTCGAAGCGTCTGTATCCGGAATCGCTTGAATATTAAATGTTGCGCCGGTCGCCTCGGAAAAATATTTCCAGATTTTCCAGTCTGCCTGATATGGCCAACTGGAGGACGAAGTAATTACGATCTTTACCGTTGTCGGTGTATTAAATATCTTGCCATCGGTTGCAACGCCCTGCTGCGTCTGCGGTTTCGTGTCGCCGCCTCCGCAGGAAGCGAGGGAAATTGCCATTATACCTGCCAGCGCCGCCGCGGTTGCGCGCTTTAACAATGCATTTTTCATATGAATGCTCCTCCTATTCTTTATCGTGGATGCAAAACCGGGTGGCGCGCCCAAAGCGGGGAAGTGCTACGCTCCCGGCGCGCCGTTTCCGGCAGGATTTAAATTGCAGAGTAATTAAGAACATAATCTATGTGGAGCAGAAAGTTATTTTCTGCTCCACATAAAAGGGAGTAAAGGAAGAATTGAATGAGAATGAGAAACTAGTTTTCCATGAACAGAATGCGGTCTAAAATCACCGCGACCTCGGCGCGCGTCGCCTTGCCCATCGGGTCGATCATGCCGTTCTTGCCGGCGATGATGCCCGCCGC
>CAKUEM010000018.1 GCA_934646115.1 uncultured Oscillospiraceae bacterium
CTACGGCATATTCTTTATTTATATTGGGGAGTATCCGCGTTAAGCGTGTCCGTTATAAAAACGAGACGTTTGCGGGGAGATGCCGATGCGCTGCCCGCATTGCGCGGGGTAGAAATTATGTGCGCAGCCCTACTATATGAACAGGGGAAATTACGCTGCCCACGTTGCGCGGGGCGAAAGCTATGCATGCTGCCCGCGCTGCGCGGGGGTAGAAATTATGTGCGCAGCTCCGCCGCGCGGGATAGGGAATTGCGGCAGGCAACAGACTGCGCGGGGCGCAGACAAATATGCCGCAGAGAACCCGAACGGTCTCTACGGCATATTCTTTATTTATATTGGGGAGTATCCGCGTTAAGCGTGTCCGTTATAAAAACGAGACGTTTGCGGGGGATACAGGTGCGCTGCCCGCGCTGCGCGAGGTAGAAATTATGTGCGCAGCTCCGCCGTGCGGGGCTGCGTCTCACGCGCGGCGCGGGGTGGGGCGTTGCTCCGTTTCCGCTGCGCGGAAAGAGGCTACGCGCGCAGGGTTGCGCCAAACTCGCTTGCGAGCGCATCGAGCGCGCGGCGGAGCTTGCCGTCGACCTCTTCGTCGGTCAACGTATGGTCGGCGGCGCGCAGCACGATCGCATACGCCACGCTCTTTTTATCCGGCGCGACCTGCTCGCCGGTATACACGTCAAACAGCGTGACGTTTTCAAGCAGCTTGCCGATCTGCCGGCGGATGCACTTTTCCAGATGCGCGACCGGAAGGTCACGGTCACACACGAGCGCGAGGTCACGCGTGACCGCCGGGAACTTCGGAAGCGGAACATACTCGCTCTCCGCCGCGCGGTGCGCATACAGCGCGCGGACGGACAGCTCCGCCAGATAGACCTCGCAATCCAGACCGAACGCCGCGGCGACCTTGGGGTGGATCTGCCCGATCGTGCCGATCAGCGCATCGCCCGCATAGATCCGCGCACAGCGCCCCGGATGCCAGGTGGGATCGTTTTTCTCCGGCTCAAACGACACATCATTGATCGCGAGCGCATGAAACAGCGCCTCGAGCGCGCCCTTGAGCGTATAGAAATCACGCCCCTTGCCGTATGACCCGATCACATAGGTGGGCGCCTCGTCCGGCAGCGCCTCGTCCGTGGGAAGGTAGACGCGCGCCAGCTCGTATAAATCGGCGGAGGCGTTGCGGTTATTATAATTGCGCGCGAGCGTTTCCAGCATGCTGGGGAGCATTGTGGTGCGCATGACCGAGCTTTCGTCGCCCAGCGGGTTTTTGATCACGACATGGCGGCGCAGCGGGCTATCCGGCGCGAGCGCAAGCAGATCGTCGGTTTTCGGGCTGTCGTATGAATAGGTCATGCACTCGGAATAGCCCAGCCCGCGCGACAGGATGCCGATCGCATGCTGGAACTTCTGCTCGGCGTTTAAGCCGCCCTGCGTGCTCTCGCCGCGCATCAGCGTGGAGCGGATATTATTATAGCCATACAGCCGCGCGACCTCCTCGGCGATATCCGCCATGCACAGCAGGTCCGGACGGAAGGACGGAACGATCACCATGCCGCCCTCCACGCGGATCGAAAGCCGCGCAAGCAGCGCGATCATCTCGTCCGCCGCGAGCTGCGTGCCGAGCAGGGCATTGATCCGCTCCGGCTCGAACGGGATCGTTGTCGGCTCTTTGCTGCTGTGGTCGACATCGACATAGCCCGCGAGCACGCGCCCTGCGCCGAGCAGCTCAACCAGCTCGCACGCGCGGTCGACCGCGGGGATGGTATTCTGCGCGTCCAGCCCCTTTTCATAGAGGGCGGAAGCGTCGGTCCGCATGCCGAGGTCGCGCGCTGTGGTGCGGACGGATGCGGCGTCAAACGTGGCGGATTCGAAGATGACGGTTGCGGTGTCTGCCTCGATCTCAGAATTCAGGCCGCCCATCACGCCCGCGATGGCGACCGGGCCGGCTTCGTCCGCGATGACGAGCATCCGGTCGGTCAGCGTATGCTCCACCTCGTCAAGCGTGGTGAATTTCTGCCTGTTTTCCGCGCGGCGGACGATAATATGGTTGTTTTTTACATGCGACGCGTCAAACGCGTGCATCGGCTGGCCGTACTCGAGCATGACATAGTTTGTGATATCCACGATGTTATTCACCGGGCGGACGCCTGCCGCATGCAGCCGCGCGCGCAGCCACATCGGCGACGGCGCGACCTTGACGTCGCGCACCATGCGCGCGGTATAGCGCGGGCAAAGCTCCGGCGCTTCCACCGTCACCTGCACCTGCCCATCGATGCGCTCATCGCACGCGCGCACCTGCGGAGTCGGCGGCGTGAACGGCTTTTCAAACGTCGCCGCGACCTCGCGCGCAAGCCCGAGCACGGAGAAGCAATCCGGACGGTTGGACGTGATCTCAAACTCAACAACGGTGTCGTTTAAGCCAAGCACATCGCGAATATCGTCGCCCACCTGGCAGTTCTCCTGCAGCAGGAGGATGCCGTTTTCGTCGGCATACGGGACGTTGCATAAATTCAGCCCCAGCTCATGGAACGAGCACAGCATACCGCAGGACTCCACGCCGCGCAGCTTGCCGGTTTTGATCTTCACGCCGCCGGGCAGACGGCTGCCGTCCAGCGCGACGGGGACCAGGTCGCCCACATGCACGTTCTGCGCGCCGGTAACGATCTGGATCGGCGCAGCCTCGCCGACGCTCAGCATGCAGATCTGAAGCTTATCCGCATCCGGATGCTTCTCGATCGATTCGATTTGACCAACGACCACGCGCTCGATCTCCGCGCCGAGGTGCGTGGTGGTTTCTACCTTCGAGCCGGACATGGTCATCGCTTCGGCAAACGTCCGGTCCGGCACGTTGAGCTTGACATAATCAGAAAGCCACTGCATCGATAAATTCATATTAGAGCACCCCCTGGAACTGCTTTAAAAAGCGCATATCATCTTCATAGAACAGGCGGATATCCTTGATCGAATAGCGCCGCATGGTGATGCGCTCCAGCCCGATGCCGAACGCATACCCGGAATAAACGCTCGAGTCGATCCCGCAATTTTCAAGCACCTTCGGATGCACCATGCCCGCGCCGAGTACCTCGATCCAGCCCTCGTCCTTGCACAGGCGGCAGCCCTTACCCTGGCAATTAAAGCACATGATATCCATCTCAGCCGACGGCTCGGTAAACGGGAAGTGATGCGGGCGGAAGCGCACGACCGCGTCCTCGCCGTAGAGCCGCTTTGCAAACACCTCAAGCGTGCCCTTTAAATCGCCCATCGTGATGCCCCGGTCAACGACCAGACCCTCGATCTGATGGAAGATCGGCGAATGCGTAGCGTCCAGCGCGTCGCTGCGGTACACGCGCCCGGGCGAAATGATGCGGAGCGGCGGCTTATGCTGCTCCATATACCGCACCTGCACCGGCGAGGTCTGCGTGCGCAGCAGGACGTTATCCGAGATATAAAACGTATCCTGCGTGTCGCGCGCGGGGTGATCCTTCGGCAGGTTTAATGCCTCAAAGTTATAATAATCCAGCTCGACCTCGGGTCCGTCCGCGATTTCAAAGCCCATGCCGAGGAAGATATCGCGCGTTTCGTCCAGCACGATGGACATCGGGTGCTTATGCCCGACGGTGGGCAGCGTGCCCGGCATGGACACGTCGATCGTTTCCGCCGCAAGGCGCTTAGACAGCGCGCGCTCACGCAGCTGCTCGGCCGCGGTGCGGATCTCGCCGTCGATCGTTTCGCGCACCTCGTTTGCCAGCTGCCCGATGACCGGGCGCATGTCGCTTGACAGCTTGCCCATCTGCTTTAAAATTCCGGTCAGCTCGCCTTTTTTGCCGAGAAAGCGAACGCGCAGCGACTCGATATCATGCGCGTCCTTTGCGGCGGCGATCGCGTCGAGCGCCTGCTTTCTCATGGCTTCCAGTTGCTCTTTCATGTTCGATCCAACTCCTTTTTTCGGGCAAAGGCAATAAAAAAACGCCTCTCGCCCCATCCTCGGGACGAAAGGCATAGCATATGCTACGCGTTCCGCGTTACCACCCGTATTCGCAGGGAAAAACCTGCGCGCCTCTGCCGGGTACTGCATACCCGCTCCCTATAACGGGGGAAGCCGCGCCGCCCTACCACATCGCGCTTCAGGCAGCGTGCTCGGGAGGGAACTTCCGCGCCGCGCCGCATAAGCCCGCTCTCAGTCACGACCGGCTCTCCCTGAAAGGCGGTTCATGCGCGTACTTTCCTCCGTCATTGCATTTTCATATGTAATATCATTATATGCGTTTTTTTCATTTTGTCAACCACATTTTTTGCTTTGCTTGCTTTCTTTTGCAAAAAGCGGTATAATTATACCATACGGAGGCGATTTTTTTTGTATCAGATCGGGGATAAGATCGTGCATCCGATGCACGGCGCGGGCACGGTGGACGACATCGTTACGCGCAGGATCGACGGGGAGGAGCGCGAATATTATGTGCTGCGCCTGCCGAGCGGCGGGATGGTTGTGATGATCCCGGTCGCGGCGAGCGAGAAGCTCGGCGTGCGCGCGGTGTGCGATGCGCCGCGGGCCGAGGCGGTGCTTGCCGCGGTGGAGACCGCGGAGGTCGCGATGACCGCGAACTGGAACCAGCGCTATCGCGAGAACACGCAGCGCATAAAAAGCGGCGATCTTGACGAGGTCGCGCGGGTGGTTAAGGGTCTTACGCTGCGCGAGCGGCAGCAGGGGCTGTCTACGGGCGAGCGGAAAATGCTGCATGCGGCGCGGAATATTTTGCTCTCTGAGCTGATGCTTGCGCGCGGCGCGAGCTACGAGCAGACCGAGCATGAGCTTGACTGTGCGCTCAAGCGCGCGGCGCGGGCGGAAATATAGGAGGGTTGACTATGGCGCTGCGGGCGAAACAAAAGGCGGACACGGCGGCGATCGTCCCCGCGGCGGGCACGGCGTCACGCATGCGCGGGCTGGACAAGCTGTTTCTTACGCTCAATGGCGTGCCGGTCGTGATCCGCACGCTGCGCGTGTTGGACGCGCACCCCGCGATCCGCGAGATCATTATTCCCACGCGGGAGGACTGCATCGCGCCGCTTGAGGCGCTGTGCCGGGAATATCATATAAATAAAGTAAGAAAAATCATTCGCGGCGGGGCGACGCGGGCAGAATCTGTTCTGCTCGGGCTGCGCGCGGCGAGCGGGCGCTGCCGTTTGGCGGCGATCCATGACGCGGCGCGTCCGTTCGTGAGCGAGCGCGTGATCACGCAGACGATCGAGGCGGCGCGCCAATATTCCGCCGCAGCGCCCGCGGTCCCGGTGGTAGACACGGTGAAGGAGCAATGCGGCGGCGTGGTGCAGCGAACGCTTGCGCGCGACACGCTCGCCGCGATCCAGACGCCGCAGGTGTTTGATCGCGAGCTGGTGCTTGCGGCGGTGAGCGCGGCGGTTGCGTCGCATGCCCCGATCACGGACGACTGCTCTGCGGTTGAGATGGCGGGCGGGCGCGTGGTGCTCACGCAGGGCGACCCGCTCAATCGCAAGATCACAACGCCGGAGGACTTGATTTTTGCGCGCGCGATGCTGCGCGGCGAGGAGGAACATGCAATGCGGATCGGGCATGGATATGACGTGCATCGGCTTGCGCCGGGGCGCGCGCTGATTTTGGGCGGCGTGCAGATCCCGTTTGAGCTGGGGCTTTTGGGGCACAGCGACGCGGACGTGCTGGTGCATGCGGTGATGGATGCGCTGCTCGGCGCGGCGGCGCTGGGCGATATCGGGAAGCTGTTTCCGGACACGGACGAGCGCTATGCGGGCGCGGACAGTATCGTCCTGCTCGGCGAGGTGCGCGCGGCGCTTGCGCAGGCGGGGTTTGCCCCGGTGAATATCGATGCGACCGTGCTGGCGCAGCGACCGAAGCTCGCGCCGTTTATCGAGAAAATGCGCGCAAATATCGCGGCGGCGCTGGATATCGCGCCCGAATGCGTCAGCGTGAAGGCGACGACGGAGGAAAAGCTCGGCTTTACCGGCGCGGGCGAGGGCATTGCCGCGCATGCGGTGTGCTTGGTCGCGCCGCAATAAAAAATTTTTCTGGCGATTCGATGAAAAATCGCGTCGCGCGGGCGGATTGCATGGCATTCCGGCGGCGCGGCGCGGTTTCTTTTTTCGCGCGGGTGTGACCGTGCGCTATGCGGGCGCATACGATGGCTTGTAAGTGAACCGAGAGGAGAGCGATGAGCATGAGCGGCTGCATGATCGTTTGCCGGTCTGTCACCTATGCGCAGCGCGCGCGTCAAATCTTAGAAAAACACGGGATCCATGCGGTCGTGGTGCGGCCGCGGCTTGAACTGATGGAGAACAGCTGCGGCTTTGCGGTGAAGGTCTCTGAGGGGTATTTGGCGGAGGCGCTGGAGCTGCTGCGCGAGTTTGGGTTTGAAATTTCGCGCGTGCTGCTTCTCGACGAAAACGGCAACGAGCGGGAGATGAGAGCGTGATTTATTTAGACAACGCGGCAACCACCTTGAATAAGCCGGAGAGCGTGGCGCGCGCGGTGTGCGAGGCGATGTCCTGCGCCGCAAACGCCGGGCGCGGCGGGCATGCGGCCGCCATGCGCGCGGCGGATATTTTATTTGACTGCCGCTGTGCCGCGGCGGAGCTGTTCGGCGCGCCCGGTCCGGAGCATGTGATTTTTACCCAAAACGCCACGCATGCCTTAAATATCGCGATCCAGGGGCTGATGCGGCGCGGCGGGCATTGCGTGATCTCGGGCTATGAGCATAACTCGGTCGTGCGGCCGCTCGCCGCGCTTGCGGATGCGGGCGTGCGCTATTCGGTCGCGCGGGCGCCGCTGTTTGAGCAGGAGGCGATGGTCGATGCGTTCCGCGCCGCGATTACGCCCGATACGCGCGCGGCGGTCGTGACGCATGTGTCCAATGTGTTCGGCTATATCCTGCCCATCCACGCGATCGACGCGGTCTGCGCGGAGAAGGGCATCCCGCTCATTCTTGATGCGTCGCAATCGGCGGGGACGCTTGATGTAAAGCTGAATAGCTTAACAGCGACGGCGTTTTTATGCATGCCAGGGCATAAGGGATTATACGGTCCGCAGGGGACCGGACTTCTGATCGCGCGCGACGGCTGCGAGGTGCCGCCGCTGATGCAGGGAGGGACGGGAAGCCTGTCACACGAGGCGGTTTCGCCGGATTTCCTGCCCGACCGGCACGAGAGCGGAACGCAAAATATTCACGGCGTGGCGGGACTTCTGGAGGGGCTGCGCTTTGTGTGTAAAGAACATGAGCTTTACAGGCATGAGCGCGCGCTGCTGGAGCTTGCGGCGGAAAAGCTTCTGGAAATCCCGGGCGTTTTGCCGTACTACGACGGCGGGCGCGGCGTGCAGAGCGGGGTGCTGTCGTTCCGGATGGAGGGGCGCGCGGCGGATGACGTGGCGTATGAGCTGGGGCTTTTGGATATCGCGGTGCGCGGCGGGCTGCATTGCGCGCCGCTGGCGCATGAAACGGTGGGAACGCGCCGCGGCACGGTGCGCGTGAGCTTTTCTGCGTTTAACACGCGCGCGGATGTGCTTGCGCTGTGCGACGCGCTGCGCCAGATCGCGAAAAAATAAATAATTTGTAAACTTCAAAAAATCAATTCCATTTAGTTAAGAAGTATGATACAATAAATACAAACGTGAATTTGGATGTTAAAATGACACGGAAAGCAAGGGATTTGGGCGGATGAATGTGTTGAATTCAATTGTGAATTTTTCGGCGATGTTTTCTTTTCGCGATGCGATCGATATCGCGATCATCGCTTTTCTCGTTTATAAAGTCATCAAGCTGATCAGCCGCTCGAACGCGGGCAAGGTCGTCCGCGGGATCATTCTGCTGATCGTTGCGATGCAGGTGGCGCAGCTGTTTGGCTTAAAGGTCGTGAACTATCTGCTGGCAAACACGATGCAGCTTGGGCTGCTTGCGCTGGTCGTTGTGTTCCAGCCGGAGCTGCGCAAGGGGCTGGAGAAGGTTGGCCGCAGCACGTTCCCGCAGCTGATCGATCGCTCGGGCGACGAGGAGCTGCTTGAGACCGCGATCGTGCAGACCGTGGAGGCGTGCACCGGGCTTTCCTGGTCGCGCGATGGGGCGCTGATCGTATTCCAGCGCGAGATTTTGCTGGATGATATCGTCAAAACAGGAACGGTTTTGAACGCGAAGCCCTCCAGCGAGCTGCTGAAAAATATCTTTTATCCCAAGGCGCCCATGCATGACGGCGCGGTGATCGTGCAGAACGGCATGGTCTCTGCCGCCGGGTGTATGCTTCCGCTTTCTTCCAACACGAATTTGAGCAAGGAGCTTGGCATGCGCCACCGCGCAGGCGTTGGAATGAGCGAGAATTCAGACGCGGTGGTCGTGATCGTTTCGGAGGAGACCGGCTCGATCTCCGTTGCGATCGACGGCATGATCAAGCGCCATCTCGCGCCCGAAACGCTGGAAAAGCTTCTGCGCAATGAGCTGATGCCGCGGCAGGAGACGGATAAAAAAACCGGACTATTCGGATTCTTGAAGGGGAAAAAACAGTGAAGGAATGGCTGAAAAAACATGATATTTTAACCCGCGCGCTCGCGCTTTTGATCGCGGTCGTGCTTTGGGTGTATGTCGTGACCGTGGTCGACCCGGTCGGCGAGCTTGAGGTGCGCGGCATTCATCCCACCTATACGGGCAGCGAGGAGCTGCAAAACGCGCTGAACCTGAGCGTTGCCAACGAGGAGGACAACCTGGTAAACGTCAGGCTGAGCGGCAAGCGCCGCGAGCTGGCGGCGATCAATACCGATGAGGTGCGCGTTGAGGTCGATATCTCGCAGATCAAGGCGGCGGGCACGTATACGCTTTCTTACCGCGTGATCCTGCCGAGCAACGATATCAGCGTGGCGCATCGCGACCCGAACGCGCTGTCTGTGCGCATCGATAAGATCATTACAAAGACCGTGCCGGTGCGCGTGAAATTCGAGGGCGATATTGCAGACGGCTATATGGCGGGCGAGATCGCGACCGTGCCCAGCTCGCTTTCCGTGATGGGCCTTGCCGAGGAGATCGACCGCATCTCTTACGCGCAGGTCAAAATCGGCAAGAAGAATTTAAACACATCGGTGCACGAGCAGATGAGCTATGATTTTTATGACGCGCGCGACCGCGTGTTGGATCTGAACTCCGTGAAAACCGAAAACAGCACGGTGGAGGTGTCTTTGCCGGTGCTCAAGCTGAAAACGCTTCCGCTTTCCATCGAGCTGGTCGAGGGCGGCGGCGCGCTGAAAAAGAACGTCAGCTACACGATCGAGCCGAAGGAGATCACGGTTGCCGGCGAGGAAAAAACCGTGGATGCGCTGCAATCGCTGATGGTCGGCGTGGTCGATCTTTCTAAAATTTCTGATAATACCACGATTCCGGTCAAGCTCACGCTGCCGGAAAATGTGCAGAATACGAGCGGCGAGACCTCGGCGAATGTCAAGCTGGAGTTTAACGGGCTTGCGAGCCGCACGGTGGAGACCTCGGCGATCGAGATCACGAATATCCCCGCGGGGTACACGATCGAGCCGGTAACGAACAGCTTAAACGTCCTGCTGCGCGGGCCGGAGGAGAGCCTGAATAAGGTTCTGCCGCAGAATGTGCGCGCGGTGGTCGATTTGTCGAACACGGTGCTTACGCCGGGACAGCATACGATCGTTGCAAACGTCCTGATCGACGGGACCGCCGATGTGGGCGCGGTGGGCGAATATAAAGTGGTGATCCGCGTTTCGAAATAGCAACCGCCCTTGGCGATGCGCGGATGCAAGGAGTTTAGCATGAAACAAATGGCGACGGTGCTTGCCGTATTACAAAATGGCGACGCGGAGGTTCTGGTCGCGCGCGAGAGCGCATGCGGGCATGACTGCGCGTCTTGCGCGGGGTGCGGCATGCAGGCTGCGCCCATCCGGACGGTGGCGGAAAATCCGCTTGGCGCGCGGCCGGGCGATCAGGTCGAGATTGAGAGCGAAAGCCGCCGCGTGCTTGGCATTGCGGGCGTGGTATATTTGCTGCCGCTCGCTTTGTTTTTTCTCGGCTATTTTGCGGCATTCGCCGCCACGCAGGCGGAGGGCGCCGCGCTTTGGGCGGGCTTTTTCGGCTTTGCGCTGGGCATTGCGGCGGCGGTGCTGCTCAATCGCAGGGCGCGCCCGGTGCGTCCCACGATCGTGCGGGTGGTGCGCTGATGTTTGGATATATCAAGCCGCAGAAGGGCATGCTGCGCGTATTTGAATGGGAGCAGTATCGCGCGGTTTACTGCGGGCTGTGCCATGCGCTCGGCGAGGAGTTCGGCTTTTGCGCGCGGTTTTTGGTGAATTATGATTTCACGTTTCTGGCGCTTATTTTGATGCGGGCGGGCGGCGAGCGTGCGCAAATCGTGCGGCGGCGCTGCGTGGCGCATCCGTTTTGCAAGCGCTGCGCGATGACGACGTCGCCGGCGCTTCGGGCTGCGGCGGCCGCCTCGGTGATTTTAAGCCACTGGCAGCTGTGTGACGCGGTGGAGGACAAGCCGTTCTGGCGCGGGATCCCGGCGCGGGCGGCGCGGGCGATGACCCGGCGCGCATATCGGCGGGCGCGGCGCAAGCTGCCGGAGTTTGATCGGCTGGTGCGCGGCTGCTTAGACGAGCTGCACGCGCTGGAGCGGGCGCGCGTGGCGAGCCTTGACCGCCCGGCGGACACGTTTGCGCGCATTTTAGCCGCGCTTTCCGCATGCTGCGATGCGGCGGATATGCGCCGGATATTGCACGAGCTGTTTTATCACATCGGGCGCGTGATCTATTTGACCGACGCGCTGTGCGATGTGGAAGAGGATTTAAAAAGCGGCGGCTACAACCCTGTGGTGCTGCGGTATTCCGTTTCCGAAGCGCCGCTTGCGCCGTCTGTTCGCGACGCGCTTTGTGCAACGATTTTTCAAAGCGTGCATGCGGCGTGCGCGGCGGCGGCACTGCTGGACGCGGGCAGCGAGAGCGGCATTATCGAAAATATTTTACAGCGCGGCATTCCGGAAATCGTGCGGCATGCGGCGATGGGAGAACGACCGAAGAAGGAGCGAAGGCATGAGAGATCCATATAGCGTGTTGGGCGTTTCGCCCGGCGCGAGCGACGACGAGATCAAGCACGCATACCGCGCGCTTGCGAAGAAATATCACCCGGATGCGTATGTGAATAATCCGCTGGCGGACCTTGCGCAGGAGAAAATGAAAGAGATCAACGAGGCGTATGACACGATCGTGCGCTCGCGCGCAAACGGCACGAGCGGCGCGCACAGCACGGCGTGCGGCACGGCGGGGCAGAGCGCAAACCCCTTGTATCAGCAGGTGCGCGCGCAGATCTTATCCGGCAATTTCCGCATGGCGGAGCAGATGCTGCTTCAATGCCAAACGCGTGACGCGGAATGGCATTTTCTGATGGGCAGCCTGCGCATGCGCATGGGCTGGATGGACGAGGCGCGCCAGCATTTCAACACCGCGTGCACGATGGCGCCGGACAATGCGGAATACGCCGCGGCGCGCAGCCGCATGGCGCAGATGGGGCAAAACCCTTATCAGACCTACGGCGGCGGGATGAGCGCGTGCGACTGCTGCACGGGGATGATGTGCGCGAACTGCCTGTGCGGCTCGTGCGACGGGTGCTGCTAGGGCGCGCGGCGTTTGCGCGGATGCAACACGGAAATGGGGGGACGGCATGAAAAAGGCAAGACAGCTTGCGCTTTCCGCGATACTTGCGGCGTTTGGCGTGGCGCTTTTATATTTGGCGTCGTTTTTCCCGGTGCTTTCGCTTTCGCTCATTGCGATCGCGGGGCTTTTGCCCGGCGTTGCGGTGATCGAATGCGGCGTGGCGGCGGGCGCGGGGACGTATGCGGTTGCCTGCGCGCTGGCGTTTTTGCTTGTGCCGGACAAGTCGTGCGCCATTCTTTATGCGCTGCTGTTCGGCTGCTATCCGCTTATCAAATATTTCGCGGAGCGGCTGCGCCCGGTGCTTGCCTGGGCGGCGAAGCTTGCGGCGGTGAATGCGCTGGTTGCGCTTCTGTTTTTCGCGTTTCGCGCGGTGCTGCTGGAATTTATTCCGGATCATATGATGGTTTTTCTCGCTTTTTTGGCGTTTAATGTGGTGTTTATTCTATATGATCTATGCTTTTCGAAGCTTGCGGCGTTTTACATGGCGCGCATCCATCCGCACGTTGCCGGGCGAAGATAATGTTTGACAAGCTGCGCGAGAAACGGTATAATATTTCTAAGGTTTTTATTGGGGTGACTTCATGATTAAAAGTATGACCGGCTATGGCCGCGGGCAGATTGCCGGGAACGGGCGGGACATCACCGTTGAGCTGCGCTCGGTCAATCATCGTTATTTTGACTGTTCCATTCGCGCGCCGCGCGGCTGCGCGTTTTTGGAAGAGCCGGTGAAGGCTGCGCTGCAAAAGCAGATCGCCCGCGGGAAGGTCGATGTGTTCATCACGATCGACACCTCGCGCGCGAGCAATACCTCCGCCGCGCTTGACGAGGCGATGGTGCGCGCATATCTCGATATCGCGCAGGTTCTGCAGGAGCAGTATGGCGTTTCCAACGACCTTTCCGCTTCGCGCCTGATGCGCATGCCCGATGTGCTGACGCTCACCACGCAGGAGACTGACGAGGATGAGCTGCGGGGCGAGGTGCTTTCCGCGCTGGAGACCGCGCTGGCTGGTCATGGCGCGATGGCGCAGAAGGAGGGCGCGCGCCTTGCGGAGGATATTGTTGCAAGGCTTGACGCAATCATGCAGCTGGTTGACCGGCTGGAGGTGCGCAGTCCGCAATGCGTGGCGGAATACCGCCAGAAGCTGGAGGCGCGCATGCAGGAGGTTCTGGCGGACACGTCGCTTGAGCCGCAGCGGATCTTGACCGAGGCGGCGATCTTTGCCGATAAAATTGCTGTGAACGAAGAGATCGTGCGTCTGCGCAGCCATGTGGCGCAGCTGCGCGGTATGCTGGATGCCGGCGGCGCGATCGGGCGCAAGCTGGATTTCCTCGTGCAGGAATTCAACCGCGAGGCGAACACGATCGGCTCGAAGGCGAACGATGTGGACATGGCGCGCATGGTGGTTGATCTCAAGGCGGAGATCGAGAAGATCCGCGAGCAGATCCAAAATATTGAATAGGCGGGATTTGCGATGAAGCTGATCAACATTGGGTTTGGAAATATGGTTTCGGCGAGTCGGCTGATCGCGATCGTCAGCCCGGAATCTGCGCCGATCAAGCGCATTATTCAGGAGGCGCGCGATCGCGGCATGCTGATCGACGCGACGTATGGGCGGCGCACGCGCGCCGTGATCGTAACGGATAGCGATCATGTGATTTTGTCCGCCATCCTGCCGGAAACGGTGGCGCATCGCCTGGATGCGCGCGAGGATGACGCGGAGACTTTGCCGTTCGACGAGGAGGAATAAGCGCGCCGCGGGCGCGTGGCTGATAGATTGGAGTTGTTTTTATGTTATATCCTTCGATGAATTCTCTGATGAAAAAGGTAAGCAGTCGGTACATGCTGGTAAACGTTGCGGCGAAGCGTGCGCGCCAGATCGCGGATCAGGCGGAGCAGGAGGGCATTCCGCTCGTGGAAAAGCCGGTTCGCACCGCGATCAATGAGCTTGCGGCGGGGAAGCTCGTCGTGACGGAGCACGAGGAATAAAACGCGCCGGCGCGAGCGCGGCAAAGGCTTTGCGCGGCTGCGTGAGCTTGCGGGATTGCGCGAGCGCTGTGAAGGCTTTACGCGGCGCGGGGCTTTGTTCTGGGGCTTGCGCGGCGGTTGCGATGCGCGGTCGCCGGGGGCGCTTGAAGCGCGCGGCGTGGTTGCGCGATGGGCTTGACTGACGCGGGCTTTGCGCGGCTGCGTGAGCTTTGTTCTGGGGCTTGCGCGGCGGTTGCGATGCGCGGTCGCCGAGGGCGCTTGAAGCGCGCGGCGGGGTTGCGCGATGGGTTTGACTGACGCGGGTTTTACGCGGCTGCGTGAGCTTTGTTCTGGGGCTTGCGCGGCGGTTGCGACCAGCTCGTGCGGTGCGCTTTTTTGAAAATATGCACCCCTGTGTCCGGAAAATTGCGCCGGAAAGACAGCGATTATGACGAAAGGATGTGCCCTACTGTTATGAAATAGCAGTGGGGCTCATTGTGCTTTTGCGACTGCGCGTGTCGCGCGCGGGTCAATCCGGCTGAGATTGCGAGGGCGTGCGGGGATTCAACGGCGCGGCGGGTCGGCTTGCGCGGCGGTTTGGCTGGGGCGCGTTTTGCGAGGGTTGGCTTGCGATACGCGCGGGTCAATCCCACAGAGCAGATAATATTCGTTTCACGCGCACGCTTTGCGACTGCGCGTGTCGCGCGCGGGTCAATCCGGCTGAGATTGCGAGGGCGCGCGGGGATTCAACGGCGCGGCGGATCGGCTTGCGCGGCGGTTTGGCTGGGGCGCGTTTTGCGAGGGTTGGCTTGTGATACGCGCGGGCTAATCCCACAGAGCAGATAATACCCGTTTCACGCGCACGCTTTGCGACTGCGCGTGTCGCGCGCGGGTCAATCCCATAGAGCAGATAATATCCGTTTCACGCGCACGCTTTGCGACTGCGCGTGTCGCGCGCGGGTCAATCCGTATACTCCAGATGCTGCGGACGCATCTATGGATTATGCCTGCGCGTGTCACGCGCGGGTCGATCCGGCTGAGATTGCGAGGGCGCGCGGCGGAAAGCCTGCGCGGGTTACGCATGGGATAGCGCGGCGAAGCGGTGCATGGGCTTTTATTTTTGTGAGGGATTTTGAAAGAGGGGCGAAGCGATGCCAGAACAAAACGTAGTGCGCGTTGCGGTAAGTCAAATTGTGTTTGCGATCGATAAGGCGTATAATTATCGAATTCCGGAGCAGTTTTATGGAAAAATCAGCCCCGGAATGCGCCTGATGGTGCCGTTTGGGCGCGCAAATCGGCGATGCGAGGCGATGGCGCTCTCGCTGGAGCATCAGGAGGACGCGGAGGAGCTTAAAGAAGTGATCGATGTGCTGGATGCCGAGCCGATCCTGGATGAGGATGGGCTGCGGCTTGCCGTTTGGGTGCGCGATCAATGCTTCTGCACGTTATATGACGTGTTCCGCGCGATGCTGCCGAGCGGGCTTTGGTATCGCTTCGGGCAGGTTTATGTTCCGCGCGAGGGCGCGACGGAGGAAGAATTTATCGCCGCGCTGCCCGGCAATTCCAACGCGGCGGAGCTTGCGGAATATTTCCTCCTGCGCAAGAGCGGCGTGGAGGAGAATGCGCTGTGCATGGCGTTCGGCTTATCAGACGCGAAGCCGCTTTTGAAGCAGTTGCAGGACGCGGGGCTTGTTTCCGTGAAGGACAAGGCGACGCGCAAGGTGGCGGACAAGCGCGTGCGCATGGCGTCGCTCGCGGTTGACCCCGAGGAGGCGGAAAAATACATCGCGAGCAACAAGAAGCGCGCGCCGGTGCAGTGCGATGTGCTGCGCATGCTTTGCGATATCGGGCGCGCCACAACGGCGGAGATCGGCTATTTTACCGGCGCGACCGGCGCGGCGATCAACACGCTGGAAAAGCGCGGCATGCTGCAGCTGGATGAGATCGAAAGCTTCCGCCGCCCGCAGCTGCCCGAGGTGTCTGAGCCGCAGCAGATCCATTTAAATTATGATCAGGATCGGGTGTATCGCTCGATCTCAAAGATGATCTGGATGCAAAAATCGGGCGTGGCGATGCTATACGGCGTGACCGGAAGCGGAAAGACGATGGTATATCTCAAGCTGATCGAGGCCGCGCTTGAGATCGACCGCACGGCGATGCTGCTCGTGCCTGAAATTGCGCTGACGCCGCAGATGCTTGCGCATGTGTATCAGCAGTTCGGCGATCGCGTTGCGGTGATGCACAGCGCGCTCTCCGTGGGCGAGCAGCTGGATGAATGGAAGCGCATTCGGAGCGGCGAGGTTTCCGTTGTGGTGGGAACGCGCTCCGCCGTGTTCATGCCGCTGCCCAATCTCGGGCTGATCATTTTAGACGAAGAGCATGACCATTCTTATAAATCCAACATGGCGCCGCGCTATCACGCGCGCGAGGTGGCGCGCTTCCGCTGCGTGCAGAACCATGCGATCATGCTGCTCGGCTCTGCCACGCCGTCGGTGGAGAGCATGTATTCCGCGGTGATCGGGCAATATAGCTTTTTCCAGCTGCCGTATCGATACAATCAGCTGATGATGCCCGAGGTCGTGATCACGAACATGCGCACCGAGCTGCTAAACGGCAACACGGGCGAGATCGGCACGGTGCTTGCCGAGGAGCTTGAGAAAAACCTGATCGCCGGAAACCAGAGCATTATATTTTTAAACCGGCGCGGGCAGGCGCGCTATGCAAGCTGCGTCAGCTGCGGCTATGTGCCGGAATGCCCGAATTGCAGCGCGGCGCTGACTTATCATTCGGCAAACGGGCGCTTTATGTGCCACCACTGCGGCTATTCGCAGGTGAGCGCGGCGCTTTGCCCGAAATGCAGCGCGCCGCTCGCATATATCGGCGCGGGAACGCAAAAAATTGAAGAGGAGCTGCACGAAATGTTCCCCGGCATCCCGGTCCTCCGCATGGACCGCGACACCGCGACGACCAAGACCGCGCGCGAGCAGATGCTAAAGCGCTTTCAGGAAGAAAAGGTCCCGATTCTGGTCGGCACGCAGATGGTTGCGAAGGGGTTCCATTTTGAGGACGTCACGCTGGTTGGCGTGCTCGGCGTGGATCAGCTGCTCTATGCGCCGACCTGGCGCGCGCAGGAGAACACGTTTGATTTGATCACGCAGGTGATCGGGCGCGCGGGGCGCGGCGATAAGCGCGGGCGCGCCGTGATCCAGACGCTTTCGAAGGATAATGAGACCGTGCTGCAGGCCGCTGTGCAGGATTATCGAAGCTTTTTCCGCTCTGAGCTTAGCATGCGCGAGCTGCGCAAGCTGCCGCCGTTTCGCGATATGATCAGCCTTGTGGTATCCAGCACGTCGGAAAATCAGGCGTATCAGGGCGCGGTGCGCTTGGCGGAGCGGCTGCGCGCCGAGCTGTGCAAGGTATATTCTGAAATGCTCGTCAGCTTCTATGGCCCGGCGCCCGCTGCGGTGCTGCGCGTCCGCGGGAAGTTCCGCTATCAGCTGACGCTGTGCGGCGAGAACACGCGCGCCCTGCGCACGCTGCTTTCTGACATGATCTGTGATTTTCAACAGGAGACGAAAAATCGCCGCCTGACCATACTTGTTGATGTGAATACATATGAATTTTAAGAGGAGCTGACAATTTATGGCAATTCGTAATATTGTGCTGCGTGACGACCCGTGTCTGAGAAAGACTTCGCGCCCGGTCACGAGCTTTGACGCGCGCCTGCATACGCTGCTGGACGACATGCGCGAGACGCTGATCGCGGCGGACGGCGTGGGGCTTGCGGCGCCGCAGGTTGGCGTGCTGCGCCGCGTGGTGATCGTGCAGAACGGGATGGATTATTTAGAGCTGATCAATCCGGAGATTATCCACGCCGAGGGCGAGCAGGAGGAGGCGGAGGGCTGCCTCAGCATCCCCGGCGTGTGCGGCACGGTGCGCCGCCCGGGCTTTGTGAAGGTGCGCGCGCAGGACCGGAACGGGAATCATTTCGAAGTGGGCGGCGAGGGGCTTTGCGCCCGCGCGTTCTGCCATGAGATCGACCATTTAAACGGCGTGTTATTTACCGATAAAGTGATCGATTATATTGAAAATTAGGGGTTTTTCTATGAAAATTTTGTTTATGGGTACGCCGGATTTTGCCGTGCCCTCGCTGGAGGCGCTGCTTGCGGCGGGGCACACGATCGCAGGCGCGGTCACGCAGCCGGACCGGCCGGTCGGGCGCGGCATGAAGCTGACGCCGCCGCCGGTGAAGGCGTGCGCGCTGGCGCATGGCATCCCGGTTTATCAGCCGACGAAGCTGAAGGACGGCGCGCTGCTGCCGCTTTTGCGCGAGCTTGCGCCCGATGCGATCGCGGTGGTCGCGTATGGGCGGCTTTTGCCGAGCTATATTTTAGATTTTCCGAAATACGGCTGCGTGAATGTGCATGGGTCGCTGCTGCCGCGATGGCGCGGGGCTGCGCCGATCCAGTGGGCGGTGCTTTCGGGCGATGCGGTGTCCGGCGTATGCACGATGCGCATGGACGAGGGGCTGGACACGGGCGACGTGATCGAGCGCGCGGAGGTTTCGATCGGCGCGGACGAGACGGCGGAGGCGCTGTTTGAGCGCTTGGCGCTTTTGGGCGCGCGCAAGCTGGTTTCCACGATGGCGCTGCTGGAGAGCGGCGCGGCGACGTTTACGCCGCAGCAGGGCGAGGCGACGTATGCGCGCATGCTGACGCGTGAGGACGGCGTGATCGACTGGGCTGCCCCGGCGCGCACCGTGCGCAACACGATCCGCGGCTGCTATTCCTGGCCGATCGCGACGACGGACTGCGCCGCGGGGCGCATGAAGCTTTACGCGGCGGCGGCGGGCGAGGCGACAAATGCCGCGCCCGGGACGGTGATCTCCATCGATGCGCGCGGCATGCAGGTCGCCTGCGGCGACGGCGAGAGCGTGTGTATCACGCTGCTGCAATTTCCGAACGCGAAGCGCATGGCGCCGGCGGATTATTTCCGCGGGCATCCGAGCATTTTGGGCGAGGTTTTGGGCAAGTCTGGAGGGACGATATGATTTATTGGGGCATTGATATCACGTATATTATTTATGTGCTGCCCGCGCTGATCTTTACGCTGATCGCGCAGGCGGCGGTGCAGTCGGCGTATCGAAGCGCGTCCGCCATGCGCTGCCGCAGCGGGCTTTCCGGCGCGGGCGCGGCGGAGCGGGTGCTGCGCGCGGCGGGTGTGTCCGGCGTGCGGATCGAGCCGGTGAGCGGGAAATTATCCGATCATTTTGACCCGAAGGGCAACGTGATCCGCTTGTCTGAGGGCGTGTTTTCCGCGCCGACGATCGCGGCGTGCGGCATTGCGGCGCACGAATGCGGCCATGCGGTGCAACATGCCAAGGGGTATGCGCCGCTGCGGCTGCGCAATGCGATCATTCCGGTTTCGCAGTTCGGCTCTGCCGCGGCGATACCGCTGATTTTGCTCGGCTTTTTGTTTCAATTCCAGGCGCTTGTGACCGCGGGGATCCTGTTTTTCGCGGCGGCGGTGCTGTTTCAGCTGATCACGCTGCCGGTGGAATTCAATGCGTCGCGCCGGGCGATGGCGCTGCTTGAGGATGCGGGCGTGCTTGCGCCGGAGGAGCTGCCGGCGGCGCGGCGTGTGCTGCGCGCGGCGGCGATGACGTATGTGGCGGCGCTTGCGGTTTCTGTGATGCAGCTTGTGCGCCTGATCGTGCTGTTCGGCGGGCGCAAAAACGACAGATAATAAAAAAGTAGGGGTTTCGATGGCGAAAAGTGCGAGAGAGATCGCGTTTGACTGTTTGCGCGCGTTCCGCCGGAGCGGGACGTGGGCGGACCAATATTTGAAGGACGCGCTCGCGAAGGAGCCGCTTTCGCGGCGCGATGCGGCGCTTGCGGCGCAGCTGGTTTACGGCGTGCTGCAAAATCGCGCGCTCATTGATTTTTATATTGCGGCGTATTCTTCTGTGCCGTTTGCACGGATCGAGCCGCAGGTTTTGGATATTCTGCGCATCGGCGTGTATCAGATCGCGCTGCTTGACCGGATCCCGCCGCATGCGGCGGTGAATGAATCGGTCGCGCTGGTGCGGCGGCATGCGGCGCGCGCGGCGGGCTTTGCCAATGCGCTGCTGCGGCGCGTTGCGGCAGAGCGCGGGCATCTGCCCGAGCCGGGCGGCGGGCGCGAGGCGCGGCTCGCAGTGCTGACCAGTCATCCGGAATGGCTGGTGCGGCGGCTTTTGGCGGAGTTTGGCGACGAGGCGGAGCAGATTTTATATGAAAACAACCGCGCGCCCACGATCTGCGCGCGGGTGAATCCGCTCGTGACCGATGTGGCGGGCGCATGCAAGGCGCTTGCGGAGGACGGGGTTTCCGCCGCGGCGCATCCGTGGCTGCCCGGCTGCATCACGCTGGCGGAGACCGGGGATATCGCGGCGCTTTCGGCGTTTCGCGGCGGGTGCTTTCACGTGTGCGATCCGGCGAGCCAGCTGGCGGCGCTGGCGCTTGATGTGCGGCCGGGGATGCGCGTGCTGGACACCTGCGCCGCGCCGGGCGGGAAGACGTTTTTGCTCGCCGGGCAGCTTGCGGGCGACGGGGTTTTGCAGGCGTGCGACATTCATGAGCACAAGCTTGCGCGGATGCGGCGCGACGCGGCGCGTTTACATATTTCCAATTTAGAGCTGCTTTGCCGCGATGCGCGCGAGCCGCGCCCGGACTGGGACGCGCGGTGGGACGCGGTGCTTTGCGATGTGCCGTGCTCCGGGCTGGGCGTGATCCGCAAGAAGCCGGAGATCCGGCTCAAGGCGGAGGAGGAGATCGCGCGGCTGCCCGAGATCCAGCGCGCGATTTTGGAGCAGGCGGCGCGGTTTGTTGCGCCGGGCGGCGCGCTGGTATATTCAACCTGCACGATCCTGCGCTGCGAGAATGGGCAGGTCGTGGCGGATTTTCTGGAGAAGCATCCGGAATTTGCGCGCGAGCGGATGGCGCTGCCGTGCCCGCGGGGCGAAAACGACGGCGAGATCACGCTGCTGCCGCATCGCAACGAGACCGACGGATTTTTTATTTGCAAGCTGAGGAGAAGAGCATGATCGACATCAAATCCATGAATGAGGCGGAGCTTTCCGCCCTTTTGGCGCAATGGGGCGAGGCGCGGTTTCGCGCGGGGCAGATATTCCGCTGGCTCGCGGGCGGCGCGCGCCGCTTTGATGAAATGACAAATCTTTCAAAGCCATTGCGCGAGAAGCTTTCTGCGCATTGCGTGCTCAATAATGCCGAGGTGGTGCGCCGCCAGGTCTCGCGCCTGGACGGCACGGTGAAATATCTTTGGCGCTTTTCAGACGGGAGCTGCGTGGAATCGGTTTTCATGCAGTATAAGCACGGGAACACGATCTGCATCTCCACGCAGGTCGGATGCCGCATGGGCTGCGCGTTTTGCGCCTCGACTCTGGGCGGCTTGCGGCGCAATTTGACCCCGGGCGAGATGCTCGAGCAGGTGCTTGCCGCGCAGCTTGATACCGGGATGCGCGTGTCGAACATCGTGCTGATGGGCACGGGCGAGCCGCTGGATAATTATGAAAATGTGCTCGCTTTTCTGCGCCTTGTGAGCGCGGAGCACGGATTAAATATCGGAATGCGGCATATTTCATTGTCTACTTGCGGAATTTGTGATAAAATAAAAGCGCTTGCAGATGAAAATTTGCAGATCACGCTTTCGATCTCGCTGCACGCGCCGGATGATGCGACGCGCTCTGAGATCATGCCGATCAACCGGAAGTTTGGCGTGACGCAGCTGATCGAGGCGTGCCGGTATTATTTTGCAAAGACCTCGCGCCGGATCAGCTTTGAATATACGATGATCCACGGCGTGAGCGACACGGAGGACTGTGCGCGAAATCTGGCGAAGCTGCTTTCCGGGTTTCCGTGCCATGTGAATTTAATTCCGCTCAACCGCGTGGAGGAGCGGACGCTTGCGCCGTCCTCCCGCGCGGAGATCGACCGGTTTTCCGATTGGCTGACGCGCGCCGGACTGTGCGTGACGGTGCGCCGCAGCTTGGGCGCGGATATCGACGCCGCGTGCGGACAGCTGCGGAGAAAACAGCTCAATCGTGACGAGTTTTGAGGAAAGGAGACATAATCGGGCAGAATTTCCCGATTATATGGATGCCATGAACGTTTGGGGCATGAGTGATGTGGGGCGTGTTCGCGAGCTGAACGAGGATACGTTTCGCATTGCGCGCGCAGACGATGGGATTACGGCGCTTTGCGTGGTGTGCGACGGGATGGGCGGCGCGAAGGCGGGCAATATCGCAAGCCGGATGGCGGCCGACGAGTTTTTGCGCGTGATGCAGGACGGCGCGTATCAAACCCTGCCTGCGAAGCCGCTCGAGCGCCTGATGCGAAAGGCGATGGAGGGCGCGAACCGCGCGATCCACCGCCGCGCGGCGGAGGAGCCGGATTGCAGCGGCATGGGCACAACGCTGGTTGCCTGCGTGCTGCATGATGCGCAGGCGACGGTGCTCAACGTGGGCGATTCGCGCGCGTATCATATCGGCGCGGGCGGGATCACCCGCGTGACGCGCGACCATTCTCTGGTGGAGGATATGCTGCGGCATGGCGAGATCACAGAGCTTGAGGCGCGCGAGCACCCCAGCAAAAACCTGATCACGCGCGCGGTGGGAACAGACGCCGAGATCGATGGCGATTTTTATTCGATCGCGCTCGGCGAGGGGGAGTTCCTGCTGCTTTGCAGCGATGGGCTGAGCAATCTCGTGAGCGAGCAGGAGATCCTGTATGAAGTGCTGTATGGCGACCCGGCCGGCGCGCCCGCGCGCCTTTGCGAGATCGCAAATTCACGCGGCGGATTCGATAATATCACCGTCGTTATCTTGACGCGCTAGGAGGGCAGGGACATGGATAAATATATTGGAAAGCTGTTAGACAATCGATATGAGATCCTTCAGGTGATCGGCACGGGCGGCATGGCGGTCGTGTATAAGGCGCTGTGCCATCGCTTAAACCGCCTGGTCGCCGTGAAGATTTTAAAGGATGAATTTGCTAAAGACGAGGAGTTCCGCAACCGGTTCCACGCGGAAAGTCAGGCGGTTGCGATGCTGTCGCACCCGAATATCGTTGCGGTGTATGACGTTTCGCGCTCGCGCTCGATCGAATATATCGTGATGGAGCTGATCGACGGGATCACCCTGAAGCAATATATGGAGCGCAAGGGGACGCTCAATTGGAAGGAAGCCCTGCATTTCGTGACGCAGATCTTAAAGGCGCTGCACCACGCGCACGGCAAGGGCATCATCCACCGCGATATCAAGCCGCACAACATCATGGTCCTGCGCGACGGGACGATCAAGGTGGCGGATTTCGGCATTGCGCGATTTGCCGCCACGCAGGGCACGCTGACCAATGAGGCGCTCGGCTCTGTGCATTACATTTCGCCCGAGCAGGCGCGCGGCGGGCATCTAGACGCGCGCGCGGATATTTATTCGACCGGCGTGGTGCTGTATGAAATGCTGACCGGGCGGCTGCCGTATGACGGCGATACCCCGGTTTCTATCGCGATCCAGCATATCAACTCGATGCCGCTTGCGCCGCGCGATATCAACCCGGAGATCCCGGAGGCGCTGGAGAAGATCACGATGAAGGCGATGTGCGCGGACATCAATAAACGCTATGCGTCTACCGCGGAGATGCTGCGCGATCTGGAGGAGTTCCGCCGCAACCCGAATATCGAGATCGATTATCAGGGCATTGAGCTTGACCATGCGCCCGCCGCGGGCGAGAGCACGCGCCCGCTCACCGAGGAGGAGCTGCACGCGATCGAATCGCCGCGTCCGCGCCGCCGCGAGGAGGCATGGGAGGAATTTGACGAGGAGCTGCCCGGAAAAAAGAAAAAGTTAAAGCGCGGACCGCTGATCGTTGCCGCGCTGACCGGGCTGATCTTCTTATTTGGAATGTATACGCTTGCCGCCGCGCTGTTTGGATGGGGCAGCGGCGACACGAAAACGCCCGATCTGCGCGGACAGCAGATCGATGAGGTGCTCAACAACCGCGAATATCGCAAGTTCAGCATCAAGGAGGAATCGCGCGAGTTTTCAAAGGATTATGCCGAGGGTGAGATCATGAGCCAGCGCCCGGAGGTGGGGAAATCGATCAAGGAGGACGGCGAGATCGTCGTTGTGGTCAGCAAGGGCTCGAAAAAAGTTACGGTGACCGACGTGCGCAACATGACCGAAAAGCAGGCGCGCATCGAGCTGGAGACCCGGCTCGGTCTTGTGGTGAAAATAGAATACGAAACCTCGTCTGAGGTGCTGAAGGATTACGTTGTGCGCACCAGCCCGGCGGAACATTCCGAGGTCGCCGAGGGCGACACGATCACCGTGTATTTGAGCAAGGGCACGGATGTGAAAAAAGTGAACATGACGAAGCTGATCGGCATGAGCCTTGACGATGCAAAGCGCGAGATCGAGCGGCTTGGGCTGGTTGTCGGCACGGTCGGCGAGAGCGAGAGCAGCCGCGACAAGGGCGTGGTTCTTTCGCAGAGCATCGCGGAGGGGACCGAGATCGAGGAGAAAACAACCGTGAACCTGACCGTGAGCGCCGGAAAGAAGCAGGAGGAAGCAAAGCCCGAGCCATCGAAAACCCCGGAGCCGTCGGGCGGCGAAACAACGGAAAATACGCCGGCAAAGCCGGAGCCGTCGACCAATCCGGGCAATTCGGGCGGAGAGACCACGCAGCCGGACGAGAATACCAAGAGCAAAACGATCACGGTGAAGCTGCCGGCAAGCCCGGAAAGCTTTACGCTTTCTGCCAAGGTCAACGACAAGCAGGTGTATAGCAAGACCCATCAGGCGAGCGAGGGCTCGGCGAATATTACCCTGCGCGGAACCGGAACGGTCACGGTGTCGATTTATATCGATGGAAAGCTGTTCCATGAGATCTCGGTCAGCTTTGACTGACGGAAAGGGGCACGGGATGACAGACTGCGAGGCGGTTGGCCGCATTGTAAAGGGCATCGGCGGGTTTTATTATGTAGATATCGGCGATGCGCTGATCGCGTGCCGCGCGCGCGGGAAGTTTCGGAAAATGGGGATCAGCCCGATGGTGGGCGACCGGGCGCGCTTCTCCTCGCCGGACGGGGAGAACGGCTATCTGCTGGAGCTTCTGCCGCGCAAAAATGCGCTGATCCGCCCGCCCATTGCGAATTTGGACGTGCTGGTGATCGTGGCTTCGCAGGCGCCGCCGGTGACCGATCTGTTTTTGATCGACCGGGTGAGCGCCGTGGCGCATGCGATGGGCATTGAGGTGGTCATCGCGGTGAATAAGTGCGACATGGACGCGGGCGACCAGATCATTGAGACGTATCGCGCGGTCGGATTTCCCACGCTGCGCGTGAGCGGGCGCACCGGCGAGGGCGTTTCCGAGCTGCTGGAAATTCTGCGTGGCAAGCTATCTGCCTTTACAGGGAACTCCGGCGTGGGCAAGTCGACGATCTTAAACGCGATCGCGCCGGAATTTGCGCTTGCGACCGGCGCGCTCAATGATAAGATCGGGCGCGGGCGGCACACGACCCGCCATGTGGAGATTTTTAAAATCGGCGCGGAGACCTGGATCGCGGACACGCCGGGCTTTTCTTCGTTTGATACCGAGCGCATGGAACTCATTGCGCCGGAAGGGCTTGAGCGCGCGTTTCCCGAATTTGAGCCGTATCGCGAGCAGTGCGAATTCATCGGCTGCGCGCATTGCAACGACCGCGGATGCGCGGTTTGCGCGGCGGCGCAGGAGGGCAAGATCCCGCCATCGCGCCTGGAGAGCTATCAGAAATTATATGAAAATCTGCGCGAGCGCAAGCCTTGGGAAAAGCGCATGTAAAGCCATGTGGCTTCACATGGGAGGGCGGCGCGAGACGAGTAACGCGCAGGGAAATTTTGCACAGAATGCACGGCGGCTGGCGGCTGCGCGAAGGGTCGCGCGGTTTTGCTTCTGCTGTGTTGGTGTGTGCCGCGGATGCGCGGGCGATTTGAAAAAACAAGGCGGCGGCGCGAAGGGTCGCGCGGCTTTGCTTCTGCTGTATTGGGATATATGATTGATTTGAGGGACGGAGATGGAGAAAAAAACAAGCTGTATCATCATCGGCGCGGCGCCGGGGATGCCGCTCGCGTGGCTGGACCGGGCGCTGATCGCGCGGTCTGAGATCATTGCGGCGGACGGCGGCTATCAAACGGCGCAGCGCGCGGGGCTCACGGTTGAGTTTTGGGTGGGCGATGCGGATTCCGCCGGGGATGTGCCGGATGCGCCGGGGCTTTTTTGCGAGCGGCTGCCCTGCGAAAAGGATTTTGGCGATGTACATACGGCGGTGGAGCGCGCGCTGGCGCGCGGCATGCGCGAGATCGTGCTTGTGGGCTGCTCCGGCGGGCGGCTGGATCATTTTTTGGCGGATGTGGCGCTGCTTGAGCGGATCGAGCGCGCGGGCGCGCACGGCGAGCTGCGCGATGCGCAAAACCGTCTCTTTTTCCTTGCGCCCGGGCGGCATATCGTACCGCGCGATGCGGCGTTTTCTTATCTTTCGCTGCTTGCGCTGGATGAAACGCTTACGGGCGTAACGCTTTCCGGCGTGAAATACCCGCTTGCGGGCGCGACGCTGCGGCGGGAGATGCCGATCGGCATCAGCAATGAATGGACGGCGGATGAGGCGGAGATCGTGATCTCATCCGGGCGGGCGCTCTGCGTGCTGAGCCGCGATCTGCGCGGGATTTTGGATAAGGACAGGTGATCATTTCATGAAAAACCGAAACAGTCTTGGGCGCTTTGCCGGGGGGATCTTGCTTGCGAACGTGCTTGCGGTCGCCGCGGGGGCGATTCTTTCCGCGCTGTTCGGCGCGATTTTTGACGGCGCGCTGCGCTGGATCTCCACGATCCTGACCGTGGTATTATTTTTCTTTTTTATCTACCATGAGGGGTGGATACGCGGCGGAGCGGACAAAAATTTTGTGCAGGACGGGCGCTCCGCCTGGGTTTGGTGGAAGGGCGCTGCGGCGGGCGCGCTGGCGGCGATTCCGTCATGCGTGCTTGCGGTGCTGTCGCTTTTGGTGTCCGCCGGGCTGCTGCACACGGTTACATGGATGGAGCAGGACGTGGCGGTAATGCTATATCGCGTGTGGGACGTGCCGTTTCAGTTTTTGTTCGGCGCGCTTGACGCGCTGCCCGCGCTCTATTTCCTGCCGGCGGTTTTCATGATCGCGATCGCGGCGCTCGGTTATTTTCTCGGCGGGCGGCAGATCCGCCTGAGCGATTATTTCTATTACGCGCGCGAGCGCGACGAATAGTTTCGGCGCCGCCCTCATAGGCTTCTGTGAGGGGGTGCTTGCTTTGTGCAGGAAGATCATTTGCGCATGCGCGGCGGCGATTTTGCTGCTTTGCGCGATGATGACGCCGATTTGGCGCGATATTGAACACACTGCGGCGTTTATGCCGTCTAACATCCATCCGGTCGTTGTGATCGACCCGGGGCATGGCGGCGAGGACGGCGGCGCGGTCGGCGCTGCGGGCGCGCGTGAGGCGAAGCTTAATCTTGCGATCGCGCAGCGGCTGTCTGACTTGCTCGGGTTTTGCGGCGTGGACACGGTGATGACGCGCACGGACGATGTGTCGATCCATTCGGGCGATGCGGCGAGCATCCGCCAGAAAAAGGCGTCTGACATCAAAAACCGCGTGGCGATCGTGGAGCAATGCGAGCATCCGCGCCTGATCAGCGTGCATCTCAATCACTTTTCGCAGGCGAGCTGCCACGGGGCGCAGGTGTTTTATTCCATTCATCACGATTCCGGCAAGCAGTTTGCCGATCTCGTGCAGCAGGCGCTGCGCGATGGGCTTGACCCGGAGAATCACCGCGTGGCGAAGCCGGGCGAGCCGCATATTTATTTGTTAGAGCATGTGACCTGCCCGGCCATTTTGGTCGAGTGCGGGTTTTTATCCAATCCGCTGGAGGAGCGGAGGCTGGGCGAGGAGAATTACCAGCGCCGGATCGCGCTGTGTATTGCGTCCGGCTATCTGATCGCAGAGAAAACCGTGTGTTGATGCGGGAAGGGGCTAAAATATGAAGGCGAAAACGGTGTTTGTTTGCACGGAATGCGGCTTTGAGTCTGCAAAATGGTATGGAAAATGCAGCAGCTGCGGCGCTTGGAACACGATGGTTGAGCAGGTTGCGCAGGGCAGCGCGAAGGGCCCGGCGCGTGCCGCTTCACGTGCGCCGCGCGGTGAGGTGGTGCCGCTGCGCGAGATCACAACGCAGGATGAGCTGCGCTTCGGGACCGGCATGGGCGAGCTTGACCGCGTGCTCGGCGGCGGCGCGGTGCGCGGGTCGCTCGTTTTGGTCGGCGGCGAGCCGGGCATCGGAAAATCGACCATTCTGCTGCAAATTTGCAGCACGCTGTGCCGCGAGCTGAAGGTGCTTTATATTTCGGGCGAGGAATCCAAGCGCCAGCTGAAGCTGCGCGCCGACCGCCTTTCGGTCGATTGCGAGCGGCTGTTTATTTATTCGGAAACGGATATTGAGGATATTTTGGAGACCGCGCGCCGCGAGCGCCCGGATGTGCTGATCGTGGACTCGATCCAGACCGTGTATCGCAGCGATATCTCCTCTGCGCCCGGCAGCGTGGCGCAGGTGCGCGAATGCACGATGGCGCTGATGGGGCTTGCCAAGGGCGAGGAGATCACGGTGTTCGTGGTCGGCCATGTGAACAAGGAGGGCGCGATCGCCGGACCGAAGGTGCTGGAGCATATGGTCGATTGCGTGCTGTATTTCGAGGGCGACCGCAGCCTGTCTTACCGCATTTTGCGCGCGGCGAAGAACCGCTATGGCTCGACGAATGAGATCGGCGTGTTTGAAATGCGCGATCACGGGCTGTGCGAGGTGGGCAATCCGTCCGCCGCGCTGCTCGACGGGCGTCCGGTCAACGTGCCGGGGACGTGCGTCGCCTGCGTGATGGAGGGCTCGCGCCCGATTTTATCCGAAATTCAGGCGCTGGTCACGGCGTCTGGCTTCGGCACGGCGCGCCGGATGAGCGCGGGCGTGGACTACAACCGCGCGATGCTGCTGCTCGCCGTGCTGGAAAAGCGCGCCGGGTTCCGCATGGGGAACTGCGACGTGTATGTCAACGTGATCGGCGGGCTGAAGCTGGATGAGCCTGCCGCCGATCTGGCGACCGTGCTGGCGCTTGCGTCCAGCGCGAAGGAGCGCGCGATCGCCGATTCGGTCGCGGCGTTTGGCGAGGTGGGCCTGACCGGGGAATTGCGCGCGGTGAGCGGCGCGCAGCTGCGCGTGAACGAGATCGCGCGGCTTGGCTTTACGACCTGCATCCTGCCCGCGCAGAACGCGCGCGAAGTGGTTGCGCCGGAAGGGGTTTCGCTGCTCGCGGCGAAGAATGTGCGCGAGGCGATCGCAGCGCTGGTGTAAATAAAAAAGGGCGCTATGGAAGCTCCATAGCGCCTTTTCCTGTGCGGGTTATTTTGAAAGGTGGATATCGACCTGCGGGAACGGGATGGCGACCCCCGCCTGCGCAAAGGCCTGCCGCACCTGCTCAAGCAGATCGAACCGCAGCGTATAATAATCATCGTGGTTCTGATTGCTCACCCAAACCCTGACGAGCAGCTCGATTGCGCTGTCTTTATACGCGTTGACCCGAACGTCGGGCGCGGGCGCGGCGAGCGCGAGCGGATGCTTCGTGATCTCGGCTTGAATGAGCGATTTGGCAAGCTCCGCATCGCTGCCGTAGCTGATTGAAAACGAAAGATCTAAGCGGCGCGCGTCTGCCTCTGTGATGTTGATGATCCGCGCGGCGGAGACCTTGTTGTTCGGCAGATGCAGACGCTTATTGTCAAAGGTGCTGAGCGTGGTATAGATGAAATTGATCTCAAGCACGGTGCCGACCTCGCCCTCAAGCTCGATCAGGTCGCCCACGCGGAACGGATGCGTGGCGAGCAGGAGCAGCCCGCTTGCCAGGTTGGAAAGACTGTCCTTCATCGCGAGCGAGAGCGCCAGACCGATTGCGCCGAACGCGGCGAGCAGCGTTCCCGTTGGGATGCCGAGCGTGGCGGCGCAGGTGAGAATGAGCAGCGCATACAGCGTGACCTTGACCGCGGTGCGGAGGAACGCGTGAAGCGACGGGTCGAGCCTTGAGCGCGCGAGCGCCCGGTCGACCAGCCGGCACAGTGCGCGGATGAGCGCATAGCCCACCGCAAACAGCACAAGCGTGACCAAAAACGTCGGCAGAAAATCGATCAGGCGGGTGAGCAGCTCGCTTGCGTATTTTTTCATGGATAATCACACCTTTTTGTTGAGTTTTACGGGGATTTTGCGCGGCAATCTGCGCCGCGGGGTTGGATGTGTTTTAGCGCCTGCATGTGCGCATTTTCGGCGCGGACAGACTTACGCTTTGCGGGCGCATTTGCCTGCGCGGAGGGTTATGCAATTATTATAGCACAGTTGGGCGCGGGCGGCAAACTGGCTCTTGCCAAAAGCATACAAATGTTGTATACTTAAAGAAAAAGGACGAAATGGGGTGCTTTTATGGATTCGACGAATAAAAACCAGTTCGGCGAGGGGGCGGAAAACACGCCTGCGCCAGTGGAAAATGTGGCTTCTGAGGCGGCTGCGCCGGTAGAGAATGCGGCGTCTGAGGCGGCTGCGCCGATGGAAAATGCGGCTTCTGAGGCGGCTGCGCCGGTAGAGAATGCGGCTTCTGAGGCGGCTGCGCCGATGGAAAATGCGGCGTCTGAGGCGGCTGCGCCAGTGGAAAATGCGGCTTCTGAGGCGGCTGCACCAGTGGAAAATGCGGCTTTTGAGGCGGCTGCGCCGATGGAAAATGCGGCTTCTGAGGCGGCTGCGCCGATGGAAAATGCGGCTTTTGAGGCGGCAGCGCCGGTAGAGAATGCGGCTTCTGAGGCGGCTGCGCCGGTAGAAAATGCGGCTTCTGAAACGGCTGCGCCGAGCGCTGCGGGCAATGCATCGTTCCAGCAGCCGACGTCTTATTACCCGCCGTTAGGCGTGCAGCAGGCGGATGCGAATAAGAATGGGCTTGCGACCGTTTCGATGATCCTCGGTATTTTTGGTATTGTACTTAGCTGCTGCGCGATCATTTCTGTTGTATGCTCGGTCGTTGCGATTGTTTTGGGGATTATCGGGCTGAAGAGCGAGAAACGCTCGATGTCGATCGCCGGAATTATTTTAGGCGGCGCGGGCATTTTCCTGACGATCGTTGCGTTTATTGCGATCATGGGGAGCGACATCATGAGAGAGTTTCCGAACTACGGCTATGACTATTACTATCGCTGGTGAGTCGGTTTCGATTTTGGACGCTCGCCTGTGATTTGCTGCTGCTGATCCTTGTGGTGCTGCTGGTCTTTTTCTGGCGATCGGTGGTATCGATTTTTGGCGAATGCGCGCTGTATAGCACGACCGGGCTTTGGTGCCCCGGGTGCGGCACAACGCGGATGTTTCTCGCGCTGCGCAATTTTGATTTCTGGCGCGCGTTTTGCATGAATCCGCTGGTGTTTCTGCTGCTGTGCTATTTGCTGCTTGCGCTGCTGCTTTGCAACTTAAATGTGCTGTTTGGGTGGCGGGCGTATCGCTGGCTGCTCAATGAGCGGGCGCTTTGGATCATCGCGGCGTGCTGCGTATGTTTTGCGCTGGTGCGGAATCTTCCGTTTCCGCCGTTTTGCTATTTGATTGCGGAATGAATGAACCGGGCGGGCCTTTGGGCTTGCCCCGGTTCTTTTGCGTTATTGGGCGCTGTCGGGCGGCAGCGCCCGCTTTTGCGTTATTTGGAGATGTTTTTACAAGGTAAGGTAAAAAATGGAAGCGGCGAGGCATCGGCGGGGGAAAGTAGGGGGGAGCGGGGGCAATATGGCTTGAAACGGGAAGAGGATGGACAGGAAATGATCGAGTGCGGATCAAAAGCGGCGAGGTATCGGCGGGAGATGAATACGGATGCGGGATTGAGAGGGCGCGGGGCGGAACACCGCTTAGGAGGGCGCTTTGAGAGCGAAATGAAGCGCAAGTGATTTCAAGCGGATAGAGCAGCAGATGAGGAAAAAAATGGAAACGGCGAGGCATCGGCGGGGAAAAGTAGGGGGGAGCGGGGGCAATATGGCTTGAAGCGGGAAGAGGATGGACAGGAAATGACCGAGTGCGGATCAAAAGCGGCGAGGCATCGGCGGGGGAAAGTAGAGGGGAGCAGAGACAATATGGCTTAAAGCGGGAAGGGGATGGACAGGAAATGACCGAGTGCGGATCAAAAGCGGCGAGGTATCGGCGGGTGTGAATACGGATGCGGGATTGGGAGGGCGCGGGGCGGAACACCGCTTGGGAGGGCGCTTTGAGAGCGAAATGAAGCGCAAGTGATTTCAAGCGGATAGAACAGCAGATAAGGTAAAAAATGGAAGCGGCGAGGCATCGGCGGGGGAAAGTAGAGGGGAGCAGAGACAATATGGCTTAAAGCGGGAAGGGGATGGACAGG